>CACYKX010000039.1 GCA_902775075.1 uncultured Prevotellaceae bacterium | reverse complement strand
GATGTTGGGAGATGTGTGGAGTATTGCCGTATTCCATCACAGCACGAAAATCAGACCGGAAATTATCTCTCGGATATCGTCAAATGGAATGGAATCATCTGAATCTTCGAGGACATGAATTTCATTATACTCAATTCTGTGATGAGATTCCTACATCGATGACACAGGTGTATAATGCTGCCGGGACTCCCGTGACAACTCCCCTATTCCACGAGGGGAACGTCATCGCTAGCTACACGCATCTTTACTGGGGAGAGAACGACCCGTTAAAGTTGTTTATGTAGCATTAGGGGCGATGTGTCATACTGGATATCGCAACAATTCACAAAAGTTGCATGGCTTTCTGATATTCCTCCGAGATAGTTGCATGGCTTTCTGATATTCCTCCGAGATAATCTGTTCTAAGTTTAAATGATGAATCTCACAGAGTTTCAACAAAGCTGAGTTGTGCGGAGCAAGGATTCGATAGAGACGAAGACCTTTCAGCACATTCCGTCTATAAGCCTCAGGATTACTGTTCTTTATGGCTCGATAGTCATCAAATGATACCTGGAATCCTGCCTTTAGGGCTTTCCTTATTTCTTCTTCAATCTTTGAGTCGGTCATTATACTATACTATTATTTTTTTTCTTTTTGCTTTTAGGCATGATATCGCGCAAACTCCGATTGTCTTTAATTTGCTTTTCCAGATATCTTATCTTCATCCTAAACATAATCATCTGTCCTTTATCATCACTATCGAGACCGATACTATTGGCCAGTACATCGATAAAGATTATACGATTGGTAGACTGTCTGGCATGGCCGTTGGCAAGTGGTTCCATCTCCAGCCATTTCGAGTTGGCACTCTTGAGACAGGCAAAGAGGAAGCACTCCAGTGCTTTGGGTTTGGTGGTAAGGAATACCTTCTTCATATCGTTTACATCTTCGATATTGAGGATGTATCCCGCTCTGGAAAGAAATTTAATATCATAGACAAATTGTTCCTTGTCGCTCATGAAGTTGATGAGACTTTGCGACACACCTGCTGCACGATGATTGTATTCATCGATATACTGATAGAGCATGCCACAGGCTTTCTTCATCGAGAAGAGTAAAATCTTGTCTAATTCGTCCTTGCTAACGACGCCCTGTTCGAAATAGTCGGAAACTATATCGACAAATTGTTTAAACGCATTTTGATTCTTTAGGAAACTATCGGAAGGAAGGTTTCCTAATACATGGGGTATCGTATTCATCCAAAAATAATCTAATATATACTTTGAGTCCTATTTGGCGTGCAAAATTACAAAAAAATATGAAAAACGAATAAGAAACTATCTATTTTTCATCAAATATCGTATAATATTAAGGTATACAAAAAAGGGGGACTGTCTCTCGACTGGCCCCCGTTCACAATTACTCAAGTTTTAAATTTACTTTTCTATCGATTAATAAGAACTCTTTCTATTTTTTCGGATGCAAATATACAAAACTTTGTTGGAACCAACAAAATAATTTAGCAATCAAAAGTAGAAATATCCATTCCGATTAGTACACGCTTTTTCATTTTTTATCTACACAATCACACATAACATCTGTTTCTTATTTATCTTTAGTATACAAGAATAACAGAAAACCGTACGGTCATATTACAATTTAAAAGCTTACAGATTAACTTTCTTTAACTACAAATATCTCCTTTATTGGTTACTTTTTTACATAAACCAAGAAAATACCGTAGCTACAAGTACTGTCATGATACCACTTACTACGATGGACAATCCGCTCATGGCGCCTTCAACCTGTCCCATTTCCATAGCACGGGCCGTACCAATGGCATGGGATGCACTACCTATGGCGACACCCTTGGCAATAGGTTCTTCTATATGCAAGAATCCTAATACTCTGTCGGCGATCACATTTCCGATAACACCGGTAAGCACAATGACAACGACTGTTACTGATACGTATCCACCTAACTCCTGAGAGACGCCCATACCGATGGCGGTCGTAATAGACTTAGGAAGGAAAGTTACGTATGATGCATGATCGAACCCAAACAATAAGGCTAGGACAAGTATCGTGATCATCGAACTAATCACTCCGGATAATATTCCGGCCAATACTGCCTTATAGTTTTTCTTCAATAGCTCTACCTGTTGATATAATGGAACTGCCAGACAGATCGTTGCTGGAGTAAGCATATAGCTGATAATATCTGCTCCTTCACTATAGGTTTGATAAGGAAGTCCTGTAACCAAGAGGAATGCGATAATCAAAACAATAGAAACCAATAGTGGATTGAGGATGCTCCAACCCGTCTTTCGTTTCAACAACATACCAATGGCATAGGCTCCGATACTGAGCAGGACACCCAGAAATACTGAATTCTGCAATAAGTCTTTCATTCGGCTGCCTCCTTTCCGCGACGAATCACATATTGGGTCACGAGTCCGGCAACAGACATCACTACTACTGTACTTATTATCGTAATGGCGAGATACTGGAATATTGAGCCCTTGATGGCTTCCCAAGAGTCAATAAGTCCTACTGCTGAAGGGATAAACATCACAGGCATCACAGCGATGAGGAACATACTGACTTCTCGGATATCTTTCACCTTGATCCATTTCATCTCCAATACTCCGAACAACAAGATAATGCCATAGATGCTGGCGGGTACCGGAACCGGTATGAAATGATGGAGTACTTCCCCGATAAATGCGAATATGATAATAATAAGTAGTTGTATAATATATTTCATTTTGCTATCCTTCTTTTTACCCTTCTTTTAATTATTTAATGTTCAATGCTTTGATATATCCTTCTATGATCGATGCCGTATGCGAGGAATCCAACCGACAGTTGTCTAGGCAGATGTCGTAATCGGCAGCATTTCCCCAAGTCAACCCTGTATAATATTTATGATAGTTGATACGACAATCGTCGATATAGTCTACGAATTCTTGTGCCTCGGCCTTCTTCATATTTTTCTCTTGCATGATGTCCTGTACTCTCGCATCCACGTTACCCTTAAGGAATACAGATACCAAATCTTTTCGATTTCTGAAGATATAGTTTCCGCATCGTCCTATGATGATGCAATTCTTCTCTCCTATCATATCCGAGAGCATCTTAATAGGTTTCTCATGCAAACTGATATTTGCTTCTGCATATCCTTCGGAAATTGCGAACATCAGGTTGTCTACAGGACGCTCTTCGAAGAAGTCATCCATTTCCTGCAAAATACCTTTTTCTTCGGCCATATCCATCAAACTCTTTCTCGTATAGAGAGGTATGCCATAATGTTCTGCAAGTATCTCGCCTACATGGATTGCCCCGCAACCACATTGGCGCGCTATTGTAATTATCATACTTTATTTTTTATCGTTAAAAAAACGAGTGCAAAGGTAGTCATAATTTACCTAATAAATGCGAGAAAGACGCTTTTATATCTTCCGTACCCGTAATTTATTGATATATATCTAATCGCTAAATAGAAAGGAAATCGCAAGATGACCTTTGGATTAGCTGATAGAAGATGCTTACGAGCAAAAAGTAAAGTGCCTTAACTTCATGAAGTTAAGGCACTTTACAGATTCCTAATTGTTTTTTTGACTTTGTCTGAAAAGATGATCGTGGAGCTGGCGGGAGTCGAACCCGCGTCCAAACAGGGAAACCATACGCTTTCTACACGTTTATTCCAGCCTTCGGTTTTCGTGTATCGGCAAGACCTGGACCACCAACCGATACCTTATCCTCTAAAATTTCATCAGACGAGCGAGGCATCGCCAGACTATTTCCGATTTAACCTGCACCACTATATCTTTAGATTCGGAACAACATCCTCGGAGCGGTGTCTCGTCCTATCACCTTGTGACAGGATTAAGCCAGTAATCTACTGTACTTCGATTAGGCAGCGAGAGCGTAATTGTTTTCGCCAATTAATTTTTGATCACTCAGATTAAGGAGCTAGCCATCGAGGCTCCGCGTGCTTACGTACCATTTCATCCCGCTGTCAAATCCAAACAACCCCTGAAATGTACTTTTCTGCTGCAAAGATAAATCAATTTACAGTAATAGCAAAATAAAAATGGAAGTTTTTGTTCGTTTTCGCACATATTATATATATGATTGCCATTTTTATGCTACCTTTGCATCGTCTACGGCTCTCGTGACATCACGGGACATGATTCATACTAAGTTTTTATGAGACATAATAAGAATGTACAATCTATAGGTGGTAAGACTTGCTACGTCTATCATGAGGATGAACCTCGGTTCGTTCTCCTGCAACCGGTGGACAGTCATGATGTGACGGAACTCGACCATGAGGTGGAACATATTGAGCAACTGACGGACAAGTCGTTTACACTTGTGGCTTTCAAGATAGAGAAATGGAATGCAGAACTTACGCCTTGGCCTGCCCCACCGGTATTCGGAAAGATTCCTTTCGGTAATGGCGGTCCGCAAACACTCGACTATATCATCGAGAATATCATTCCTGTGTTCTGTCTCCCTGACACGAAGATCATCCTCGGAGGATATTCCCTTGCCGGATTCTTCTCGATATGGGCGGCTTTCCAGAGTGATATATTCTATGGTACGGTATCGGCATCACCATCGATATGGTATCCTAACTGGATAAAATACTCTAAGGAGCATGACCCTTTGGTAAAGCATATTTATCTGAGTTTAGGAGACAAAGAGGAACATACCAAGAGTGTGGCCATGAAACAGGTGGCTGTATGTATGCGTCGGGAATACAAAATCTTGCAAGACAAGGGGATAAACAGTATTCTGGAATGGAATCCCGGCAACCATTTTCAAGACAATGGATTGAGAACTGCAAAGGGATTTGCATGGGTTATGGGACAATAATTTAGGATAAAACGAGTTTTCTCTAAAACAATATTAAGATTCATCATGAAGAAATCATATCATATCATTATACTTTTACTGTCTTTTGTTTTTCTTTCCTGTGAAACGCCAAAGAACTTCAATTATATGCAAGACCTCTATGATGGTACTACCATACAAACCTCGAACAACGGAATGATCAGACTACAGAAAGGTGATGAGATATCTATCATCGTCAAGAGTAAAATTCCGGAGTTCAACTATCTCTTCAATGGTAACCTGAACACGAACATCAGTTCGGGAAGTCCTTCGGGCAACCAGTACATTACAGGATATACTATCGACTCTGATGGTAATATCGATTTCCCGATCTTGGGAAAGATACATCTCTCGGGACTAACCCGAGAGGAAACCGAAGAAATCATCAAGGAAAAACTAGTGAATACGGGAATGGCTAAGGATGTCACCGTCAACGTGGGATACAAGAATCTTTCGTATACTGTTCTAGGTGAGGTAACCCTTTCGGGCATAAAGAAGATCACCAAGGATGAGACAAATATCTTTGAAGCCCTGGGACAATCTGGTGACGTAACCTTATTCGGAAAGAGGGACAGCATCGTCGTACTACGCGATGTGGATGGAATGAAGAAAACTTATATGCTTAATCTAGCTTCCGGGAAAGACCTTCTTCGTTCTGATGCCTTTTATATCCACCAGAATGACGTGATATATGTGAAAGCGAACAATTACAGGGCACGACAATCTACGGCCAACGGTAATACGTCACGAAATGTTTCGGTATGGCTTTCCGTTGCTTCTGTCCTCACCACTATTGCCGTTCTCTTCTTTAAATAAAATGCGCCATGGATTTTCAAGATTACGAAAAATTAGTTGAAAAGAAAGAAAGACATATTACGTTGAAAAGAATCCTTGACGAATGCAGAAATCATTGGATAGGATGTGCTATATTCTTTGTCTGTACAATAGCTGTCGCTATTCTGTTTCTCCTGATAGTAACCCCGAAATATGAAAGGGATGCTGAGGTTCTCATCAAGGACGAGGATAACAACAGCAGTAGTCTGTTGAGCTCTGCTGTCGCATCAAACTTAGGTGTGTTCTCGAATTTGGGAATGTTCCATATCTCTTCGAACGTGAACAATGAAATCAGAATTCTACAGGCGAAGTCGACTTTAGAGGAATTGGTAAAAAGACTCGATCTAAATACTTCATACCAAATTCAGCATGGTCTGTTCTATCAAGAAGTTTGCGACAAGAACTTACCAATAAAGGTTTCCTTCGCCAACATCGATGACTCGTCGAAGGGACAGGTCATCGTGAAACTCAACAAGAATGGTGAGGTTACGCTAAGTGATTTCAAGAAAGAGAAAACTGACTATGATGATGAGGTCAAGGGAAAGATAAATTCTGTAATTCATACGCCTATCGGTTCTATCTGTATCACGCCGACAAAGTATTTCCCTAAGGCTTTCAGCGATCAGGAGGAAATCACGATAAAGGTAAAGAAAGATAGAGTGTATGATACCGCCGACGAGATCTCGAAAGTCATCAAGATTGAGAATTCCGACGACCAGACCTCTGTTATCGAGCTCTCTTATCAGGATATCACAGCCAAACGAACTGAACGGGTTATCAACACGCTCATCAGCATATACAAAGAGAAGCATTTCAAAGAGAAGATGACTTCTATGCAATCGTCGGCAAAATTCGTTAACGACAGAATCTCGGATATTGAGAAGACGCTCTCTGGACTTGACAATCATATCATGGATTTCAAGAGTGATAACATGATACTGGACTATGCTGGGAATGCGAAAATGTATCTGGAAACTTCGGTGGTGGAAAACGAGATGGCCGCAAAACTGAACAACCAGTTGTATATGCTACAGAATATGAGTAACCTTGCTAAGGGGGCTAACAACTATCAGCCGTTGCCGGGCAATTTGTTACCAGACAATGAGAACGTGGCCAAGCAGATCATCAACTATAACGAGCTCTTGATGAAGAGAAATAATATGCTTCAGAATAGTAGCGAGAAGAATCCGCTCGTAGAGGAACTCACGCGCCAAGTAAATGCGATGAGAAAGGCACTTGCCACCTCTCTCGACCACGCCGTGGCACAGGCAAAGTTGCAAGCAAAGAATATGCAACAAACTAAGAATTCGACAAATAGTGAGATCGCCTCTGCTCCACAGAAGGTCAAGAAGATTCTGCCTATCGAAAGACAGCAGAAGGTTATCGAACAGTTGTATATTTTCTTGTTACAGAAAAAGGAGGAGATAGAACTCTCCAACTTGTTTGTCTCTGACAACGCTAGAGTTATCTCTCAGCCTACGGGTAAGTTTAAACCTGTATTCCCTAAGAAGATCAGAACGATGGCTGCCGCCGTACTCTTCGGTATTCTGTTTCCTTTTATCTTCTTCTTCATCAAACTATACCTCAGTAAGACAATTAGAAGAAAGGAGGATATCTTCGGCACAAGTCTGCATCTCTGTGCAGAACTCCCTGAAGAGCATGAGGCCAACTATGATGATGCGATCCGTATACTAAGGAATCGGATGACGAAAGATAAGAAGAACAACGAAAGTTATAATCTTCTGATTTGTCCTACTCTTAAAGGGTCGGGAGCTACACATACGGCCTTAAACTTGGCAAAATCTCTAAGCAGACTTCCTAAGATGAAGACTTTGCTGATAGATGCAGACACCAGATACTATACTTTGACATCTACATATGGTGCTCAGCATGAGGGATTAACAGATCTTCTGCTGAAGGAAGATGCCGCTAACCAAGATTCTTACATCATGCAGTTGCAGGAAAACTTGTACTTCATGCCACTCGGAACTGAAAGAGATCATGCTATCGACATCTTATTATCACCTTATGGCAAATCACTCATGAGCGAATTGTCTAAGGTATACGACTTCATCGTCATCGACACACCTTCTCTATTGCATTATTCTGATGTTGAGATGTTCGCAGACGCTTGCCAACGTTCTTTGTTGGTAATCAGGAGTGGAATGGCAAATATCAACGATATTAGAAATATCGAAAAGCTGGAGAACGACGGAATTATAAAGAATGTCCAACTCATCTTAAATGGCGAGAATAATAGATAATCTTAGAAAGCATGATATTGCCAACAGATTAGTACACGGGGCTTTCTGGACGTTCACGGGTACAGCTATAGGAAAATTTTGTTTCTTCCTGTCTGGTATCTTATGCGCCCGTATCTTGGGGAAAGACATATTCGGTGAACTCGGTATCATCCGTTCTACTATTGGTATGTTCATAGTCCTTGGTGCCACGGGAATTGGCGTGACAGCGACGAAATTCATTTCGCAATATCGTAAGGATAGTCCTGACCATGCTGCCTCTGTCTATCAACTTTCCAATAGGTTCTCGCTCGTCATCGGACTCGCTATCGTGATCTTGCTTTTGCTGTTCTCCCACGTCATCGCAGAACATATTCTCGACAGTCCAGACTTGGATACAATCATCCGATATGGTAGTATCATGTTGTTCGTGTCGATATTGAACGGAATTGAGAATGGTACATTAATGGGGCTGGAGGACTTCAGAAGTATTGCCATCAACACACTCTGGGGAGGTATCGCCGAAGCCATCTTTATGGTTGCCGGTGCTTATTATTTCCAATTGTCCGGTGCTATCGTCGGATTCGGTCTGGGTATCACACTACTCTATGGACTGAACTTCTTATCCGTCAGGAGATCTTTCGCAAAGAATCATATCGACATCAAGACGGGATCTATTCGAAAGGATGACTGGAAACTACTATATACTTACAGCATTCCCGCAACGCTTTCGGCCATCATGGTGACGCCGGCTTTCTTCGTCATCCGAACCCTACTCGTGAGGAGCAATGGATTCGGAGAACTTGCCATCTTCGAAGCTGCCGACCAATGGAAGGTTATCTTACTTTTCATCCCAGGAGCCATCAGTCAGATTGTGTTACCTATACTCGCCAGCATTACCAGCAACAAGGAGTTCAAGAATACTCTGCTTGCCAATATTATCGGCATATCTTGTATATCTCTTCTCTTTGCCATCTTCACGCTTCTTGCTAGTAACATGATCATGAACTTTTATGGCAACGGATTTGAAGATACCACACCTCTTATTCTACTAGGCTTTTCCACGGTATTCTCTTCCGTCTCCAATGTCATCGAGATGTCTGTATATAGTAAAGACAAGATATGGACCAGTTTCTTCTTGAATCTGATATGGGCTATCGTCTTGATTCTGTCTACATATTATTTACTTCAGATGGGGTATGGAGCCTCAGCGCCGGCCTTGGCAGTATTCATCTCGTATGTTGCCAAAACTCTCATGATATGGATATATATAAAAACGATATTGAAGACTTATGATCATCAGTAATAGTATAAAATATTATATCTTCGCAATATCCCTCATTCTGTTCCAGTTTGCGGGATATACGCCCTATACGCTACCTCTGCTCGCTCTGGCTGCCATACTTCTGTTCTCTGTGGATACCTTTATCTATCAGATAAGAACAATACCTGTATTTTCATTATTCTTGGGCATTTCTCTCCTTATCGGTATTGCCAACGTGATATTCCGAGATACGACAAGTAAATCGATCATGATGTGGGGACAATTCTACTTTTTCGCATTCTTCTTTATGGGTACCAACCATAAGACTGAACTCATCTCCATCATCAAGGCTGTTGTCTATATCATCTTTATCGCAGACATTCTTTCCAACATATTATTGGCTATGGGATTCTCACTACCTTGGACTGCATTTCCACCCGTACGCCCGGGAGAGTTCTTACCGAGATTCCCTGGTGTAAAAAGCAACACTCTCTATTCCGGAAGTATATCATTCTTGGCAATATGCTGTTTTTTACACGAGGACATCAAAAACAAATGGATCAAGAGATTCATTATGGCTAGTATGTTGATCAATCTGCTCCTTGCGGGTTCGTTTAGATATTACATCATATTATTGGCTGTATTCCTGCTTTACAAATATCAGTTCTTCAAACATCCAAGACTATTGAAATCGCTCTATTTTCTGTTGGTCATCGCTGTCGTCATTATGACGGCACTCACAGTAGATATCAGTCAGAGTAACGAGTTAAGATGGGCGCTTTGGGAAAGAACCGTCGGTTTGATCCTACAGAGTCCGTTGACAGGGATTGGTTTCTTCTTCCAAACCTTAAAGGATAACACGATATTCACCTTCCACAATTTGGCAATGGCCGGAGTAACGGAATCTACGATATTGCTCATCGCTTTATGCTTCGGAATTCCGGTGATGCTCTTGTTCCTCTATGCGATATACAAGACGCTTACCTATTATTCTACCTATAAGGAGTATTCTATAGAATTGGGACTGTTCCTTGGGTTATCGCTCGACTTATTTTGGGGCGGTAGTCTCGACAACTGTATCTCGTTATCTATTCTGTTATTGAGTCTGGGACTAATCAACTATCATGGATATATTGTAACACAAGCCGGCAAATATATTAAGAAATGAATAACTTCTGTATCATCATACCGACCTATAATAACTTGCTCCTGACAAAGGAAGCAATAGACTCCGTTCGTTGTCAGAGTGTACAGGACTTCAACATCATCATTACTGATGACTCTACGAATGATGATATACGAGATTATGTTGACTCCATCAGCGACCAGAGAATCAGATATTATGCGAACAAACCTTCTCTCGGAGCCGTAAGGAATTGGAATAAGGGGTTGGAACTTGCTGATGGGAAATATGTCATCCTTCTTCATCATGATGAGAAGATGATGGGTGAAAAATATCTGGAGGAACTTCTGTCTGACTTCAGAAAAGGTTATTCGATCATTATCTCTCGAGTAATCGTACAGGATTCTAAAGGCGTAAGGAGACGATACGTTAACAAACTGACGAACTTCTTCGCATCACATCCTCGTCTTCTCTTTGTCTGCAATACCATAGGACCATGTTCTGCCATTGCATTCGAACACGAGAAGATGAAGATGTTCGATACGAGATTACATTGGCTCGTTGACGTTGACTGGTATTATCATCTGCTGAATGGTCAGAATATCTATTATGACCGACATATCCATATCATCTCACAACATGGGCATGCAGACCAGATATCTATGAATATCGACCGGAAAGCAATGATCAAACAGGATTGTGAAATTCTAAATGCTAAATACAATAATTTGTTCAGATACGAATTACTGGCATACCAATTGATACAATATTTCAAGGAAATCATTAAACGACTCGTATGAAAATCGTTAAGATATTAGGTGGATTAGGCAATCAAATGTTCCAGTTTGCATTTGCTCTTGCTCTGAAAAAGAAACATCCTGAGGAAAGGGTGCTTCTCGACTTGAGATGTGCTAGGAATTATCATAAGCATCATGGGTATGAGATTTCTTCTGTCTTCCACACCAACCTTCCTACAGCTTCATGGTCGGAGATTTTACCTCTTGCCTACCCTTACCCTAATTATAATTGTTGGAGAATAGGAGTTAGATTGCTACCCAAAAGGAAAGATACAATCATTGAGGATTTGTCTATGAATTTATTGTCTGACATCACGGAGATTGAACAAAGTAAGTATTATGATGGATATTGGCAACATGAAGAGTATTTCAATGGCATCAAGGATGAAATCATGAAGGCGTTTACTTTTCCTGCCTATCACAATAAAAGGAATTTGGAACTCAGCAAAACGATTCAAACTTGCAACTCGGTTTCTATCCATATCCGACGAGGAGACTATCTGAAAAGTAACATGTACAGGGATATCTGCAACATCGATTATTATAAACAGGCTATCCTGACAATTGAGGAAATGGTACACCCTGACTTATATTGTATATTCTCTGACGATATGGAATGGTGCAAACAGAAAATCGTTCCATTACTCAATAAGCATTCTGTCTTAGTAGACTGGAACAAGAATGGTGATAGCTATAATGATATGCATCTCATGTCTGAATGTAAACATCATATTATCGCCAACTCTTCTTTTTCGTGGTGGGGAGCTTGGTTGAACAAGAACAAGGATAAAGTTGTTATCGCACCTAAAAGATGGAACAATGTAAAAGACTATCATTCTCCCGTTTGCAAGGATTGGATTACCCGATAATACGCTAAACATTTTACACAATGAAATTCTCTGTTCTTATATCTGTATACTTCAAAGAGACTCCCACACATTTATCTGAATGTTTGGAGAGCCTCATCCATCAGACTGTAAAAGCCGACGAGATTATACTGGTGGAAGATGGGAAACTGAACGATGGTTTATATGATGTCATCAACAGGTTCTCTGAGAAATTCCATACTCTTAAGATTGTTTCGTACGAAGAAAATATGGGATTAGGATATGCCCTTCAACATGGTCTGCAACATTGTTCGCACGAACTGGTGGCCCGAATGGATGCCGACGACATCTGCTATCCCGAAAGATTCGAAAAGGAACTCGACATTCTTCTGTCGCATCCTGAGATTACTGTCGTTAGTTCATGGATGTCTACCTTCTCGAAAGATATCTTTCATATCGAGAACATCAAGATGGTTCCGGAATTCGATCATGACATCAAACGATATGCCATATCGAGGAATCCTGTCAACCATCCGGCATGCATGTTTAGGAAGTCTAAAGTTCTGGAAGCAGGTAACTACAAACCCTTCTACCTTCTCGAAGACTACTATCTATGGATTAGAATGATTAACAAAGGCTACATCTTTTATAATATCCAAGAGCCATTAGTATATTTCAGACAATCCAACGACACCTTCGAACGCCGTGGCGGTATAAGATATATCCAGTCTGACATTAGATTGCAAACCTATGCATTCCGGAGTGGATTTATCAACATCCGACAATATATCAGAAATCTGGGTATCAGAGTCTTCGTCAGATTGGTACCGAACAAGATTAGGAAATATCTCTATCTGTTTTTTTTAAGAGACAGACAATAAAAGAGCCGTCACTTACGTTTATAATAAGGTGCTCATGAAGAATATTGAAACAAAATATATAGAACGATATAGTATCCACGGGAACGCAGATATAATAGGTAGTAGACTTTCGCAAACTAGCGTCATTATAAAAAGATGTTTTGAAATCCTCTTTGCTTGTTTAGCTCTCATTATCTCTTCTCCCATCATGCTATTATGCTTTCTCGCTATTCGATGCGAAGACGGCAAACCTTCTATATTCAAACAGGAGCGTATAGGGAAACATGGGCGCCCATTCTATATCTATAAGTTCAGAAGTATGAGAAAGGATGCAGAAAAGGACGGTCCTATGCTTGCCAAACTCCATGGCGACAAAAGACTTACCAAGGTGGGACGCTTTCTTAGAAATCATCATCTAGACGAACTTCCTCAACTATGGAATGTCTTCATCGGCAACATGTCGTTTGTTGGTCCAAGACCGGAACGTAAGTATTATATTGACAAGATCATGAAGAGAGACCCTAGATATCGGTTGATCCTACAAGTGAAACCGGGTCTTACCTCTTTTGCCACATTATATAATGGTTATACCGACAACATGGATAAAATGCTTCGGAGATTGAGAATGGATCTATTTTATATCCAGAAAAGATCTTTACTTACCGATGCTTCTATCATCATAAAGACAATCTTTAAAATCCTTTTCGGTAAAATCTTCTAATTAGAATCTTCGGAAATACAGGCGGATACTATCTGACTTCAATATCATCTTTCCCCCTGACAGTTTCTCTACCTTATAATGCTCTTCGAGATGGAATATCCCATAATTGGCAAAATCTACCGGAACTTTTGTCAACAGAGAGTCACCACCCGTCTGATGTTCCATATACTTATACGGTTCACTTATCCACAAACTATCTCCCTTATGCTTGAATCTAAAATAGTAAGAATCTCCTCCACCAGACAACTGAAGGAGTTTTGCCTGTATAGCCCAAAAACGTCTTAAACCGGATACATCATCTTGCTTTTCCGTTGCCAACGTCTCGATAGAAACCATATTCCAGTTTCCGTCGAGTTCTCCATTGTCTATATATTCTAATTCACAAGAATTGAGGGAAAACATCAAAACCACGAATAGAACAAATATCTTTTTCATAAACCTAGTACTCCTATTTTTGTAACTGTTATCTGAAATCCTGTATTCCGACCTAATATACTTCCAAAGTCCATAGCATAAGCACCCTTTACATCCCAATTTCGATGCAGATGGAATACACCTTCAAACATAACGCTGGCATTATGACGTATCTTGTCAAAAGCATAGTCATAAGTACCGAATCCTTCCTGCCATGTGGCCAATATTCTATAATCAAACGGCTGCACAGGATGCCCCGACAATCCTAGATGGAATCCCCAGAAGCGATTGTTCTCTACCATCAGCATACCATCCGTATTATACAGCGGAGAACGATACAACGGATTACCCATCACTTGTCCCCAATGTTGCCATCCCGGATATATATAATGGTTATAATAGTTATCCTTTCCAGCCACATGATCGCTTATTGTCTCCGTTCTGTCATGATATACAGGACCACTTTGATATCTTGTATAGATATATTCAAAGACAATATCACGAAGCCATCTACCTTGTTTGAGATTGATTTCTGTCCCTAACAGCATATCTTTCATGGGATAATGAAGTAAACGGAGCTTTTCACGCTTATTCCAATTCTCTCCCGTTCCATAACCGTCATAATCGAAGAGGAACATCATCGACTGATCTTCAAAGAAATGATCTATATATAAATGAGCTGCCCACTTATCCGTATCATAGTTCAAACGTGCCACCCAACTGCCTAAGTCATCACCTGCCATATTCTCATAGAGTCCTTCTCCTTGATCACCACCACCAGGTATAAAAGAATGCCACATTCCCTTCAGCCCTGTTTCGCCTTGCCATATTCTTACGTTACCCGATGCGTCTGGTTCTCCATAAGCTGTTCCTCCATAAAGGGTGGCCATCTCCAGACCTAACTCTAAGCTCCAATGTTTGATCTTCTCTTTATTTCCTATCTTCAGATAACCGGCCTTACTATGAAACTTCACATCATCAGCATACTTATGATTACAAGATGTAAAATCATGTTGCCAGCGTTCATCGGTCTGCCATCCATAGGCTATATGTCCCTTCATATGCAACCAGCGTCCTCCGATGGGCAATGTCCAGTATTCGGGCAATGCGATACGCACTTGTGGTATCGGACGGGCATTGATTCCCAACGTCTGGGAGCCACTACTCAACGAGTTATTCTTTAATTCCATCGGATATTCTTTGCTACCTATGGTGAGCACGCCATGATGCCATCTCATTTCTCCATACGCCTGCTGTACCACAAACTTACTGGTATAATTCAATGGAGCTACCAAGTCTATACCATATCCTATCCCCCAATGGCGATCGGAATCCTTAGATAAAGGGCGACAGATACTTCCGCGAAGATACCCGTTATTCTTTCTCAAGGAACTTAACCCATACTTATTGGCATTCAACCACAACGGAGTTTTCCCACTAGAGAAAGACCCTTGTGTTTCAACACAATATACCAAATCTTGTGTGAGATTATGATGCTTCTCTCCATCCACATTCGTCTGTCCTGTGTATTGCGCATACGATGGCAGAGACATCACAGACATGATAATATATATGATCGTTTGCAATCTCATGGTTTCACTTTTATTATGGTATGATAACGCTATTACAGACCATTTATTTTAAACTATAGGGATTTTCCCCCTCTACTTTAGGGAAAATCCCCCCCACAGATAAACTTAAAAGACTACCTTTGCAAATAATAATGAATACGCTTATGAAAAAGTTGATTTTAGCCCTTATAGCACTGTTCACCATAACAGTATCAGCAAGCGCCATGAGTTATGAGCAGGCTCGCGAGCAAGCGCTCTTCTTGACGGATAAGATGGCGTATGAGTTGAATCTTACAGAAGACCAATACGAGGCCGCCTATGAGATTAACCTCGACTATCTGATGGGTATCAACAATTATAGCGACATTTACGGTAACTACTGGCAGCAACGCAATATCGACCTACAATACATATTGTACGACTGGCAATATCGTAACTATCTCGAATGCTTGTATTTCTATCGCCCTATATATTGGGATGGAGATTACTGGCATTTCAGGATCTATGCAAGATATCCGCATCGCAACTATTACTACTTTGGCCGTCCTCACTTCTATACCGTATATCGAGGCAGACATAGTTGGAGAAACAATAGCGGAAGAAGTTGGTATAAAGACAGAACCTACGGATACAGAGGAAACGGAAGATACAACGGAATGCGTGATAACTTCAACAACGGAATATATGGACGCGGACGTTCTTTCGGTAATCTAGAGAACCGTTCCAACAATACGATGAGAGAGAGTTCCACACGGACTACCGTAAGGAATGGAGACAGTTTTGGAGAGAACAGAAGTTTCGGCAGTTATTCTCCTCGAACTTTTGAATCTACTCGTCCAAACAATACATTCGGTTCTAGATCGAATAGCTTTGGTAACAGTCACCCTACAGCTCCAGGCACTTTTGGTTCCAGAGGTTCCGGTAATTCCACGAGGACTTCCACACCAAACAGGAGTTCGGGTAGTTTCGGAGGACATCGATAAAGATATCAAGAATTGTGAGATAGAAACAAATTCAATATAATAGACAACAAATTAGAGAGTTATATAAAATCTTACGAGACGACTAATCAGAGAGTTATTTTAAGAGTTAATTAAAATTCGCATGTGGAGTGGGTTTGTCGTGAGACACGCTCACTTTTTTTTATACCCAATCTGATATTAGCAAAATATCACACTATTATATGTTATTAACAGCCTGTTCTAACTGAGACAATGCTTGCGCCAACATTTGTCGGGGGCATCCCACGTTAAGACGCATAAACCCCTCTCCACCTGATCCAAACATTTCGCCATCATTCAGAGCCAGATGGGCTTTATCAATAAAGAGATCGAGCAGTTCCTCGTGGTTCAGTTTCAGATCGCGACAATTAAGCCATACCAAGAAAGAAGCCTGTGGACGCAATGGACGAATCTGAGGAATATGTTTCCGACAATAATCCTCTACATATCTCACATTATCCTCTATATATGTCAACATCTGCTGTCGCCAGTCTTCGCCCTTACGGAAGGCCGCTATAGTAGCGATATGGGCAAAGATATGAGCCTCATCAAGTTCATTAACATGTAGCCAAGTATAGAACACCTTTCTGATCTCAGGATTAGGTACAATAGCATAACTCGATATGATACCGGCAATATTAAAGGTCTTGGTAGGAGCCTGAAAAGTAATGCTTATCTGCGCAGCCTTATCACTGACAGAAGCAAAAGGAATATGCTTATGACCGAAGATTGCCAAATCTGCATGTATCTCATCGCTCACTACCAATATATGGTGTTCATAACAGAATTCTGCTAATCGCACAAGTGTTTCCTTATCCCAACAAATACCACCGGGATTATGTGGATTACAGAGTATAAGTAATTTACATTTTTCATCGTATACCTGTTGCAAGCCATCAAAATCTATCTCGTAATAGCCGTCATCTTTCCGTTTCAACGGATTCCAAACCACTTCTCGCTTATTTCCCTGAGGAGTAAGGAAGAAAGGATGATATACGGGAGGCATAACGATAACCTTCTCATCAGACTTTAGAAAAAGATTACACACAATACCGATTCCCTTTACAATACCTGGAATAAACTTAAGCCA
>CACYKX010000038.1 GCA_902775075.1 uncultured Prevotellaceae bacterium | reverse complement strand
ACGATGAACATGATGACCGAGGTGGATATCTTACTGATTAAGCAGATAGAACTAAAGTATCTTACCAAAATCAAGAAGCTCTTTTATCTGCTCGCTGTTGGTGGTCCTAAAGCACCTAATATCAGCCAATTGGCTACTGATATTCAAACAAGTCGTGCAACGGTAATGAACTATATCAAATATCTTGCTGACGCTCGACTCATAAACATGATTTATCCTGTGGGGCAACAATTTCCAAAGAAACCTGCAAAGGTAATGATGCACAACTCTAATCTCATGTATGCAATCTATCCTCTTGAGGTGGAAGACCAAACTTTGATGGAGACTTTCTTTGTAAATTCGATGTGGAAGGACCATAAGGTGAACCAAGGTTCGAAGGAACACAACTATATCGTGGATGAGAAACTGAAATTCAAAATCTGCGATGCACAAAGTAAAGCGAAGATGAGGTACAATCCCGACACAATCTATGCGAGATATAATACCGAAATCGGTAAGGATAACAAAATTCCACTCTGGTTGCTGGGATTCTTATATTAACAAGGAGAAAGAGATTAGAATTAAGATTTATACAAAACTATAACATTTTATCTATATTAAAAATGGCTAAAGAAAAAAAGTTTATCACATGTGATGGTAACACAGCTGCTGCTCATGTAAGCTATATGTTTACTGAGGTAGCTGCCATTTACCCTATCACTCCGTCTTCTCCAATGGCGGAGCATGTAGACGAATGGGCTGCCAAAGGTCGTAAGAACCTTTTTGGTCAGACTGTTTCAGTTCAGGAAATGGAATCTGAGGGCGGTGCTGCTGGTGCAGTTCACGGTTCTCTTCAGTCAGGTGCACTGACATCTACTTATACAGCCTCTCAGGGTCTTCTCTTGATGATTCCTAACATGTATAAGATTGCTGGTGAATTACTGCCTTGCGTTTTCAACGTATCAGCTCGTACACTGGCATCTCACTCTCTTTGTATCTTCGGTGACCACCAGGATGTAATGGCTTGTCGTCAGACTGGCTTCGCTATGTTCTGTTCTGGTTCTGTTCAGGAAGTTATGGATCTCTCTGCAGTTCCTTATCTTTCTACTCTCGAGAGCAAGGTTCCTTTCATCAACTTCTTCGATGGTTTCCGTACTTCTCACGAGTATCATAAGATCGAGGAGATGGATATGGAAGATATCCGCCCATTGGTTAAGCCTGAGTGGATCGAGGATTTCCGCAACCGTGCACTCTCTCCTGAGCGTCCTGTCACTCGCGGTACCGCTGAGAACCCTGAGACTTTCTTCACTCATCGTGAGGCTAGCAACAGCTACTATAACGCAATCCCTGAAATCGTAGAAAAGCACCTTGCTGAGGTTTCTAAGATTACAGGTCGTGAATATCACTTGTTCAACTACTATGGTGCTGCAGATGCTGAGAACATCATCGTATTGATGGGTTCTGCAACAGAACCTGCTCGCGAGGCTATCGATTATCTCGTAAAGCAAGGCAAGAAGGTTGGTATGGTAGCTGTTCACCTCTATCGTCCATTCTCTGTAGAGGCTATTCGCAAGGCTATTCCTGATACTGTTAAGCGCATTGCTGTTCTTGACCGTACTAAGGAACCAGGTGCTGAAGGCGAGCCATTGTACCTCGATGTTAAGAGTGCTCTTTACGATGATCCTCGTAAACCTCTTGTTGTTGGTGGTCGCTATGGTCTTGGTTCAAGCGATACTACTCCAGCTAAGATTGTTGCAGTATTCAAGAACCTTGAATTGCCAGAACCAAAGAATCACTTTACCGTAGGTATCGTTGATGATGTTACCTTCACTTCTCTCCCTGAGGAAGAGGAAATCCCAATGGGTGGTGACTCATTATTCGAGGCTAAATTCTTCGGTTTGGGTTCAGATGGTACTGTAGGTGCTAACAAAAACTCTGTACAGATTATCGGTAATAACACAAATAAGTATTGCCAGGCTTACTTCTCTTACGATTCAAAGAAGTCAGGTGGTTTCACATGTTCTCACCTTCGTTTCGGTGATGATCCTATCCACTCTGCATACTTGGTAAATACTCCTAACTTCGTAGCATGCCATGTTCAGGCTTATCTGCACATGTATGATGTAACTCGTGGTCTTCGTGACAACGGTACATTCTTGCTGAATACTATCTTCGATGGTGAGGAGTTGATCAACTTCATCCCTAACCATGTAAAGAAGTACTGGGCTAAGCACAATATCAAGGTTTACTATATCAACGCTAGCAAGATTGGTCAGGAAATTGGTTTGGGTAACCGTACCAACACTATCCTTCAGTCTGCTTTCTTCCGTATTACTGGTGTCATCCCTGTTGATCTCGCTGTAGAACAGATGAAGAAGTTCATCGTGAAGTCTTATGGCAAGAAGGGTGAGGATGTCGTAAATATGAACTATGCTGCTGTTGACCGCGGTGGTGAATATAAGGAACTTACTGTTGATGCAGCTTGGGCTAACCTCCCTGAGGATGAGAAGAAGGTAGATGACGCTCCAGATTTCGTTAAGGAACTCGTTCGTCCTATGAACGGTCAGGCTGGTGACTTATTGAAAGTTTCTGACTTCGTTAAGCACAACACTGTTGACGGTACTTGGATGAATGGTACTGCTGCATACGAGAAGCGTGGTGTAGAGGCATTCGTTCCTGTATGGAATGTAGAGAACTGTATCCAGTGTAACAAGTGTTCATTCGTTTGTCCTCACGCTGCTATCCGTCCATTCGTTTTGGATGAAAATGAGGCTGCAGGCTTCGAGGGTGCTACTCAGGATATCATCGCACCTAAGGCTTTGAAGGGTATGAAGTTCCGTATGGAGGTTTCTGTACTCGACTGTCTCGGTTGTGGTAACTGTGCTGATGTCTGCCCAGGTAAGAAGGGTGAGAAGGCTCTCAAGATGGTTCCATTCAACGTAGATGCTGAGGATATGATCCAGGAGGCTAAAAACTGGGAATACCTCGTTAAGAACGTTAAGTCTAAGCAGGATCTCGTAGATATCAAGCAGAGTCCTAAGAACTCTCAGTTCGCTCAGCCATTGTTCGAGTTCTCTGGTGCTTGCTCTGGTTGTGGTGAGACTCCTTATGTTAAGTTGATTTCTCAACTCTTCGGTGATCGTGAAATGATCGCTAACGCTACAGGTTGTTCTTCTATCTACTCAGCTTCTGTTCCTTCTACTCCATATACAAAGAACGCAAAGGGTCAGGGTCCTGCTTTCGATAACTCTTTGTTCGAGGACTTCTGTGAGTTTGGTCTTGGTATGGCTCTTGGTAACAAGAAGATGAAGACACGTATCACAATGCTTCTAAACGAGAAGATTGCTGATGACAAGACTTCTGCAGAATTCAAGGCTGCTGCTCAGCAGTGGATTGATGCTCAGAACGATGCTGATGCTTCTAAAGAGGCTGCTGCTATTTTGAAGCCATTGATCGCTAAAGATGCAGAGGCTGGTTGCAGCGTAGCTAAGGAGTTGAAGACTCTTGATCACTATCTCGTTAAGCGTTCACAGTGGATCATCGGTGGTGATGGTGCTTCTTATGATATCGGTTACGGTGGTCTTGATCACGTACTTGCTTCTGGTGAGGATATCAACATCCTTGTTCTTGATACAGAGGTTTATTCTAACACTGGTGGTCAGTCTTCTAAGTCTACACCTATCGGTGCTATCGCTCAGTTCGCAGCATCTGGTAAGCGTGTGAGCAAGAAGGATCTTGGCTTGATGCAAACCACTTATGGTTACATCTATGTTGCACAGGTTGCTATGGGTGCTGATAATGCTCAGACCTTGAAGGCTATCCGTGAAGCAGAAGCATATCCAGGTCCATCTTTGGTTATCGCATACGCTCCATGTATCAACCATGGTATCAAGGGTAAGGATTCTGATGGTAAGGGCAAGCGTTCTATGAACCGTTCTCAGCACGAGGAAGCTTTGGCTGTAGAATGTGGTTACTGGCACTTGTGGCGTTTCGATCCACGCTTGGCAAATGAGGGTAAGAACCCATTCCAACTTGACTCTAAAGAGCCTAACTGGGATGAATTCCGTAACTATTTGATGGGTGAGGTTCGTTTCGCTTCTTTGAAGAAGGCATTCCCTGAGGAGGCTGAAGAACTTTATGCAGAAACACAGAAGAGTGCTCAGCGTCGCTATAAGTCTTATGTTCGTAAGAGCCAGGAAGACTGGAGCGATGAACAGGCTTAAATCTGTTTGATAGCGAAACTTCGGATTGGCTATCATTAAAATATTAATCGAGTCCGCGATCTATTTTTTTTAGATCGCGGACTTTTTATTTCTACAAAGGCCTACTCTACAAAACTCTATATAATATAAGCTGATGTTTTAGATTACACTCTAAGAGCCTTGTAAATTGTATATTAAAAAAGGTCTTCCTTACCCTATCGGTAAGAAAGACCTTTTCCTATTATTCTAATTATTCGATTAACGAATACGATCCATTGATTTTACTAGTTTCTCATCAGCTTTAACGCCTCGGAATGCCATATAATTAAGAACCATCGCTACTAAAGGTAAACATACACCTAACTTCACACTATACTGACTGATTTTTGTCCAATCAAGGCAAACTAATAGATATACATACCAACCTACACACGCAATCGCTGCCCAAGTAATAAGCTTCATCTGTAGTTTGCGATTCTTAAACATAAAGATGGCAACGAGATTAAGAATAAAGGCAAGCGCTAGAAATATAAATAGGATCCAAGGCTTGTTAACAACTTCTACACCTAAAGACCCTAAATTATAAAGTAATGTCTCCGGTGCCATAGCCATAGGAGTAAATCCTAAGACCGGCAGATAGAGACAAAAGCATATAGCAACTAGCGCAAGGACCAAATATATAGTCTGTTTACGCTGCCACATAATTAATCTTCGTTTTGGTTATCCTGAGAAGGATCACGCCAATAAACCTGATGCTGAAGGAATTCCTCTGTAGCAAGCAATGTTGGCTTTGGCAATTTCTCATAATAACGAGAAATCTCAATCTGCTCACGATTTTCAAAAACTTCCTCAAGCGAATCATTATAAGAAGCGAACTCAGCAAGCTTCTTATTCAAATCTTGCTTAATCTCCTGACCAATCTGGTTGGCACGCTTAGCAATAATTGAAACGCTCTCGTAAATGTTGCCAGTTTCTTCCCACAAACTAGCGAGATCTCGTGTAACGGTATTAACCGGTGCTTTTGATTTTTTGTAATCCATATTTTATATTAGTACTAATTTTTATCTTTCTTTATATCTGAGGAACATACATCGGATCTTTCTGATGCTTTTCTATAAATTTCTTGCATCCCTCAATATACTTTTCTGCGGTTACCCTTTCCTTGCTGTCAGGATATTCATTAAGAAATCCATAACATTCATCCTGAGCATCCTCATAACGTTCCATCTGCTTACTGATGACACTCATCTTAGCAAGTTGATACTTACTCTTCATTACAAGAATAGAGAATTGCTCACGCATATTGCTATAAGGATAGTCGGAAAGTGCATTCTGAGCAGTAACAATACATGCTTGATAATTATTACCACCACTGGTACAATTTCCAAAATATGTACCTAAGTCATAATATAATTTTGCATTATAATATTCCTTGATAACAAGTTTATCTTGCAACTCAAACATACGACGAGTAGCCTGATCCTTTAATTTACTATCAGGATAAACATCTATAAAGTCCTGATAAGCAGATATCGCTTGAATTGTTGGACTCTGATCCAATCGTGGTTCCGGAGTGCTTGCATAGAGCGACTCTCCAACATAATATTTAGCTTGTTCTGCATAATATCCCTTAGGATAACGCTCATAATATTTCTTAAAATACTGTGCGGCAGACTCATAATCCTGCAAGCAATACTCAGACATTGCTAGCATATAAAGACTCTCTTGGGCATTTTCGGTACCCTTTTCTATCGTAACCAGTTCAGTAAGCAATCCTACTGCACGAGAATATTTGCCATTAGCAAAACATTCCTTGGCATATTCGTATTTATATGTATAGTCCTGAGACTTGTATACACGATTATATTCTTGAGCACAACTTGAAAAAAGAAGTACTGCAGAACTCATCGCTATCAGAATTGTTTTCTTCATATCAAACGCTTTGAATTGCAAAGTTAATGACTTTTTACCGATTAACAAAGTTTTCAATACAATTTTTAGCATTAAATTATAGTTATCACACAGTTTTTTAGTAATTTTGCAGTAATGAAATTCAATTTGACGTCAAAATACAAGCCTACAGGCGATCAACCACAGGCTATAAAACAACTTACCAAGGGAATCCAAGAAGGAGACCCCGCACAGGTTTTATTGGGTGTGACTGGCTCTGGAAAGACATTTACAATAGCTAATGTAATTGCAAATGTAAACAAGCCAACACTAATTTTATCACATAACAAGACTCTAGCTGCGCAACTTTATCAAGAAATGAAAAGTTTTTTCCCGAATAATGCCGTAGAGTATTATGTGTCATATTATGATTATTATCAGCCTGAAGCTTATCTTCCTACAACAGATGTCTACATAGAAAAAGACCTTGCTATCAATGAAGATATTGATAAGTTACGACTGGGTGCTGTATCCGCTCTCCTATCTGGAAGAAAAGATGTTATTGTCGTATCATCAGTATCTTGCATTTATGGTATGGGTGGACCTGTCGCTATGCAAGAGAGCATTATAAGAATCAAGAGAGGTCAACAAATAAATCTCAATGATTTTTTAAGACAACTAATAGACGCACTCTATGTAAGAAATGATATTGAACTGAAAAGAGGTAATTTCAGAGTAAAAGGAGATACCGTAGATGTTGCAATGGCTTATTCAGACAACATTTTACGCATAACTTGGTGGGATGATGAGATTGACAACATAGAAGAAGTTGACTCTGAAACGTTCCATCGCATAGAGAACTTCGAGCAATATGAGATTTATCCAGCAAACCTTTTTGTAACGTCAAAAGAGCAAACTGACAATGCCATTAGAATGATCCAAGATGATTTAGTCAAACAGATTGACTACTTTAACGAGATAGATGATCATATTAAAGCTCAGAGAATTAAAGAACGCGTAGAATATGACATAGAGATGATTAAGGAATTGGGACATTGCTCAGGTATAGAGAATTACTCTAGATATTTTGACGGACGACAAGCTGGCGATAGACCATATTGCTTATTGGATTTTTTCCCTAAGGATTATCTTATGGTGATTGACGAAAGTCATGTTAGCGTTCCACAAATCAGCGCAATGTATGGTGGAGATAGAGCGCGAAAGCAGAACTTAGTGGAATATGGTTTCCGATTACCGGCAGCTTTCGACAATCGTCCTCTTAAATTTGAGGAATTTCATAATTTAATCCATCAAATTATTTACGTAAGTGCGACCCCTGCTGATTACGAACTAGAAGAATCAGAAGGTGTTATCGTTGAACAATTGATACGTCCTACCGGACTACTTGACCCGATCATTGAGATTCGACCCTCTGAAAACCAAATCGATGACTTACTAGACGAGATCCTTACCAGAACGCATCGGAATGAAAGAGTTCTGATAACCACATTAACAAAGAGAATGGCAGAAGAACTCACAGAATATCTTTTGAATCACGAAATTCGCTCTGCATATATACATAGTGACGTTGCCACGCTCGACCGTGTAAAGATTATGAACGACTTACGTGCAGGTGTATACGATGTTCTTGTAGGTGTAAACTTACTCCGAGAAGGACTTGATTTGCCTGAAGTCTCTCTTGTTGCCATCTTAGACGCTGATAAAGAGGGATTTCTGCGTAGTCATAGAAGTCTTACTCAAACAGCAGGACGTGCTGCAAGAAATGTAAATGGTAAGGTGATCATGTATGCTGACACGATAACAGAAAGTATGCAGAAAACTATTGACGAAACCAACCGTCGCAGGTCTATTCAGATGAAATATAATGAGGAACATCACATAACACCTCAGCAGATCATCAAATCCATCAATACAGACTTACCTATCGGCAAGAGCGAGAATACGACAGAAAAGAATGCTTTTGGATACAATGCCCAAATTGCATATATGGAACCAGAAGATGGCATGTTTGCTGCAGATCCTATAGTGGAAAGCATGACAAAACAACAACTAGAAAAGAGTATTGCTGACACAACAGAATTGATGAAACAAGCTGCCAAGGACCTAGATTTCATTCAGGCTGCTCAATATCGTGATGAGATTATTCGACTCCAAAAACAATTGGAGCTAAAATAACCAGTTACGATACACTTTCTCTATTTTTTCGACTTTAAACGTTAAAAGAAGATGGGAAAAAGTTAAAAGTAAAACACAGAGGACGTTTTTATACATATTATTATTAAATTTGCAACTATATATAATAATAGCAAGTTACAAAAATGAAAAAAATAATATTAACAATTATATTATGCCTACCAATGGCCCTTTATGCACAATCTGTTCTTACACCAGAAGAAAGATTAGCCAAAGCTCAAAAAGAACTTGAAGAGGCAAAGAAGGAGGTAGAAGAGGCGAAACTCAAAGCTAAGAATGCAAATGAAAAGAAAGCCCCAAACAAAGAGGCTAACAATGATTGGAGCATACCTACACTAAAAAAGATAGAAAAATCTCCCCAACAAGCTTATACGAATGAGAACGGAGAAATAAAGGTTGACTCCAAATATCTAGACAATGCTATTCCTTTAAACGAAGAAGGAAAAGTAGAATTCGTGTTGGATATTGATGCAAACAACAAAAATGCAGAAGAGATCTACAATCTTGCCCTAAACTACTTATCTAACCTTACGCAAGGAGAGAATCAAATTGAAGGCAGTCGTGTAGCACTCGTAAACAAGAGAGAAAAAATAATCGCAGCAACAATAAAAGAATGGTTAGAGTTTAATCGAACAGCACTTATGCTAGATAGAACGAAGACAAGCTATCTACTTGTTGCAACTTGTACAGATAATCATCTCAACGTCAAGATAAGTCGTATAAATTACGTCTACGAGGAAGATCGTCCTACAGGATTCTCCGCTTCTGCCGAAGAAGTCATCACGGACAAGTATGCCTTAAACAAGAAGCATACGGATTTAACTCGCATATTCGGAAAGTTCCGCAAGGCAACAATTAACCGCAAAGACGAGATTTTTAAAGACTTAAAAGACTTAATACAAAAATAAACGATAATGGAAGAAAAAGATAATATTCAGGAAAGCGAAGTCGTAAGACCTCATCATAGACAAAAAAGATTGATCAGCTATGAAGGTAAGAATGATTCAACCATAGTAATACGAAACTGGTTGAATATTATATTCATGGTTCTCGCCATAGGAGGTGTTGCTACTTATATGTGGACTTCCTATAAGACCGTAGCTTTTGTCATCCTCCTAATAGGTGTATCATTTAAAATCATTGAAGTAGCAATACGACTTTTCCATAAATAATGAAGAATTTTCTTTCTTTACTCTTACTCTTTGGCTGTTCCGTAACAGTTGAAGCACAAATACAGCGGTTCGACAATAATTCGAATTTCAATCAAATAGACGAAAACGGGAATCTAACGATTAAGAATCGAAACAAGACAGATTCGCTAAGTGGTAATCATAAAGAGATCCCGAAGGGATTAAAAGTATGGACTATCGACAATAGATTCGGCGACCAAACAATTGCTGAAGTTGATACGGTTCCACATATGTTTCAGAATTCTATATTCACTACAGGACTTCGCGGGGAATATAATTCTACAGGAACCATAGCTTCTCCTCGAATTGCACGAATTTATATTGATCGCATGGAAGATAAGCAATTTATCTTTACACAGCCATACGACTATTTCGGGCAACCTGTCAACTTACATCATTTTACAAACACTTACTCTCCTATTACCAATATTACATATAATACAAATGGTAACAAAATCAATGGAGAGGATTATATTAAGACGATGTTTGCCGTAAATGCAGGCAAACGTCTTGGTGTAGGCTTTAAATTTGATTACAGATATGCCCGTGGATATTACAGTAAACAAAATGCTTCCCTTTTTGATTATACCATGTGGGGAAGTTATCTTGGTGACAAATATCAGGCCCACCTATTAATGTCGACAAATCATCAGAAGACAACAGAGAATGGTGGAATAACCAATGATAATTATATCACTCATCCAGAAATCTTTAACGAAGACTTCCAAAGTGATGAAATTCCAACTGTATTATCATCTACTTGGAATAGAAATGACAACCAGCATATCTTCTTCTCTCATCGCTACAGCGTAGGTTTCAACAAGAAGGTTCCTATGACCGAGGAAGAAATCAAAGCTAAGAAATTTGCCATCGCATCTAAGAAAGAAAATGATGAGAAAAAACTAAAGGATGAATTAAGAAAGAAAGCTAAAGCTGATGGACGATCTTTCGATGAGAAGGCTTATGACAATCAGCAGTCGTTTAGTGGTAGACCTGAAAATGCTAAAATTGCAGGCGATGAGCCTACTTCTCAATCTAAGAACGGAAAAAGAATTACTGTCAACGGTAAGAATGCCGCTGATAGTCTTATCAATTCAACGAATAAAGCAAAAGAAGATACAGCATGGCTAAAGAATGAATATGTACCTGTTACAAGTTTCATCCACACGGCAGAATTTAACAACTATAGAAGAATCTTCCAGGCTTATGAAACTCCGGAAAATTATTATCTTAACGAATATTTCAAGTCTTTCGATGGGAAAACATTCTCAGGAGATTCCATCTATGATCGTACCCGCCATTTTGAATTGAAAAATACCTTTGCCATTGCCATGCTCGAAGGCTTTAATAAGTGGGTAAAATCAGGATTAAAGATTTTTGCCAGCTATGATATGCGCCATTTCGAGCTACCGGATAATGCATATAGCGTTAACAAGACCAATGAATATGACTTCAGTATTGGTGGACAATTAAACAAAACTCAAGGCACTTTATTCCATTACAATGTCATTGGAGAGTTCGGTATTCTCGGACAAGATGCCGGTTTCCTTAAGATAGACGCAAATGCTGATTTGAACTTTAAACTAATGGGAGATACTATCCAACTCAAGGCAACCGGATTTATGCATCGTACCTCTCCTACATTCTATTACCGCCATTATCATTCAAAACATCTATGGTGGGATAATGATGATTTAGACAAAATCATTCATAGCAGAATATTAGGGGAATTCTCATTAAAGAGAACTGATACAAAGCTACGAATCGCATACGATAATATTCAAAACTATACATATTTTGTTTCTACTTATAATGTAACATCAGATTATAAGAGAACAGGAAATACGGTAAGTGTAAATCAGAAGAAAGGAAATCTAAGTCTGTTAACAGCTCAACTATGGCAGAACTTCAAACTGGGCATATTAAACTGGGAGAATGTTCTCACCTATCAGAAATCTACAGATGAAGAAGTTCTTCCTGTTCCTTATTTCAATGCATATACTAACTTATATATTAAGTTTAGAATTGCGCATGTTTTGAATACGGAATTTGGTGTTGATGCTAATTACTTCACAAAGTATTATGCACCAGACTATTGTCCTGCAATAGGACAGTTTGCCGTACAAGGTAATGGAGAAAACCAAAAGGTAAAGGTAGGAAATTACCCACTTGCAAATGTTTACTTCAACTTCCATCTGAAGCATACCAGATTCTACGTAATGTATAGTCATTTCAACCAAGGTAGCTTTAGAAATGCTTATTTCTACGCCCCACACTACCCTCTTAATCAAGCGATTCTCCAGTTCGGACTAAGTTGGAACTTCTTTAATTAATATAAAACTCCTTCTCTTCCTCAAAGAGGAGGAGATTTAAAATGATCATGAACGAAAAACATATCACAACAAATAGTTTAAAAGCATGGTTTTTGGCTGCACGTCCAAAGACATTGAGTGGTGCCGCCGTACCCGTCTTAATAGGAATGGCATTCGCATATAAAGACACAGGAATAGATTCCTTTCAGATACTCCCTGCCATCCTATGCCTGTTATTTGCATGGGTTATGCAAATAGACTCAAATTTTATCAACGACTACTTTGATTGTATACATGGAAACGACAACAAAGAGAAGAGATTAGGTCCGCAACGAGCATGCTCTGAAGGATGGATTACATTGAAAGCCATGAAAATAGGAATCGCCATAACGACGGTTTTAGGATGCTTCATCGGACTTCCCCTAATAATATATGGTGGCATCGAAATGATTCTTGTCGGAGCAATGTGTGTCCTTTTTGCTTTTCTATACACAACAAAACTCAGCTATCTCGGATTAGGAGATCTTTTAGTTTTGGTATTTTTTGGTATTGTCCCAGTTTGTCTCACATACTATGTCATCATGCCAGACAACGGACAAACGATCACACTGGAAGTTTTTCTAGCATCTATCTCCTGTGGACTTGTCATAGACACCTTATTATTAGTAAATAACTATCGTGACAGAGACAATGACAAACGCGATGGAAAGAACACACTAGTTGTAAGAATTGGAGAAAAAGCCACAGAAAAAGTATATTATAGTGTAGGTATAGTTGCAGCTCTCATCATGAGTATTATACAGCAGAATAATATCTATAACTATAACGACATATGGATCAAATGCATACCTACAGGCGTTTTTCTTATTTATTTTGTCCTACACACAATGACATGGAGAAAAATGAAAAAGATAAACCATGGTAAGGAATTAAATAAAATGCTAGGCCAAACTTCTAAAAACATGATTGTATTTGGCATACTCGAGTCTCTATCAATTGTAATTACATCATTATGAAACAACAGGTTAATTTGGAGATTATGGAATTTGTAGAAAAGCAAATTCTTCCCAGATATACAAAATTTGGTGAAAGTCATGGCCTAAGGCATGTTAATCGAGTAATAAAGAACTCCATGGAATTAGCTCAGACCACAGGAGCTGATATCGACATGGTATACGTTGTTGCCGCATATCACGATTTAGGTATGGAAGGGCCAAGAGCTATCCACCATATCACAAGTGGCAAGATCATTTCATCTGACGCAAGACTAAAGAAATGGTTCTCGGTAGAACAAATAAAAATAATGAAAGAAGCCGTCGAAGATCATAGAGCTTCAGCAAGCAGACAACCAAGAAGCATCTATGGAAAAATCGTTGCAGAAGCAGATAGAGATCTTGACATCAACGAAGTATTTACCAGAGCCATACAATATGGACAAGAAAAATATCCAGAAAAGAATCTGGACGAACAATGGGAGCGATTCAAGAAACATATGGAAGAGAAATACGGACGAAATGGATATATCAAATTATGGATACCCAATTCGCCTAACAGCCAAAAACTAAGAAACATACAAGATATTATTGACGATAAAGAAAAGCTTAAAAAAGTCTTCACTGAAATTTATCAGAAAATAAAAAGATAAAAAACTTGTAAGTTTCAAGGAAAAACTGTATATTTGCAAGTGAAAGGAAATGACATCGGGGTCGTGTCGATTCGATCGGGATACTCATCAAATTAATACGAAAACCGAGGATGCACCTTCTGTTAATGGCGGGCCACATAAAACGCTTAGGCGACTAAACCTATTAGGTCGGTGGATTACAAAGACTTAAGGGCTCTCAAACTTTTTAAGCTCGGAGTTTCATCACATCATCGAGCGACCCTTTTTTAAGAAATACCGGAAGAATGAAGACTTGGAATTTAAATTTCTCTTCATTCTTCTTTTTGTATAAGAAAAATAAAATATGTTTAGTGGAATTGTAGAAGAAATGGCTACTATTGTAGCAATAAAGAGAAACTTGGATAATATTGATATTACCTTGAAATGCTCTTTCGTAGACCAACTTAAAATAGATCAAAGTATAAGTCATAATGGTGTATGTCTTACTGTAGTAGAAATAAAAGACGACACCTATACTGTTACTGCTATGAAAGAAACTCTCAACCGCAGTAATCTTGGTTTACTGAACGTAGGAGACAAGGTAAACATCGAAAGATCTATGATTATGAACGGACGCCTTGATGGGCATATCGTTCAGGGACACGTCGACGAAACAGCAAAATGTATTGCAATGGAAGATGCTAATGGCTCTACATATTTCACCTTTGAATATAAGCTAGATCAAGAAATGGCAAAGAAGGGGTATTTTACAGTAGACAAAGGATCTGTTACCGTAAATGGTGTATCCTTAACTGTTTGTGAGCCAACAGACAACACCTTCAAGGTTGCTATCATACCATATACACGTCAGAATACCAATTTCTGCAATATCAAAGTTGGTAGTGTCGTAAACATCGAATTTGATATCCTCGGGAAATATATTGCTCGATTAAATCATTTTGAATAATCGCTCACAACTTACTAATCTGTCATACTAGTTCTAGCGTGATAACGAAACTAATGTTAAAATTTCATCGATAATATAAACGAAATTGGTTTGAGAAACATCAAACTGCTATAGTAACTGGAATATGAAACATATCACTAAAATTATCTTGGCGAGCATTTTAGCTAGTGCTTCTCCTTTATTTACCCAGGCCAAACAATGGTCTTTACAAGATTGCATTAGTTATGCCATCAAGAATAATATAACCATCCAAAAGGCACAATTGACAAAAAAAAGTGCTTACGAAGATTATCTACAATCAAAAGCAGCTCTTCTCCCCTCTTTAAGTGCTTCTACAAGTCAAAGTATTAATTATACGCCATGGGTGGCAAGTGGTATTAGCAGTGATGGATATACTAGATCATCTATAGACAAGACTTCTTATAATGGTATGTATTCTGTATCAGGTAACTGGACTATATGGAATGGAAACCGAAATAGAAATCAAATAAAACTGAATAAACTGACTGTTGAAGCTGCGGAATTAGATTCTGCAATACAGGCTCAAAACATAGAGGAACAAATCGTTCAACTTTATATACAGATACTATACTCTAATGAAGCAATAGAGGTAAACAAAGAAAGTCTTAAAACTAGTCAGCTCAACGAAGAACGAGGAAAGACTATGCTCAACGTCGGTAAGATTAGTAAGGCCGATTTGGCTCAACTCACAGCACAACGCGCTCAGGATGAATATAATATTGTATCTGCAGAAAACAACGTAAAGAACTACAAACGCCAACTCAAAGCCTTGTTGCAAATCACAAACGAGGACGATTTCGACATTACGATTCCGACAACAACAGACGAAATGGCAATGACTGAGATTCCGGCCTTGAACGATGTATATAATTCTGCACTTAACAATCGACCGGAAATAAAAAATTATTTGAATCACATCAAACAAAGTGATTTAAATATTAAGATTGCTAAAGCCAACAAGTTGCCTACAATATCGGCAAATGCTGGCATATCCACCAGTACTACCTCCATGAACAATAATTCTTGGAGAACACAGTTAAAGGATAACTTTGGCATCGGTGGAGGAATCTCTGTAAGTATACCAATATCAGACAATCGGAATTCTAAGACTATTATAAATAAAGCTTTGATTCAGAAAGAGAATTGTATGTTAGATCTAAAGAATCAACAGACTACATTGTACTCTACTATCGAGAATTATTGGTTACAAGCTAATACAAGCCAAACTCAATTCAAGGCTGCAAAGTTGAATACAGAAAGTGCTCAGAAAAGTTACGAACTTCTCAATGAGCAATTCAATCTGGGTTTGAAGAATATTATCGAACTTAGAACAGGAAAAGACAAATATATAATGGCTAAACAAAATGAACTTCAAGCTAAATATATGACAATATTGAATCATAATATGCTAAAGTTTTACCAAAACGGTATCATCAAATGATTTTGTTTGCCTCCCGACAATAAGATGCAAATCTTATATAAGGACTATAATTATAAATACTACAAAGTTCAAAATATTTGATTAAATACTGCTAACATAAAGCTCTAAAGCAGCCAAAGGAGAATAAGAGAGGTTGGAACGTAAACAGTTGGGAATGAGTAGATTTGCACAAAGTTGCCAAATCGGCATAAAGCAAGCGAGTGAGGAATATTGAAGTAGTTCAGTTACTAAATCGTGAGCCACAGTTACCTATGCAAAGCAGGTAACAATGCGGAAAGGCGACTTTGTGCATCAACGGATTTTATTGCACTGATTCTCAATGTTTTGCGTATCAAGGAACGCTTACAAAATGATTATATTTGCACACTCAAAATGTAAGCGTTATGAAAATCGAAAAATTCAAGTGTTGCTCTACCTAAAAAAGAGCGGAATGGACAAGAATGGAAAAGCTCCCATCATGGGACGCATCACGGTGAACAGAACTATGGCGCAGTTCTCCTGCAAGTTGTCTTGCACTCCATCGCTTTGGAATCCTCGTGCCAGCCGATTGGAGGGCAAGAGCAAGGAAGCCGTGGAAACCAACAAGGACATCGAGCAGTTGTTGCTTTCCATCCAAAAGGCTTTCGATGTGCTTGTGGAAAAGAGAACGGACTTCGAGGCTAAGGATGTCAAGGAGGCTTTGCAGGGCAACGTCAAGACACAGACCACCCTTCTCTCCTTCGTGGACGAGCATATCAGTGAACTCAGCACCCATGAGGGCATCGATATGTCGAAGAGCAGTGTCTGGACTTACAGAAAAATTCGCAAGAATCTCGCTGAGTTCATCGGGGAGAAGTATAGGTTGACTGATTTGGCTTTCGGACAGCTGACCGAGCCTTTCATCAGTGACTTTCACCATTACTTGCTTGACGAGAAAGGCTTTTCATCAGGAACCATCACCATCTATGTGTCGCTCTTCAAGAAGATGTGCCGCCATACATTCGGAGTCTTGATGCTCAACGAGGACATTCCCATCGGCAGCATAGCCAAGATGATGGGACACGCAGACATTACAAGCACACAGGTCTATGCGCAGGTGACGGAGCAGAAGATTTCAAATGACATGGATAAGCTTATTGCCAAGCGAGAAAGGAACAGATTATCGAACGAAAAAACTATTCCTGCAGGGTTCTTCGGCTCAGTTGCAGCCTGGCACAAAGCTCCTTATCCGTCATGAAGTGCTCACCGCCAAGCATGGGGCGGTAGTTCATCACGGCACGTTCAAAATTGTCAACCATTCGGTTGAGGTGGTTCACGATGTGGTTCATCCACTCGCTGTTTCTTGTCATTACTTCATTGCTCATAGTTGTCTCGTTTTATTGTTAATACTTACGTTACTCGGTTTACTTGCTGCATTGGATAAAGTGGCTGTTGTATATTGACAGCCTAACCTGTGCGCTTGCGAAAGCGCATGTCCTTTTTCTTGTCCTCCACTACTGCTACGATAGCCATTACGTCCTCCGGCTTGTAGTAGGTCTTGTGGCTG
>CACYKX010000037.1 GCA_902775075.1 uncultured Prevotellaceae bacterium | reverse complement strand
GAAATAAATGATTACTTTTGCAGCGCCATTAGGCTAACGAGACAAAAAGTGAACGGATATCCCCGTTTTTAGTGGGTGGATATCAACCGTTTTTTCCAAAAAGATGAAATCAATGTGGAAAAGGCTCCAATGGAACGGTGGAAATGTTCTTTCAGAGCCTTTTCCAATTGTTGTCAGCTGTTACTGGCTGTAGGGACAATAATGTGTCCATCATAATTGAGCAGTGCCCCTACCGAAAATTAATGGTTTAAGAAGACTAAACAGCCTAAGCAGCCGGTAAGAGGCTGGTAGGATTCTTATGCAATGAATACGCTTCACGCCAAAATCCATAAGCTAATTGAACTCTGACTATTTATGAATTTGATGGTCAATGTCAATTAGCCAGTTCTCAATATCAGCTGGTGCATTTGCAGCTGATATTATTCTGTAGAACCGTTTACCCATGCGGATGGCGGGGCTTTGTCTTTCCACAGCGAGAATGTTGTTCTCTATATCATTTTTGTAAAGCTGGCAAATGATGATTGGCGAAATCTTGGCTGTAGAGGATAGGCTGTCGGCCACCTTAGACAGTGTTTCAGAGAATTTGCCATCTTTGTCGTCCGTGACATACAAAACTGGATAGCGGCGGTGGCTGCGTCGGTTGGCTTGTGGCATGAACAACATAGCATTTGACAGGCTTGATGTTTCTCCCTTATGGTAAGTCATAGTCCTTCCTTTAGCCCTAGTTTGCAAGAAGAAACCTAAAACCTTTGGCAGGGCAGCGTTCCAACACAGAAAGTCGTGTCCCCCTGGTCTTACCTCCCATTCATGGTCTATATGCCTGTTTACAAGTACGTCGTGTAGCTCTTTATTGCTAACGGCAAGTTTAGTCTCCTGATCGCCAATATCTATCATGATGCGCAACCCGTTCAGTTTGCTAGTATCCATATTCGACAAAATGTCTTTCGGATTACATTGCCTGTAGTAACTGGTAAGTCTGCCCTGCCCTGTCTGACCGATGCCTCCGAAAATTCGTCCCCACTGCCAATTCCAATCTTTCTGAGGACCTTCCGTCATATACTGTTCGTCTGTTCGTATTGAGGCAGACAAGGCAGCAATTGCAGAGAAAGTATCAATATGCTTTAATGCCAAAGTCAAAGCTCCAAATCCACCCATGGAAAATCCTACGATACTTCGACCTTCGCGTTTTGCCAATGTACGAAAGTTCTTATCTATAGTAGGAATTAATTCCTTCAAGAAAAAAGACTGATAGCGCACTTTGTCGTCATACGTGTCGCTATAATAAGACTCGTAACCGTCAGGACTAACGATGATGGCCTCCTCTACGGGCAAATTGGCCATGACCCTTGCCACATTGCCATATTCCATCCAAGAGGCATGGTCACCACCTATCCCATGAAGCATATAAACGACAGGATATGACTTTCCTGAAGAATAGTAATCATGTGGAAGGATGACGGAATAAGCTACATCTTGACCAAGAATGCGGCTAGCGATACTAAGGTCTTCGATCTCTACAGGCAGCCAATCAGCAGAGTCCGACGTTATTGGCGCAGAAACGGTCGTGTTGTCCTGACCACATGAAGGTAAAGCCAATATGGTAGTCAGGACAACAACTATCCGATAAAAATATATATTCATTCTTCTATTCATCATAGACAACTAATCCGCTGCATTGGATGGCAAAGTGCCGGTCGGGATTCAACAATTTTATGGAGAGTTTGTGCTTACTTCTTGGGAGGCCATAGCGGTAGAAAATATCATATTTACGCGTAATGTAGTCGTATGGCATCTCTATCTCTTCTACTACATTACCGTCAATGCTTGCTTCTAGGTGTGCGACATAACTTTCGTCACCTCCGCTGTCGGCTGTACTTACATTTCCCATCAATACACAGCCTGTGCCGTTAAACTCAAATTCGCGCACTGGGTCTATTTTAAATTTCACCACTCTTTTTTCCACAGGTCTGCAATCTTCGAAAGACTGTTCATAGCGTACAGCCTTGGGCTCTTGGATTGTAAATTCATATTTATCATTGTGGACTTTTCCGCCATTGGCTTTCAAGACTTTTGCCATCAAATCAAGGTTTATGCCATACACCTTTGACAGAGATATATCCGTGTACGGAAAATCATAATTTTCGCACAAGTCGATGCCCCTACTGAATTTTTCAGGAATTCTGCTCCAGCCATGCATCACACCAAGAATGCCAGCTGCAGTAGCCGGATTGCAATCAGAGTCGTTACCACATCGAGTCGCAATGTCCATTGTGCGATAAAAGTCTCCACCGCCATACAACAACCCAATAACACAGAAAGCAGCATTCATCTTGGCATCAATGTTGAAACCGTTGAAAACACCTTCGGGGCATCCTTTCTCAAAGCCATAGCGTTTTTGTGTCATCAGCCAACATTCAGTCCAATCGTCAGGGTGCTCATGCCAGAAATCCAATACGTCCTTTATTATTTTATGGAACCCCGTATTTTCAGGAATAGTGCGTAAGGCCTCGCTGATAACCGTAGGAATGTCATCACTCACATACGCAAGCGTGTACATTGCTGCAGTGAAGACACCACCATACCAACCATCTCCATAATTCATGACATGACCGACCGTGTCGGCAAAAGTAGATGCCACGTTTGGCATGCCCGGACATATCATACCTATGAAGTCGGACTCTATTTGGAAATCGATATCATCAGCATGGGGATTATTGCGCCAATAACCCGATTCAGGAGGCATGATGCCGTGCAGCACATTGTAACGCATAGCCTGATTGGCATGCCATAACTTATATTTAGCATGCGCAAAGCTATTTGCATACGATGCAGCAGAGGCATTGATGCCCTCACGCTGCATCACCTGCAGTACTGTCAAGTCCATGTAAACATCATCGTATAACCCAGGGTCTTCCTCAAATATATCTTTGCAATAAGCATCATGCCAAGGTATGGGTTCTTCCGAAGGTATGATTCCACCTTTGTATTTAAATTCTGTAGGTCCACCATATGTACAACCGATGGTCTGTCCAGCCCAACCTCCTTTTATTTTGTCGAGGAGAGTTGCTTTGTCCAAAGCAAATTTCTTGCCGTAGGGAATCTGCGCTATACATGACGGCACAGTTGATACGGCTATCAGAAGCAACAGTATTATTCTTTTCATAGTAATGTCAGTGTTTATCAATTCAAGTTAGAGTAAAATCTTGGGTGTTGCGGGTTTGCTGAATAATATTGAATATCGTTTATCCTGATGGTATACATCGGGTCAGGGTTCAGCCATTTTAGCACAACCTTGTGATGTCCCTCTGGAAGATCGTATTTCCATGCCGGCTCTACTCTGCGATTTTGCCCTTTCATAGGCATCTCTGCCGTGCAATCCAGTTTACCGTCTATCCAAACCTCCACTTTTGCAACATAGGGGTCGTCGGGCTCAGTCATGCTGAACACCTCTGAGCCAATGTGTCTGATGGACACACGGTTGATGTAGTCCTTGTTGATATTCCTCAAACAACAAAGGTTGCCCCAGATAACGAAGCCATTGCCATCAAAGTTGAATTCATAATCCTTGTCTACAAAACAGTCCTTGCGTTCACGGAAAAGAGGATATGTGTTGGGGAAATTCTGTTCCAGCGATAATACAGGGGCTTTGACGATAGGAATCTCAACATCTTTCTTACCGATTTTTCCTCCATTACGCTTGATATATTTCAAGGCAAGGTCATAACTCATGGTGTAGGATCTGGCCAGCGACATATCCGTATTTTGGAAGGTCGAGTCCTCGATTTCTTTCAGTGGGTCGAGCCAAAATGCAGGAATGTTATCATATCCATGCATTACTCCCAGCACTCCTCCACATGTTGAAGGGTTGCAGTCAGAGTCTTGTCCTGCCCGGGCAGCGATATCCAGAGTCTCAGTGATGTCGCCATTTCCATAGAGCATAGCCATGGCTACGAGGGCGGAATTGAATTTAGCGTCGATATTGAAACTTAGGAATACGCCCTTGGGGCATCCTACATCCTTATTCCATTTGTCTTGAAGCATGAACCAGCAGTCTTTCCAATTTTGCGGGTGTGCATCGTGGAAGGCTACAACATCGCTTATGCATTTATAGAACTGGCTTTCCTGTGGAATCGTTGCCAAAGCTGCAGTGATAATTTCTTTCGGTGTATTGAGGTAAAATGCACTGCTGTACATTGCCGCTACAAAGGCACCACCGTAAAATCCGTCACCGCTGTTCATGATATGCCCAACTTTGTCAGCTACCTGCTGTGCCTGGCCGACCATGGCAGGGGTCATTAAGCCTATAAAGTCGGCCTCTATTTGGAAGTCAAGGTCGTCGGCGTGAGGATTGTTCCTCCAGTTGCCAGACTCGGGTGGCTCGATTCCTTGCCGTATGTTGTAACGTCCTGCCTGATTGGCATGAGCCAAATGATAATCAGCGTAGGCGAAACGGTGGCCAAGTTGTTTTTGTGTACAGTCGATACCCAATTGGGAGAAAGCCTCAACAAAAGTGCAATCATTGTAAATATCATCAAAAAGACCGGGCTTTTTGTTCCACCAATATAGAATATAATGTCTGCTCCAAGGTACAGGCTGGTAATCCTGAACGTAAGATCCAGTAAATTTAAACTCGTATGGAGCTCCAAAGACCACACCTATGGTTTGTCCTGCCCAACCACCTTTGATCTTATTCATAAGCTGGTCGGTGGTGAGCTTCACAGATTGTGCTATGCCAGCCGTTGCGAAAACGGCTGACATAACTGCAAAAATGAATATTCTTCTATTATTATTCATAAACGCCTAATTCAGTGATTGATATAAAAGATGACACATGTTTAGTGTATTTATTCCAATGATCCTGTACCTTATCGTCGAACAAGATGCGTATACCTTTTGTCTTTACAGGCTTGAACTGGAATAAATATTGCGCAAAATGTGGTTGGAAGAATACGATATCTGTTTTTGGCAAATATGGAACAGATGTGAATTTTCCCACATCATACCAATGGTTGTCATCGCCCAGATACTGGATGCTCAAAGATGAGAACCAACCACCAAACTCTTCTAGGCAACCCATGTTGAGCTGAAGCATTCCAATTGTCTTCGGCTCTTTCCAGCCATATCCGAAATAGTCTATCTTAGGTAAGTTGCTCTTAGCTGCCAGAGAGTAAAATACGGAGCCTTCTCCTCGTATTATGCCATCGTTGATAACGTTTACACTGTCTGCATACATAGGCTGGCCGAACGTTATCCAGCAGGAATCAAGAACGGCCTTGTTGAGTTTTCGTATGTTGGCATAAATAGTATCGGCCGTCAGAGCGATGTTCTTTGGTTTGACGATGATCGTAAAATCCTTCTTGATGGTTTTGTCTTTCGAACTCAGTTCAAGCGTTATAGGGAACGATCCTGTTTCCTGAGGTGTACCCAGTAATTTACCTTTTACAAAGACAATGCCTGAGGGCAGTTTCCCCTCAATCATTTTCCAGTTGTACATCTCATTCGTAACGCATGCAAAGGAATAATCGCTCTTTTCACCCAATTCCAATACAGGTGCAGGACCGACGCTGAATTCCATAGGCGGCGTGAAAATGGCTTTGGGATTAATGTAGACGTAATCGCCTTTGATCTTACCGCCATTTTTGACTATTACATTCAACGCCTGTTTGTATGTACGTTCTATCATATCCTCAATTGAAGCATCAGGCATGTCATAGCGAGTAATGTTGATATAGCGGTCATTAAAAGGCTTGGTCCAACCTTTTATAGGCATAGTCAGATTCTTAGGTAGCCAGCTGGCACCATGAATGACAGCCATGAGTCCAGAAATGGTTGCTGCCTGATTGTCACAATCGAAGCCCAGTGCGCAGGCGAGGTCAAGAGTACGTTGGAAATCGTTGTTGCCATAGAGCATAGCCAACACACCCATGATACCATTGAGGTCAGCATTCCAGATGGTCTTAGTCATGGGATTCTCATCGATATAGAATTCTTTAGCCATGATCTGACGCACTTTCACCCAGTCGTTGGGATATTGGTCGTGCAATCTGATAGCCTTCAAAACACCTTGTGTGAAACGATCTTCTTTAGGCAGTTCCTTAAGCCCCTCCTTGATAAGTTGTCTCACATCATTGCAGAAGAATGCCTTGGCAAACATTGCTCCATACAATACAGTAGGACTGATAGCCCAGGAATCACTTGTAATGCGAGCTGCCCAACGGCTTTTCTCAGCAGCATAATGGACCATTCCAGGGGCCGTATAACCCCAAATTTCATTAATGAGTTGCGGATCTATCTGATACCAATGAGGGTTGTAGAGTTTGTCACCTGTAAAAGGCGGAGTGAAACCGTAATGCATTAGGCCCACGGCAGCACGGTTGGCAAGCCAAACGCGATCACGGACGTGAGCCATCCACATGTCACGCATTTGAGTATAAGTGGGTTCGATTCCATATTTCTCCATTGTAGCCAGATAGATATATTCCATATCTGTGTCATCATCGGAAAAAGCGCCATTGTACTTTTCCAACTTTGCGAGATTCTTTGTATATCCAAATGGAAAACGAGACTCTGGTGCTGGGTCGTCAATATATTTGTTCTCATGTGGCAGACCATATATATTTCCTACCATCTGCCCAAGCCAAGCACCGGCAATCTTATCCTTTAGTTCAGCTTTTGAAATTTTCTGTGCCTGCATAGGCTGCAGACACAGAATAAAGAGGATGAAAAATAAAGTCTTTCTCATTGTTGATATCTCCAATTTACGCTTTGTTATCAGTTATAACCTTCGTTCTGTTTCAAGTTAGGATTAGCATTGATTGCATCTGCAGGAATGGGGAACAGGTTACGCCATGTTTCTGTGCTCTGGTCTGGATGAGCCCAATGCTTCTTCAGGTATGTTCCGAAGCGTATCATGTCCTCATGTTTCCATCCTTCCCATGCCATTTCGCGTCCGCGTTCTTTATATAGCTCATCGAGAGTCAACTCGCTAGCAGTATAAGGCTTAAGTCCAGCTCTTGTGCGTATTTTTTGGAAATCGGGAACAGCTGCAGCCTCGGCGCTCTTACCTTGACGTACGAGAGATTCGACATACATCAAAACAACATCTGCATACCGGAAGATGGCAAAGTCATTATCCTGGCTGATGTCGTAGCTCGTAATGGAGCCATCGGTCTGTGGAGCCCATTTACGGCAGCGTGCTCCGTCGTAGTCACCACGTCCACCATTTGCGTTGTAGTATTTTGACTCATCGAATACAGGCTCGTAAGCAAACCCCAGATCTTCTCCGGTATACGAGTACTGCTCACCATACAGCCAAGACTGTGCAAGACGCTTGTCTGCAGGGTCGTAAGTCTGGAAGAAGTCGGGCTCGCACAGGAATCCAGCCCAAGGACCAGCATGCAGGTTGAAAGTAGCTTCCGAAGCAGGCTCCAAAGTAAGGGTATGCAAGTAGAATGCTGTAGAACCAGTGGATGTGTATGTTCTATCGTAAACTATGGCAAATATATTTTCCTTGGATTGATCATCGTTGATGTTGAAGTTAGTGTCATAGTTGTCCTCGATGATGTAGTTGCCAGAATCTATAATATGCTTGCAGGCGTCAGCAGCCTCTTGCCAACGGGCTGTACCAAACCAAGCCTCTGAGTTTAGATACATCTTGGCAAGTAGGGTATAAGCGGCAGCTTGAGTAATTCGGCCATAATTTTCTTTAGAAGGAGCAGCGTCAAGGTACTGGATGTTGTCCTTGATTTCCTGTTCGATGATGTCATACACTTCCTTACGCGACTTCTGCTTGGGGTATCCAGTCTCGGTGTAGTCTTCCGTGAAAGGTACATTGCCCCATCCGCTTATTGCTTCATAGTAGTAGAAGCAACGCAGCACACGTATCTCTGCAAGAATCTTATCCTTAGCTTCAAACTCCACAGACGAGAGCTCTGTCTCATAGATAATTTCATTGCAAGCGGCGATACCGTTGAAAATCCAGTCCCAGCCTTTCTTTACGAGCTTATTCGTAGAAGGAATGTTGTTGGTCTGTACCTCTTCATACCGTCCGTTACTATACCATTCGCCACCATGCGCCGGAACTGCACACTCATCAGACGCCTGCAGCAAAAGCGTCCACAAGCTTTGCTCACCATTGAAGCCTTGCATCTTGGTATAGGCACGGCCGGCATTCGAGATGAGTTCTTGCTCGTTGGTGAAGAAATGATCCATATCCTTGTTTGAGTAGACCTCTTCATCAAGATTGGTACAACCGCAAAGCATTGCTAATGCAGCTGAAAAGAAAATATACAGTTTTTTCATTTTTTCTCAATTAAAAAGTAATGTTAAGGCCAAAAGTGAAGTCTGTGGTACGGGGATAGTAGCTCATGCTCTCTATTCCAGGCTCCAATCCGCTGAGGGCGACCTCAGGGTCAACACCGCTGTATCCTGTGATGCAGAACACGTTCTGTGCTGTGAAAGACAACTTTACGCGCTTTATGAACGTTTTGTTAAGTATGAAGGTATAACCGAGAGAGAGGTTGTCCATCTTCAAGTATGAAGCATCTTCCACGTACTTTGATGAGTATTTATATTTCGTGGAAGTGAATTCTGTGTGGTCGAGCCATTTCTGGGAGATATTACGAAGACCCAGAGAACCGAGATTCTCGTATTCCATGGCATACTGATTGAGAACATCACCACCGATAGAAGCACGGAGGGAGAAGCTGAGATCCCAATGCTTGTAGGTGAAAGTATTACTCCATCCCATCTGTACATCGGGATAGGCATTACCGATCTTTATCCAGTCATTTTCAGGAACACTTCCATCCTCATCCTGTCCCTCAAGGACTTCAGCTCCATTCTCAATACCAACAAATTTCGGACCGTAGAAAGTACCAAGACTTTGTCCTTCTATAAGACGTTGTGTGTAGGCGGCAGCAGAGTGTGACCAACCCACCCGGTACGTACCATTCTGGAATTCATCGTTAGTAAACTTCTTGAGTTTATTCTTGTTGTGTGAGAGTGTGTATGTAGTACTCCACATGAAGTCATGAGTCTTCACAGGAATGGCTCCTATTGTAAGTTCAATACCCTGATTGGTAATCTCGCCAACATTAGTGAAGAGTTCATCATACACGTAGGGAGGTGTAGGAACTGAATAGTTGTAAAGCAAGTTGGTCGTGTGACGATAATAATAATCAAGAGTTGTAGTGATACGTCCTCCCAGAGCGGAGAAATCTACACCAACGTTAAACTCTTTTTTCTTTTCCCATTGCAAGTTAGGATTGGCATTGCTCACAGGCTGATATGTGTTTATCCAACTGCCATTATAATAGAACTTTCCAGCAACGCCCATCAGCATCAATGACTTGTAGTTGGCAAAGTCTTGGTTGCCAGTCTCACCATACCCAACGCGCAGCTTAAGGTCGTCGATCCACTTTATATTTTGCATGAAAGCCTCACGGCTGATACGCCAACCTAAGCTAACAGCGGGGAACCATCCCCATTTCTGGTCTGCGCCAAACCGGCTGCTTCCATCGCGGCGCAAGCTTAAGCTGAGAAGGTAACGCTGGTCGTAATTGTACATCACGCGGCCAAAGAAGCCAATGTACTTATTTGACTCCTTGTATGAGTACATGCTTGCAGTTCCTTTTGTAAGACCCGTGCCTGAACCTATATCGTTGGTATAAAGATCATCAAAATCGAATCCATTGTTAGTCGATTTGTGGGTGTTGTTTTTACTGTACTCGTAGGTATAGCCTAAAAGAGCCTGTAAGGAGTGCTTGCCAAATTCATGGTTATAGTTCAAAGTTGACTCATACTGACGATCGGTCCAATGGTAATCCTCTATCGTAGCTTGTCCATTGGTTCCGATTAAAGAAGGATAGTAGTGAGAATAATAGGTATGATTCTCTGTAGCTTCTTTGTTGAAAGCAATAAAATTATCCCACTTAAGTCCCGGAATGGGCTTTATGTTTAACGACAAACGTATATTGCCGCCATAGTTGTCATCCTTTGTCTTGGCACTTCTCTCATTAACCATTGCGACAGGGTTGTAATATTCCATAGCCACAGTGCGGCTATAGCCACCAGCTTCTGTGTTCGTCGGGTCGTAGACAGACTCTGTGGGGTTGTGAGTAAATGCCTGCTGGAAAGCGGAAGTTAACGAGGGAGTATAAGCACGGTGCACTATTGATAAGTTATAGTCAATATCCAACCAGCCATCGAAAAGCTTCTGACGGATATTAGTTGTCGCCATCATCTTTTCTACGTCGTTTTTCTTCTGCAACCCTTCGCTTTTCTCGTAATTAAGAGATGTGTGATGAGAGAACAGCTGGCTTCCGCCAGAGATACCTATTGTATGCTTGTGGCTGAAAGGTGTGCGTGTAATTTCGTCAAACCAGTCAGTATCGCCGTTATAGATGTAGTTGCTCAGTTCTGGACGGTAAGTGTTTATCACATCCTTGAATTGTGATGTTGTGAGAGGCTTTGCCCTATGGGCCACGGAGGAAACGGTCAGCTGTCCATCGTAGGTGACCTCCGTCTGTCCGGCTTTTGCACGCTTTGTTGTTACGATGATGACACCATTTGTTCCGCGTGTACCATAAATAGCGGCTGCGCTACCATCCTTAAGAACGTCTACCGACTCGACATCCTCAAAATTCACATTTCGAATGTCAGCTCCTACAACTCCATCAATAATCACTAATGGCCCCTGTCCTGCCGAAAGAGTATTGGTTCCTCTAAGGAGTACCTCGTAAGAAGCGGTTGGGTCAGCACCATTAGGATTGACAATTGACAATCCAGCCACCTTACCCTGGAGTAACCCCATGGCATTGGTGAAAGTACCGACATTCATATCGTCACGACCAATAGTTGCCACCGATCCTGTTATCTCTTTCTTTGTTGCGGTGCCATAACCAATAACAACGACTTCATCCAGATTCTCGTTGTCAGGTTCCATGGATACGGATAGCTGGCTTCCTGTTACTTTTCTTTCTGCAGTCTTGAAACCTATGAAAGAGAAAAGTAAGGTCTGGCCGTTGTTCGCCTTTATCGAGTAATTGCCATCCATATCGGTGACAGTACCTACACCGGTAGGACCGTTCTTAATGGTCACGGTCACTCCACCTAGGGGATCCCCATTCTCGTCTTTAACAGTTCCATTCACATTTTGCGCAAAGACTTGGGTCGCACACAGGTTTAAACAGAATAGCATCAATAAGGCAATCAAATACCGAAAAGAAGATGCCTTTTTGTGGAATACATCGATTTTCATAAAATTGGGTTTATAGTTCTTGTTTTAGATTCTATCGTTTCTTTTATTCATGAGACAGAGGAATCACTCATCTCATTGGTTGCCAGCCGCAACAATTAAGCTAAGACCGACAATAAAGAAGATGAACATCAAAGTAAGTAGGCGATTTACAACTTTACCGGCACCACGGAATTCTTTCCATACAAACACGCCCCACAAAGCTGCTATCATTGGTGCGCCTTGACCTAAAGCATAGGATATTGCGGCACCAGCCTTGCCAGCGGCAATATAGCTGAACAAAGTGCCCAGTCCCCAGATTACACCACCCAGCATTCCTACCAAATGGGTCTTAGCGCTTCCCTGGAAATATTCTTTATAGTTCGTTGGTTTCCCATCAACAGGATGGCGCATCAGAATTGTATTGAAGACAAAGTTACTGAGCAGGACTCCAATAGAGAAAATAAAGAATGCTGTGTAAGGCGTTGCCTTTCCGACAGCAGGATGTACGAAGTTGTCAAGATCCATGGCTGCTGCAACAAAGCGATAGAAGAAAGCCATCAATACACCTGAAATAACAGCAAGCATTATTCCCTTACTACTCCTACTTCTGTCCGTAGCAGTATCACTACCTTTCTTTGCAGAGCTTATTCCATTGAAAATAAGGGCAATAACGATGAACGCAACTCCAAGGAATAGCAATACAGGATCTCCCTTGGGTGAGCCAAAGTAGTTCACAAAAACCCCAATTACTAATGCAAGGCCAACGCCAAGAGGGAATGCTACAGACATGCCAGCCAGGCTAGTCGAAGCCGACAAAAGAATGTTAGATCCATTGAAAACAACTCCACCAACCAGGATAGAGATAACAGACGCAACTGATACCTGGGCAATATCCTCCAAAAAACTGCGGCCCCTCTCACCAAAACTACCAAGTGTCAGGGCCATTATCAGGGCAAATATTACCATTCCGATGACATAATCCCAATAGAACAACTCATATCGCCAGGATTTAGCAGCGAGTTTTTGCGAGTTTCCCCAGGATCCCCAGCAAAGCATAGTGATGAGACAGAGCACTATGGCTAAAGTGTAACTATTTACAATAAACATATTTTTATATTTTAAGGTGAGAAATTTACATTTCACTAAGATGCGGCATTGATATTTGTGCTCCTGCTTTAGTGACAGAGATAGAAGAAGCTTTGTTGGCAAAGGTCAAAGCTGATCGTTTGTCTGATCCGTTGATTAGCGCGGCACATAAAGCTCCGCAAAATGTATCACCGGCTGCAGTAGTATCAACCGCTTTAACTTTAAAGGCTGGAATCAAAGTAGGCTTGCCTTCAATCGAAGCAATGGCGCCTTTTGATCCTATCGTGATAATTACGTCTTTCACCCCAGTCTTCTGAATGATGCCAATGGCCTGCATTGCAGTGCTCGTGTCTGTAATCTCGCAGCCCGAGATAGCAGAAGCCTCTGTCTCATTTGGAATCAGCAGATCTACGTTTTGTAGTAATTCTTGTGGAAGTTGTCTTTTGGGAGCAGGAGCAGGGTTAAGAACAACGTAGCAATCATGAGATTTTGCTAATCTAGCAGCCGCTACAAGAGCATTTACAGGGGTCTCTAATTGCATCAAAACGATGGAGGCACTGGTGAAAGCATCTTCTGCCTTTTCTATATCCTCTACGGTTAAGTCGAAGTTCGCTCCCGAGTTTACTACGATGCTATTCTCGCCACCATCTACAGTTGTGATTAGTGCCACCCCTGACGGCTTATTGGGAGATGTGTATAGATGGCTTACGTCAATCCCTTCTTTGATAAGATGGGCTACCGTCGCCTTGCCAAATTCATCAGAGCCGACTTTCCCTACAAAAGTGGTAGAAACTCCAAGTCTGGCAGCAGCTACTGCTTGATTGGCTCCTTTTCCACCGAAATTTGTCATGAAGCCGTCACCAATGACTGTTTCTCCCGGCTGTGGGAAGTGTGGAGCATGGATTACCAAGTCGGTATTTGCACTTCCTACTACGATAAGTTTTCCTTTGTTTATTCTTTCCATATAGTTTTTGGTTTTGAAACTATTTTTTGGTTTTAGTTAGGATTCATTTGCAAAGTAAAGAAAATTGTTGTTTGCTTTTAAATCTAAGTCTTTCAATTTTGTCGCAAAAAAAATTTTTTTTTAATTTTGTTGCCAAAAAACAACGAAAATATGAAACGAGGGACACTTTCTGAATTATCGCGTTTGACTGGATTCTCAAAAACTACCATATCAAGAATTCTCAATGGAAAAGCCGATGAATACAGGGTTTCTGACACTACTCAGAGAATGGTAATGTCTATCTATAAACTGATCAGTGAAGACGTGGATGAGACCGCACAACGTTTGCGCAACGATTCTAATAAGACGATAGGTTTAGCAGTACCTTCAATAAGCAATCCTTTTTTTGCAAATTTATCGGCTTCTATTATTGCGGAGGCAAGAAAGTACAATTACTCTGTTTCTATTTTTGATACTCAAGAGAACGGAACCACAGAATTAGAAGCTCTATACGAAATGAGGCACAGGAAAGTTGATGGAATAGTGATTGTACCTTGCGGTGGGAGAACTCAAGAATTGGAGGAGATGCAAAAGCACATTCCAGTAATTCTTGTGGACAGATACTTCAAGAAATCGAAATTGCCTTATATTTCAACAAACAACTTCGATGGGGGATATATGGCAATGAAAGAGTTGATCAAAGGGGGGCACCGCAACATTCTCTGCATAGAAGGTCCTTCGATTTCAATAACAACGAAAGAAAGGGAACGGGGATGCAAGGCAGCCGTCAAAGAGCTAGGCAAGAACTGTAATATTTATTTCCGTGGCAACGAGTTCTCTATCGATAACGGATATCTGCAGACCCGCCTGTTGAAATTGCTAGATCCGCAGCCTACAGCTATTTTTGCCATGAGCAATACCATTCTTCTAGGCTCTTTGCAGGCGCTCAAGGAATTTGGTCTGGGCATTGCTGAAGATATATCTATTATTTCATTCGATAATCTTAGGTATCTTGACTATTTTGATCCACCCATCACACGTATCGCACAACCATTGAAGGGGATTGGCCAATCGGCTGTAAAAATATTGATTGGAAGTATTGAGAATGGTAGAGAGATACACTCGCAAATTTTGATGTCACCTACTCTCATAAAGGGTAAATCCATAAAAAAGCTTCTGAAACTCTAATAGAGTAACTACAAGAAATAATCCATAGTATAAATAAAAAATCAAAGCATTTGAGTCAAAACAAATGAACATTAATTCCGCAACTAAGCGTATATTTTGTTTTTAATATTTTTTATAAGCCTTTAAGGGACAATAAGTTTCTCAGAGTTTTGCCATTTGCAGAATTTTCACTAACTTTATGGTGCAAAAACAAATCAAGCAAAAATCTTAATGGCATGGCAAAGTTAGCAATAAAATACGATAACATCATCCCCTACTACCACCATCCTGAAAAAGTACATGGGCACCGCACCCGGCGCAAAAATTCCCTGTTAAGACACTAATGCCAGAGGGCTGAAGGAACTGCGCACAATGAGTATAGCCTATACTAGCCAGAACGGCAGCGTCTATGCGCATGACCCGCCATGAGGCTCAATTCCCTGCTGCTTGACATGACCCTGCTGCTTGATCTTCTGAAAAAAGGTCAGGGCATTGACGTGGACTTTGACAACGAGTTCATCCCAGCCGAGAAAAGTGACGCATTGTATTCCTACAAGAAGAAACGGGGCTACTTCTCTGGAGTGATGACTTCCGGTCCGCTGTTAATCGGCATCGAGAACAGGCAGGGCAACTCAAATGTCAAGTTTGAGCAAGTGGAGGAACTGACACGCATATTGGGCAATGTTGAGGCTCATTGGCTATACATACGCATGTTCCGTGCCGATTGCGGATCGTTCATCAAGGAACTTGTCGAGGTGCTCTCCCTGCGGACAGAGATGTTCTACCTCTGTGCCAGCAGTTGTGCGGACCCCAGACGGATGTATGAACAGTGTACGGAATGGCGCCCTACGACAGTAAACAGTCAGGAAAAGGACGTCGCCTTATTTGAGTTTACCGATTTCCTTTCCAACTGGTATTTTCGGCTTGTAGTGCAGCGCACCAAGATGGATACGGGGAGGGGGGAGCTGTTTCTGCCAGGCATGGAATACATCTACCGCGCCATACTGACCAACGACCATATAATAGTACCGAAGAACAGATTATAGACAAGTACAACCAACGAGGCGCAAGCGAGAAGAACTTCGACATGCAGAATAACGACTTCGGATGGCCCATCTTCCCTTCTCAACCATGGAGGACAATACGGTGTTCCTGCTCTTTACTGCCATGCTGAAGAATTTCTATCAGTACTTGTTGTCCAAGGTCAGCGCCATCTTCCCAGATATAGACATGAAAAGCCGTCTGAAGCGCTTTGTCTTTGCCTTTATCGTCGTCCCGGCGAAATGAGTCCGTGTCGCAAGACAATGGACTCTGAATATCTACACGAAAATCAGATGGCTGCACTATTGGCCCATATTCAACAACAGTTACGGATGAGTTAAAGCGTTTTAGTGGGCTTTCCATTTATATCTCCGATTTTGGGGAAAGGGGGCGCTATGCGCTCATGCAACTGATCAGGGTGAAAAAGTGGGTCCAATCAAGAAGAAATGCGTTCACGGCGATTCCGGGTGCAAGGCCCTAAACTTTTTGATAGGGTTGCGGAATTGAGGCTCCAGTCGTATACATCACTGCCGCTGTTTACGGCCATTTGATCCATCATAGACATATATTGCCGGGCGTTGAGCAATCGTGGCATCTTGTAGACATTCTGCCAGCCCACGTATCCATCATAAGATACCTGCACTTTTCCCTGCTTGCCTTGCTTAGTGGTGATCATGATTACGCCATTGGCAGCTCTTGCTCCATAGATTGCACACGAGGCAGCATCCTTCAACACATCAATGCGCTCTATGTCTGCAGGATTCAGCGTATTGATATCTCCACCAGCCACACCGTCAATAATATATAAAGGAGTGGTAGAACTGTTGGTTCCCGCACCACGGATGTTGATGTTGTAGCTGTCGCCAGGCTGACCAGACGCAGCTGCTATATTCACACCTGGACTAAGGCTCTGCAGGGCACCCAACACCTGGGTGTTGTTCATTTTCTGTATATCATCTCCCTTCACATCAACCGTGGCTCCTGTCACCAGTTTTTTCTTCTGAATGCCATAGCCCACCACAACAACTTCTTCGAGAGACTTGTCGTCTGTAGAGAGTTTGATATCCAAAGAGTTTCTTCTGCCCACGACCACCTCCTGGGTCTTGTAGCCCACGTAGGTGACAATAAGTGTAGCTCCCTCACTAACGCGGAGCGTGAAGTTTCCGTCGAAGTCGGTTACTGTAGCATTTTGTGGATTACTTTTCTCCTTAATGGTGGCGCCGATGATTGGTCCTTCGGCATCCGCCACATGTCCCTGCACTGTGCGTTGTGATTGCTGAGCAACGTGCAGTGTACTCTGTCTCCCAAGCTGTCCTGCATGTAAGGACAAGCATGGTGCCGTGAAGGCCCCTGCAATGAGCAGTGACTTGAATAGCAATTGATTCATATTGATAATAATGCAAGTTTGTAGATGATTGTTACTGATTTCTTGTTTTCTCCAATATAAACTGGTAGAGAATGTGCTGTGCGGGATTGCCCATATCTCCGTGGTTGTGACCTCCTATCTCATAGAGCCGAACGTCGGGGTGCCCCACAAGCTTGAGCATGCGCCACATGTAGGCATTCTCCTCGTAGCGGCCGAAAAGTTCCATCTCACGATCGCCCGTAATCAAGACGATGGGCGGGGCATCCTTACGCACATGGTAGAGCGGAGCGTACGGGTCCACTATAGCCTGCAGTGGGCCAATTCCTTTCATCTGCCTGTAGGAGAAATGACTGATCATCTGTCCACTGAAAGGCACCAGCCCCATAATACTGTCAGCATCAATGCCATAGTGTGCAAGATACTTCTTGTCAAGGCCTTCCATGGCTGTGATGTAACCGCCTGCCGAATGTCCCGAGACGAAGATTTCATGAGGGTTGCCGCCAAAGCGCTGGATATTCTTGAATGTCCAGGCTATGGCTGCTGCTGCATCATCGAGCGTGCTGTCTACTGTAACGTTAGGTAGCAGGCGGTAGTTGACAGCCACAAGTACAATTCCCTTCTGCTTCATCAGCCAGGGAAAATCCTTGTTGCCTTGAGTGAGTCCTCCACCATGGAACCATACTACTACAGGCCGGTCGCTCAGTTCTTCCGAATAGTAGATGTCGAGCTTACATCTTTCCTTGGCGTAAGGATCGCCTGAGAGTGTGTAGCTCAAATCCTTTACTACTTTGTAGCTTGCTTTCTCATAGTCTGCCGGCTTTTGGGCATAGCCTGCGAATGACAACAAGACACCAAGTAAGATAAATGCGAATTGTTTCATTTGTCTATTGTTTTATATACGAATTCTACCATTGGTCTTTGGTTCATTAATCAAAGGGCCCGATTCGACAAACTTATAAAATCATAACATAAGATACAAAATGCTACAATTTAAGTTGCCTTCCTGTTTCAACCTTGCTGGTTGCAATCCTGTTCGTA
>CACYKX010000036.1 GCA_902775075.1 uncultured Prevotellaceae bacterium | reverse complement strand
TGGGTACCAGGAGATGGCTGATGTTGCCGATGTAGGGATTAACGTAGTCAACCCAAGTCTTGCCGTCACCGCCGGCCTGAGCCATTCCCGTTAACGACATGGCGGCCATGCAGACAAGCGCTTTCTTGAAAAAGGATGATAATTGCTTCATTGTAATTATAACGTAAGTTCGACAAAATATAAGTGCTTGAAAATTTGGTGATTAGCGAAAATTGTTGTAACTTTATAGTGTTGAAATACAAAGAATTACAAACAATAATCACTATGATTACCGAGGACAAAGTTACAAAATTATTTTGTATTGCAGATGATTTTTGCAAGTTTTTTGATGCCATGATGGAAAAATATACTCTGAAAGCAGATAAGAAACGGCAATATCACCGCAAGTCAACCATGTTAAAGGCAGAAATTATGGTAATCATGATACTGTTTCATGATTCAGGCTACCGTTGCCTGCAACATTTCTATATAGAAAGGTATGCAGACATATGCGTCACCTCTTCCCGAAAGTTGTCTCATACAACCGATGGAGCAGCGAGAGCAGAAGCCAAACTTAACTTGAAAAGGAAGTAGCCATCCCTTTGGCTCTATTCATCAAGAAGGTGCTGCTCGGAAAATGTACTGGCATAAGTTTCGTGGACAGCACTCCCCTTAGAGTATGCAGGAACCAGAGGATACATATCCACAAGGTATTCAAGGGCATTGCGCAAAGAGGCAAGTGCTCCATGGGATGGTTCTTTGGCTTTAAGCTGCATCTGATATGTAACGAGAGGGGTGAGTTGCTGAACTTTATGATACCCCCCGGAGATGTGGATGACAGGAAACCATTGGAATACAAAGCCTTCGTAGAATTCATATATGGCAAGCTGGTCGGAGACAAAGGGTATATCAGCAAGAACCTTTTCCAACGCCTGTTCGTGGATGGCATACAGCTTATCACCAAACTTAAAAACAACATGAAAGGTACCTTGATGAGCGTGTCTGACAAACTGCTGCTTAGGAAACGAGCAATAATAGAAACGGTAAATGACGAGTTGAAGAATATTGCACAAGTGGAACATTCAAGACACAGGTGCTTTGACAATTTCATCGTGAACCTGCTTGGAGCTATCGCTGCTTATTGTATGTTTCCTAAGAAGCCGTGTATCAATGTACAACGTACAGTTGATACACAGCTTTCATTGTTTTGAATTCATCGAACTCACGTTATTTTAGGAATCCGATTGACATACAAAGTCAGTTGATCAACCATGAGCTAGACTCCCCGATTCTGGGACTCCAGAACTCCGGTTTGGAATGGAATCATGATAGGGCGGTACAGATTGGGAACATTCTTTTCTTGCTATTCAAACCGATACTTGGTTTTCAGCAAATTAGTATCTTACCCAAGTACCGCTAAAAATGGCACATGGTAAGAAATGAGGTAAGGGATAGGGTAATTTCAAACTACCTTATCCTATCTTGTTGTCAGAGCCAGGCTTGAAGGCAATCTCAATAACGATTCGTTATCGACTCTTGTATTAAGATGGAGTTTCTTGTAATCCCCGTCCGATTTGCCCCCCTGTTTTGAAGCTGACTCGATATGATGTGACAACAGGAGTGAGGTCATTAGCATCCATTCAATTTTTCCTTTCCCTTTTGTCAAAGATGAACGATCCATCTGTCACTTTGGGCAGATAGTAAAGAAATAGCACATTGAAAACAGATTCTTGGGAAACTTTTCTTTTATTTTGGGAAAATGTGTACCTTTGCATTCAGTTGGATGTGAGTTCTAACACTTTCACTTGATTTAATTTTGCCCACAAAACCAGAACCTAATTTCGGGCATCATTTTTAGTTCTTTGAATATGCGTTTTTGAACGCTAATTACCTCCAACGGACGTTAAAAAACTAAATTCCGTTAACGTCAAAATATCGGGAACACGTTGGGAACATCAGCAATTTTTCTCATTTTCGTTTAGCTGATTATCAATACGTTAAATAGTACCCAAGTCCCACTTTTAGTGATAGAATCATGATAGGACGGTACAAGTTGGGTACATTCTTGTCTTGCTATTCAAAGTGACTCTTGATTTTCAGTCTTTTGGCGTCTAACCTAAGTACCGCTAAAAAGGAGGTTGTTTTGTGTTGGCGTTGCCCAAGATAATTATTGTTGCCATTGAAGGTGTCGATGTAGGTAATGCTAATGATGCAAAAGACACTAATGAACAAGATGGTCAGAAAGCGACTTTACAGAAACTTTATAGATATGATACAAAAAAATGAAGACTGTTGAGCTAATAGTGTTCGACAAATTCGTTACAACCACACAGATGGCAATCCTGAAAGATAAATCATGCCAAACTATTGCGACGAGAATAAAGGAACTGCAAGAATGAGGCGTCGTTTAGCGAAAAGAACTAGACGAAGGAGGCTTCTGGGAAATTCTCCAATAAACTTCTTTGTCTATGGTGGCGTAACCAATAAACGACTTTAGTGTGCGGAACCCCTACTTGTTATGATGCCGCGTTTCACGGCTCCATCTCCGAGAAAAAGCGTAATTGGTTATTTTCGTTTGGTAATTGAAATGCCGCTCAATTACTAATCATTTCGTGAAATTTCAAAAGGTCACAGGAGATGAGTTTTGTCTCGAAAAGGTCACTTGAAGGTCACTAATAAAAGAAAAAGCAGTTAAGTTTTTGGCTTAACTGCTTGATTTTCAGTGTGGACCAGCCAGGGCTTGAACCTGGGACCTCCAGATTTTGAGTTAACGCCAGCACTTAGACATCTTGATTTAGGTGAGGCCTTATACGTCGATGGTGAAGGAATGCCTTATTTCGGTTTTCATGCTCAATTGGAGACCTTTATTCTTCCTAAAGGTTTAACGACTGTCGCGTATGAAGAGACAGGCTTTTCTGAGTCTGATATGCTTAAAAGGGTTGTCCTACCTGATGGTTTGAAAACGGTATTTGGTTTTAACTCGTGTCCCAATCTCTCTGGTATTCTTCTTCCGGAAAGCATGGAGAAAATCGATTCTTTTGCTTTCGCTGGATGCAAGGCAATTACTTCACTTCGGATTCCTTCATTGGTAAAGGAAATAGATGGAAGTTGTTTCGCAGACTGTAATATTTCCTCTTTTGACGTGGATGAGAATAATCCTTATTATTCAGCTATTGATGGTGTTATCTTCAGCAAAGACCTTTCTACGCTTGTAGCATTTCCTTCAGCATATTCGAATAAACATTATGTTGTTCCTTTGGGTACAAAGGTTATAGGTTTTGCTGCTTTCATGGATAGTCATATAGAAAGTGTAGAACTACCTGATGGGCTGATAAGGATAGAAGATGATGCTTTCCAAGGGAGTGATATCCGCAGATTAGATATGCCAGACTCTATTGTTTCAGTCGGAGAACTGGCTTTCAGATTTTGCCTGAATCTTGAAAATATACGGTTATCTAATAAACTTAGCTCTTTATCTCGCCAGTTATTCAGCGGCTGTCCCAAACTGAGAGAATTGAATGTTCCATCAAGTGTTAAAACCATATATTATTCTGCGATAGCATGGTGTGATGGACTTGAAAATCTCTATTTGCATGATGGTCTAGAAGAAATTGTGGATGAAGGTCCAATGTTAGGAGTCATAGGAAACCTTAGAACCGTGAATTTTCCTGCTACAATAAAGAAGGTCCCTGGTGGTGTGTTTAACTATAGTTCTTTGATAAAGGAATTCAAGCTAGATCCAGCTAATCCTTTTTTTAAAGTTATCGACGGTATATTGTGCTCAAAAGACGGAAAGACACTTTATTCTGTGCCTGAGTACAACAGAACAACATGTCAAGTCCCTGAAGGTATAGAGGTTATAGCAGAGCGTGTTTTTGCATTCCTACCCATGATACAAACCATAAATCTGCCATCAACATTAAGGGTAATCAAAGCAAGAGCTTTTCAGGGATGCAAATCCCTTCGATTTTTAGTAATACCCGCAAGTGTTGAACAAGTTGATATGGATGCTCTATGGGCTGATAATCTTAAAACAATTGTAGTTGAAGGTTCTCTCCCTCCAGAAATGACAGGGAACGTGAAGGAGGACGACTGGAGATATAAAGAGACTACCTTGCTTGTACCAACAGATGCGGTAACGGCATACAAAACAGCTCCAGGATGGAAGTGTTTTATTGTGAAACAAATAAAGAATTAACAACTATGGGATGGGATGTAGTACAAATAGGATTAAGGCATAATTTGCCAGTCCATGATCCTTTTGCTACAGCAAAAGAAGTTGCAAAAAGAATGAAGAAGAATATCAGGCTCGTATATAGAAATGAATACTGGTATGATAAGGAAGAGAATGTCGTAAGTGAAGCAAAGGGTGATGAATTTATTGAACTTGGGAAGTATGAAGTGAATAATTCTATGGACTACCTACAAATGACCGTCTCTGATTATCAAGCAAATCAAATACTGAAATTAGTTGGTATTGACAAACTGCGCCAAGCTACCTTTACTAATGAATTTGCAGAGTTGATACTTGATGACATTCAAGAACCTTTCGAGTTATACGAGATAGAAGACCGCAAAGATAACCTTTACATTAGGATTTTCAAAGAGAATGTAGATCTCGATGTAAGTGTAATTGAGAGATGGAGAACGTGGGAATACGCATTTCATTCATCAGGAAAATGGCAAGAATGGCTATGCGATTATCGGATGAAGATATATCATCAAGCAAAGATGTTTGGTTGTAAAGAGGTGATTATCTGCTCTGATCAAGGTCCTGCAATGGAGATTTATGAGAATGCTAATTTTTCGGCTGATAAACTAAAAGAATATGCCTGTTCTTACCAATATCTTACAGATACGAATTGGATAGAAGAGAGTGAAAAAGAATGGTGGAAAAAGAATGGAAAACATATTACATTCTCCTCCTATTTTCAAAATCAACTTGACCTGTCAAACGAAGATTTCGTTGAAGTAATCTTTGATGATTTTAGCGATATAGAAAATGATAAGAATAAGATTGATGTCGAGCTGATTCAAGGCTGCAAAAGATTCTTGGATGAGATGAAAAGAGTGGAGCTTGAGAAAAAGAAAAAAGAGGAAGAAGAAAGGAAAGCCTCAGAAGAAAGAGAGGCCAGGCGTAATTATTGGGCACAAAAACTCTATTCAGACGAAAGCCAAGGTATGACCATAATAATTCCTGAAGACTCTAAACTGAATAAATAGCATGTGCTGAAGATTTAAGAATAAAAATATGAAGACAGGTAAAGAATATCCGGCAACACATTCGATGGATACGGCATGGTTCGTGTCCGACCTTGATGGGAATGTGGCCATCTTCCAATTTGAGGAAGACGGCCCTGGGCCAATTCCGTTTACTGATCTTCATACTGAAGAACTGATTCCTATGCTTGGAGAGGAAAAAGATGGAATGTCGGTTATGCCATTTACAAAGAAACAGGTTGAAGAATTGAAAAGTGGCCTGAAGACTGTGAAAACTGCTGTTGAAATCAAGTCAATGAGCAATATCCTTGTTCTTCCAGAAAAGGTAGATACACTTATTAATGCTGGTGCAAACTTTGATTTGTGCTATTCGATAGAAGAAGGATTCTATCATCTTATGTATTGGAAAGATGATAATGAAAAAGATGTGCAAGCATTTATCGACAAGGGATATATATTGGGGGCACAAGAATGTGACATAGAGATCTACTTTTCTGATGAAAGAGATGACCAGACTGAACACCGTTTAGCCCATTTCCCCTTTTATGTGTATGAACAGACTCGTTGTATAAACTTCCCCCCAGAACGTGTGGTTGTTCCCAAATATCCAATGAAGGTTGAGCAAATGCCCGTTGATGCTAAGAAATATATGTTTTCTTTGCCAGTGCGGTTTGCAGAAAAGAAGTGCTTGGAACCTTCTGAGTTCATTGATTCGCAATGTTGGCTATTCAATAACCATACGAAAGATGTTAATGGAATCAAGTATATGCAGGTGGCCTTGACTGATGGAGGATATGGCTATGTAAAGGTCATGCCACATAGTTATGACGCTACATTATCTGAAGATTGGAAATCTGCCCCACGTGTAATTGACAAGAGTGAAGAATACATAGATGTATAGTAATGGCTTATGATAACAGATAAAGAATACCCGGCAACGCACTCCATGTCAACGGCATGGTATTGTGTTGATGAAGATGGCAATGTTGGCATCTTTGATATTTGCGACTATGGACCTGTACCTGACGGGACAAAGGGAGATGGTAATGTTAATGACATGCTATGGCATGACCTTTCTTCAAAAGGAGAGGACTGTGTAAGGGACTTGAACCTGACAATGGAACAGATTTCTCCTATGCTTATGCCACTGGAAGAACCAGACAACTGGGAAGATAATAGTTTTGAAGACGAATCGTGGGTATGTAATTATAGTTGGCATGAAGTCATTATCAAGATAGACATGAACAAACTCCCCATCCTTATTGAAGCAGCCTCTATGGACGAGGATGATTGCGAAATAGTTTGCCTGTCTCGAAAAGATGGTTATTTCTTTGTCGATTTAGCGTATAATAAGAAGGGAGTGGAGTTATTAGAAAAGAATCATGTAGTAACAGAAAAATATAAAGCTCCCCAATATTGGGATATTGAGGAAGATGACGATGAAGAGTTGGACGATGAGGATGTATGGGGAGAAAAAGAAAATCCAAGAATACAAGATGCAGAGAACCATCGTTTCCCAATCTTTATCTATCAAGAGGAGTATTGTCCATATGATGGCCCTGCAAAGCGTATGTCTCTTCCTAAGCATCCAATGAAGAAGAGTCAGTTGCCCAAAGAAATCAGAGACAAGATTACACAGTTACCTCTCAAATTCAAAGATGCAGAGAAAATTCAGCTGGCTGAATATGTGCCAGTCTATGTTGAATTAGTTCGTGAAGAATATGTAGATGGAGAACGCTGGCACGAACTACCATCATCTAAGGGTGAAAAAATATATTATGGTGAAGAATCTGATAGGGTTCTCTCGAAAGAAGAATTTGAAAAATTGAAAGGAAGAGAAGTATGAAGGCAGATAAAGAATACCCAGCAACCCATTCCATGTCTACTGCATGGTATGTGGCAGATATAGATGGAAATGTGGCTATCATCGACTATGATGACAATGGACCTGTACCCTGGGGTACTGAAGATACCTGTATTGAAAATCTCATTTTTGGCGATGATGATAATTCTACAGAATTACAAATAGCATTGACTGATGAACAAATCGATGAATTAATGGAGAAACCTCATCGTCCAGAAGATGAGGATATGTGGTATTATGGTTGTATTATTCAAATAGATCGGAATCAGGAAAGAGTTTTTCTTGAACTGGCTAAGCGTAAGGATTTCGAGATTGAATACTGTTTGTCAAAAGAAAGAGGTCTGTATCAAATTGACGCCTTTGAATGTCTTGATGAAAAAACATATAAGGTATTAAAGGATTCCACTCTTCAAATAATGCTTGATAAAGGTATTATCTACACAGTTTACAAACTTAAAGACATGAATACCAATAGCATTTGGAAGGATGAGCAGATTACGTTCGAAAAAGGATTTGACAATCTTCCATACTATATTTATTGCCAACCCTACTGGACATCAAGCCTTCCCGAGCGTCTGAATATACCTGAGAATCCAGTCAAGTTGAGCCAATTCCCTGAACAGTTGCGTAAGAGGATTCCTATTCTGCCATTCAAGTTCAGTGAACAGAAAAACTTCCAAATCGCAGAATGGATTCCTTGTGATTTCCATGGAGGGGAAATAGTTGAAGTTGTTGATGGCTTTGAATATACACTAACCGTAATGACAGATGGTTCTGAAGCTTTTGTTTTAACAGGCTTAGACGCAGTAGATTATATGAAGTACTGTTCTGAAAGAGAGAAGTATCATTGTACAGAGTGCAATCCGTGGCATGATTGTCACACTGATTTCGCATTCCAAAGGAGTAGCCAGCCAACCGTAATGTTTATTACGAACCCATTAGAGAGAGTCGCATATAGTGAACGTATTAAGTCAGATATAATTCATTCAAACTCCATATCGTTGTCATTCATACGGCGTGTACCTTACAAAACTAAAAACTATATGACCTCTGACGACCTAAGAAAAGTCGTGTCCGACAAAATGCTTAAAGATTTCTATTTAAATAGTTCTTGCTATCTTGAAGATATAATTGGCAGATTAAAGCCCAATGTGCTTGTCTTAGATGACATGTCTTATGCTGTAATAGGCCAGAAGTATGTTTTTGACGATCATAGAGTCAGAATTAGAGGACTCAGCTATCCTGTTTATAAACGTTCAGAAGTAGGAACCTACCAGGATGAAATAGAAAAATTAGCTCAATTGCCCTATCGGGGAAAAACAATGCCCCAAGTGATATCGAAGGAAGAAATGGAAAAGATAAAAGGCAGAAGATATGATTGAACTACTCTCGATAGACCTTTCAAACTATTGTTCCAAGCAGTGCCCATTCTGTTATAACCATAGTAAGAAGGATGGCAATACGCTTTGGAAACCACAGGAAGTAATAGACTTTGCGTCCGACTGTATCAGTCATGGTGTGAAGGCCGTTTCATTGGGCGGCGGGGAGCCGTTTGAGTATGAAGGCGTTTTTGATGTGATAGACGCTCTTTATCCAAAGTGCTACCTGTCGGTTACCTCAAACGGATTGCCTTTGGAGAAAGAACAAATATGGGAAATGCTGACAGTACATAAGCCAGACAAGATCCATATAACCATCCACCAGCCAGAGAATGAGGCAGAGGTGAACAGGGTGGAACGCCAAGTTCAACGGATTGCGTCAATTGGAATTAAACCTGGTCTGAATTTATTAGTTGGAGCAGATAAGGTCGATGCTGCAAGGACGGTTTATAAAAAAATAAACAAGTTGCTGGATTCAGATCAAATCATTCTTGTTCCTCAGCAGTTTTCAAATACACCGACACCGAAACAGCTTGCATCTGTTGCCGGAGGAAAACCATTCCAAAGTCCATCTTGCCTGCTGAAATGTCAACGTCCGACGAACTTCTGTTCTGTTTCCTGGGACATGAAAGTGAACTCATGCAGTTTTGCTCCCAACAAAGAACCATTGCAGTCGCTTAATTATAGTGGTTTGATAGAGGCATTGGAACGAGTAAGGTGGAAAAGTTGCCAATAAAACTCCTAAATACAAATATATTTTGAGGTTGTCCCACGAATTGGGATAACCTCATTTTAATTTTGCATCGTAATCAATAAAAATGTCTGGATTATGAATGATAAGGAAGTGGAATTGACAATAAGTAACCATTGGCTGCATGAACGAAGCATGCTGTTTGAAAAGTATGCTTCCGAAATGCCTCTCACTGTCGATAATGTTGAGATAAATCTAGATTATCCAGATGCTGGGTGGATAGACATGCACATACTTGTTAATGGAGAAGAGAAAGAACTTATAAACTTATCTGATGTTTATGAACCATTCGAAGACATCAAAGAGTGGTTGGAGAATATAGTATTACATGTTTTTGATTTCACGCCATTCGGTGTGAATATCTATGATGAGAGCGATAATTATATCCTATACTATGAGCCAATCCTTTTCCAGACGGATGAGCTCTTGACCCCGACACCACCTGAACTGTGTGGCTTATTCTATATCTATGATGGTTACGAAGGAAAGATTATGGCAGATGCAGTCTGTGAGACTAAAGCATTTGTGAGCAATTTGTATATGAAGATTATAGAGTTCGCTCAAACAGCCAGCATTAACGACAATTTCATTGATGACTGGTGCTGGCAAGCCTATAATGAAGAATGTGCTAAGATGTGGAAAGAAGATAATCCAGATATAAAGAACATATTTATTCGTAAGGTAACATCAGAACGAGTAGAGAAGTTCTTGTCAGATGAATATAGTACAGTACGGTTTGTTCCAGTCAAACTCACATAAAAATAAAGATAATATGGCAAACAAATTCATTATAAAAGGAATCCGTAAGTTCAATGAACAGAGGGTAATTGAAAAGACCTTATTGCTTATCAGCAAAGGAGATGATGGTGTAGTTAAACGGCGGTATAATGAACCGACATGCGGTGAGGTGGAATCCTTTACGTTAATGATTGAAAGGCTTTCGACTCAGGGCATTACAATCAAGCAGATGATAGGTGGTTGTGTTATTGTAGAACTGCCTTGGCTCGCTTCTGAAGCAGATGTCCAGTTGTGTTATGCCTGTTTGAACGCTATCAAGAAAACTCATCGCGCTTCCAGGATTACGGAGGAGGATGAAAAGGATGCAAAGCTTAGTGACATTGATGCTCAGGATGCATGGAATCAACGGTCACACAATATGGAAGAATTATTACGCAAGGGTGATACAATCGTCATTACGGGCGTAACCAGAGACTTCCATCTTGATTCTTCAAAATATCATGATGTGGACGTGAGGGATGCTTACAATGATTTTGCAACAATACAGTGGACAAATCTTGATGCTGTAAATGTCAGAGAAGAAAAACGTCATATCACAGATGATGAGGAACTGAGCACCGTCCGCGTGGTTGACAATACGGAGAATGTGTTTATTGGAGCCTGCCGGTATGTGGGCATGATGAGAGGGAACACATGCAAGATGATAGTTTTCGAAGACTTCTGCGAGTTAATGAAAGGGCATGAAGAATTCAGACGGATGGATGCAGCCCAGGTTCTTCTAGACAAGATGGATGAAGATGTCTGGAACAACCTTTTTGATGAAGTTCAGGGAATAATCCGCGAAAACTTCCGTAAAACCTTTATCATGCGTTGGAATACGGACATCAGCAACTACAAGCTATCCGAGTTTGAAGAGGCATTAAATGATTTTGAAGATGAGGGGTTCTATTATGATTGGAGCATCTGGGATTATCAGAAAGCCCATGTCGGCGACAGGTTCTATATGATACGCACTGGCGAAGGGAAAGAAGGCGTGGTCATGCGGGGTACCATTATCGGAACGCCATATCCTGATGAAGACTGGAGTGGTAGAGGTCGTAAGGTATATTACATCCGCATGAGTCTGAGCCACATGATTCATCCAGAAAAAACTCCGCTGTTGCTTACAGTCGAAGATTTGAATAAAGGAGTTCCCGGATTCAACTGGAACAATGGCCATTCAGGTGAGATTCTGAATGATGAGCAAGCCTCTCAACTTGAAGAAGTTTGGCATAGCTATGTTGAACATGTGCATCAAATTGCGACTCATGATGAAATCGATGGCAAAGATCTCAATTCCACCTACAAAGAGAAAGGTTGGAAAGCGATAGAGATTAATCAGTCCCAGGGAAGTCATCTAGAAACGGTGATAGATTTGGATAATCTCCCTGCCATCTTTCAGCAGATTGGCCAATGGCCCCTATATGGTAGTTCATATACTAGTGTTACAAGCGATGACTACAACAATGAAGAAGGTGATGTTATTGCTGTCAGAACTGGAGAAGATTTGGGGCTGATGGCATTGTTGTTGAATAACGAAAAGAAGCAGATTTTCGATTTTCTGACGCTATATCCCTGCCATAAAGGAACCAAGCATATGATGACTATCAAAAAGGTTTTTGAATGGGATAATCAGGTGGAAGCCATTGTTTGGGCTGAGTCGGAAAATCTGTCATTGGCTTTTTTTGCCACTGATTATTATTTGAACAAGGAGAAATACGCTATTGGTGCAACTTTGAATATAGAACTTGCAGCATCAGCATATAAAATAGAGGAGGGTGATAGGGAAGTATCAGTAGATGGTGACGCTGCTGCGATGTATAGAGAAACTATGAATATTGATAAAGAATATGATGAAGATGGCAATCTTCTACCTGTCACATTTATCTGCGATAATCTTGTGGCATATCTCGACCATGATGAATCATGTCCTGACGATGCCGAATTTATATCTCCCATTGAAGAATGTGAAGATTTTGTATTCATGGGGAAAATGTTTGTAAAAGCAACTATTTCTATAAGCCACGAACCGGAAGAGATGTCCGTACCCTTATATTTCAAGAAAGAAATGTTGAATAATATAGAAAAAGGAATGCCTGTACGTGGGTATTTATGGATGCAAGGGCAAATATCTGATTGAATATGAGAATAGCTTTAAGATGTATATATTATAAGGCAGTAACGCCTTCGTGTGACATTATTGACATGGATGATGCCACTTGGAAAGAATTTCTGCATACTGGTGGCCATAAGAGAAAAGAGATAGCCCTGAAGCTATTGGACAAAGAATGGCTTATGAGTCATGTGAAGGAAGTCGTTTGGATTCCCTTGGAAGGACAAGATAAATTAAAAGAAATATGAAAATAGGAAATGAGTATATCTCCTTGGAGATAACATGCAAACGGTCAACTAACTTTGATCCAATAAGTCAGGACACCGTAGAGAAATGTATCAAGATCGCTATGGAAGCACACGAAGGACAAAGGGATAGAGATGGTAATGCCGTCATCCTTCATCCATTGCTGGTAGGCTCTATGGGAGTGACTGATGCAGAAAAGTGTGTTGGCTTTCTCCATGATGTGGTTGAAGATACTGACTGGACTTTTGACGACCTCAGAAACGAGGATGTCCCAGAAGAAGTTATCAAAGCATTAGAGTTATGTACGCACAAAGATGACCAGAATTATTATGAGTATGTTCAGCATATCATAGACTCTGGAAATATAACCGCTATGCATGTGAAGCTAAACGACCTCCGTCACAACATAGCTCGTGGTAAGGCGTTTGGATACCCTGACTTGGTGGCAAAACATGAGAAAGCATTACAGATGATTGAAGATTTTCTGCAAAAAAACAAAGAATCCCGAGGTTGTCCCACAATTTGAAACAATATGGACGTAATTTTGCCGTAAAAATCAAAGTTAAACTCACAAATAGTTATTGTTATGAAGGCAAAGAAGCTTTTTTTCAAAGAATGTCATCTTGCTGGTCGCCAGTATCACGATGTCGATGAGGTTTGGGAAGAGTTGCATGTAGGAACCTGTCTGGAGCTACAGCGTGACAAGGACAATCGGTATGACAAGAATGCCGTTGCTGTAGTCTACAACACGATTGACGAAGATACAGGTCAGTCCGAGGAATATCTACTTGGCTACATACCAGGTGATGAGAATGAAACAATCGCTCAACTTCTTGAAATGGGTTGGAAGAATATCTTTGAGTGTCGCATTAGCAAAATAAACCCTGATGCCCATTATGAGAATCAGATTCGTTTGACCATCAGGATCGTCAGGAATGACAAGTAGTATAATAGGACTAGGAGGCGTAACCGTGCAAGCTGGGAGTACAGTGAACTGAAATGACAGCTACTAAGGATGCGAGCAATCTCATCTGGACGCAAGGTACACACTAAGGATAAGTAGAAATACTCGGTACTCTAATGGTGTGTGAAGCACCCATCTTCAAGTCCCTCCGGGATAAAAGAAATCTTGATATGGGAAAGCCAGATTCCAATAAAGCACGGTAGTCCTTTTTATATACAGACCATTATGGAACTTGACCTTGACAGAATACGTGAAATGATAGCCCGTTGCCAGTGGACTTTTGCAAAGACCATGCCTTGGTCACCACACGAATATATTGTTCGTGGCAAATGTCCTTTGACAGAAGAAGAATTTCTTTATTTTATTGAAATGCAACGTCGTTTTGGCGTTTATGAACACTGGGGAAAGTATTATCATCCTTACCTCTATGTCGATGGATATAAGTATTGGACGATGGGAGCACCTGTGGAAGAAACTATTGTAATGAACCGAGCTAAAGTAAATAAGTAAGTGTAATAGATGGAATACTGGAATTTTTCGAAGAAGGAACTAGACTTGATAGCAGACTTTATGCTTCAAGTGCTATTGACTAAACCCGATAAGTCTGAATTATCGGCTATGAATCTGTTTTGCGAAGCGATAAGGAGCGAGTATGTGAAAGGTGAGGACGAAGATGGATATCCTATTCATGGCATACGTATTTTGGATTTCAAGCTTAAGATTGGCAAATTTCTCCATCAGTTGATAAAATGGGATTTCAAAAATGCTATCTGGAATCCAAATTATAAACAGGGCATGGAATTGTACAGGCTTATAGACAAGAAAGCTACTAAAGCCGGCTACATTGTTGATGGTTCATGGAATCATGGTTTGATACAAGGTCCTCCGTATGGCCTCCCTTACATCTATAGGAAGAATTCTAACCTTATCTCTTCCTTCGATGGTAAAACGGAAAAAGAGGTAAGTAATGGAGATGACATAAGATATTATGTCCGAAAACAGTACGAGACCATCCATCGTCACTATGAGCATGACCATTATCCGAGAATTTCCGATTATGACTTGACAAGAGAGCTCCAATTATGGAGGATTCCAGCAGGTCATACTACTGGGATGATTCCCAATGAGAAAGGGCGGGTGACATGCTATGTCTTAAATGGAAAATGTTCCTTTGAACATTCACATTGGGAATATGCTAAATATATCGATGATGATAATGAAGACAATGATGAAGCTACATGGAAAGAATTCAAAGAAATAGAGCACTTATCAATAAACAAATTCGGATTTGCAGAATGTAATGATTCACGAGAAGAGACAAATGCCCCCCAAACAGCATGGTATAGAATAACGAACACAGGTAAGTCCGACTTACTTCTTTACGTTGTAGATGCAGAAAGAACCGAATACACCTCATATGCTCCGTTAATTGGTCTCAGTCGTTTGCGTCTTGGAACAGATGGTAAGGGTATTAGGACCCTTATTGCTTTCCATGACTGCGAGCTTGATTGCAAGTATTGTCTAAATCCTCAGTGCAAAACTCTCAAAACGGGCAAGAAGATTAAGTATATGTCTGCAAAAGACATCATTGAAACCATAAAAAAAGATGAGCTCTATTATCTTGCAACAAATGGTGGTATCACGCTTGGAGGGGGTGAGCCTTTGCTTCATTGTCAGTTTCTAATAGATAATATTTTCAAAGTTTATGGCAAAAAATGGCATGTGACCGTTGAAACCTCACTTCATGTTATACCTTGGATGTTATTTGACATGGCACCGTACATAGATGAATACGTTGTTGACATCAAGGACATGAATCCTGATATCTACAAGCGATATACGGGAAAAGACAACGAAGTCGTTAAAAAAAACCTTAGATGGCTTGTCAAAAATGGCAAATCTGATCATATCACGGTTCGGCTGCCGTTGATTCCTGGTTTCAACACAGAAGAAGACAGGCAAAACAGTAAGCGAGAACTTGAATTTATGGGTATAACTAAATTCGATTTGTTCACTTACAGGACTAATATAAATAAGTAAAGATTATGAAAGGTAAAGACAAATGTGAACTACTCCGTTCCATAAGACAGAGTATTGCAGAATTGAATGGCATTCAGTATTCTCCAAAAGACTGTGATCATGATGAATGTTCTATTGGAACATGTCCCTTGTGTGAGGAGGAAGTATTTTGGCTTATGGATGAACTTCGCAAAAAAGAAGCTTCGGGTTCCCCCATCCGCATAGATTCAGAAAGCCTGTTTGGATTAGAATTCCTCTCGAAAGAATCAACAGATGATGAGGAAGAACACGAAATTCTTATGGGCATCCCTGCACCTCTTGAAGGTGATATAATGCCTTCGCCACCAGAAGAAGATGAAGAGCCAAATGATGATTTCGACAATGATTATGAATAGCCTACCACCCAAAGAACTTTCCACCATCATCACACTCACGTTCCCAATCGGACTTCCCATGCCAGGTAGTCCGATTTTTCTTTTTCTTGCCCTTGTTTTTGTGGGCGATGATAAGCATGATGCCCACTATAATGATTACTACTCCCATATTATTGAGTTTACTTGTTTATTGTATTGTCAGTTTCATTAGCTGCTCCGTGATGAACTTCAGCAATATACGCGGGTCAAAATACTTCCCCGTATCACTCCACTTACATGATAAGTGCAGGTGCGGACCTGTGGTACGTTTGCCCGTATTTCCGCTTGTTGCTATTTTTTGACCGGCTCTTACATGCTGGCCGCTCTTCACGTCTATCTTCGACAGGTGGAGAAACGAGCATGTGCATATGCCATAATCGATGGTGATGTAGTTTCCACCAGCTGTTGATGAACCTGCATCTGTCACGGTGCCAGGCAACATCGAATAGACATCTTCATACTTTGCCCTTAAATCCAGTCCATAGTGCATTCTTTCTTTCCTGCGGTTCATCGGATCACGCCTCATTCCAAAAGGCGAGTTTATGTGGATGTCCTTCAGGGGTAATGCCACCATCAGGGGTACTTCTGCTACGGCACTGTCAGCTTGCATGTCTATGTCTTCTTCTAACGAGTCTTGAACGGTGGTGTCAGTCAGAACCTCAACCATCGTCCTGACGTTTCTCTTCTGTGTCTCTCCAACCGTATGGAATGGAGATGTTTCTTGCTGTGCGTGTATTCTTGCCGTCGTTGAGAGGCAGCACAGTCCAATCAGGATAAATGTCTCTTTCAGCATGTAAAGTTACAAATTTTGGGTGACATATCAAAATGTTGAGCGTTAAACTTGCGTAATGAACGGTATTTTCATAATTAAAATAGTGGTTTTGTACTGCTCAATAAATTGATAATACTATTGGGTGAATAATCTCTTGTAAAGCTGGGTGGCTATCTTTGCCACAGTAGTTGTGTATCTTGGGTCTTCTGCGTACCCAATGCGTTTGAGGAATTGGAGATAGTTCCCTCCTTTATAGCGGTATTGGATGAATTTCTGGTAGCCGATAACACTGTCTTCCCATCTGGCAAAGCGATAGTAATCCTTATGTTTACTGTCGTATAATCCAAACAGGTTGTGATAGTTCTTGCAAACTGGGCTGGTGAAATGTCCTGTTTCCAGGACTGCCTGAGCCAACACAAAAAGCTGATTGCTCAAACCGATTTCCTCAATGACATCTATCAAGTTGGCTAAAGTCAATTCATGGCTTTCTCCAGTATAGTAGCTGATAACCTGTTGGTTATTATGTTCTATTATAGTGCTGCTTTCCCTTTTCTTGTGTAAGTAATTCTCGTAGAGAATAATCAGTTTCTCCAATTGTTCTATAGACAAACCTGAATAGTCTGTATTCATCACTTGGGCAGAATCCGCTGTCATCGAGTCTTTCATAGCGACGCTGTCAAGGGCATTTTCTTGCCCCTTATCCTTTGTGTTGATCACAATCGGACGATAATGCGCCATGATGGTATGGAATGACTCATTGATGCTTTGTCCGAACACGATGGTTGAACAAAGCAAGGCCATAACTGATAAAATCGATTTCCTGGTTTCCATGGCACAAAGTTAGATGCTTACAGTTTTATAAAATATAGGTCAAAGAAAGAATCTCAATATTTTGAGCGATTTTCCAATTATTGGTACTAATCAACCACCTCGTTAGAACCAATAATAAAATGAGATGCCAAATATCACTATTTTGAGCAGGGTTAAGTCATTCCATCCTTTCTTATCCAGTAATTTTGCGTCAGCAAATTTTCAAAATGCATAAAATCATGGAAGAAAGAAGATTTCACAGAGAGGATTATCCCCTAGACATTCTTGCTGAGTTCGGACTTACGGAGGAGATGATTTATGACCTCCCCGAATTTGTGCATGAGACCCTTGAACGTGGTGGCAAGTCGCCCTTGCTGCCAATATGTGTTGAACAACCTTTTGGAGTGACACATGCCTATGCCAAGTTCTGCCTTATCGAGACGGAAGAGGGTCTTGATGTCATGTTCTCACCCAAGCTGAAGACCATCAATCTCGATGCCTTCAGTGATGAGGAACGTCAAGCCCTCCTTTGTGGAAAGGTCATCGTTGCCACAGTGGACGATAAGACCATTACTGATGAAGGGGTGGAGGAGATGCAGCGCATACAAGCCTTCGTACAGCTTGACCGAGACACCAACGGCGTGATTTATACGCCTACACAAGTCATCGGCCGTAACCTCAATGCCGTTGCTACCGAATATGAGTTGAGTGGCGAAGACCTCAATAGCTTCTGGAAGGGAGGTCTTATAACTCTCTATGAGGAAAATCACCAAGGACAGAAAGATCCGGTCACTATCGGTGTTGACCTCTTTACCGATACGGGAGTCATCGTCGTTCCTGGCACTGCTGCCAAGTGGGAAAATACGGTGCGTCGTGTCATGCCAAAGTATTCATTCGGCAATGATGGATGTTGGCTCAACAAAGACGGTCGGCTTTCCTATGTTCCCGAAGAGGAATTTAGCAAAGACATCCTCGATGAGCTGGAGCGTATTGCCAAGCAGCACGGAATGGTCAATGAGGCACAGGAACTACGCCATGCCATCCAGGAACCACATGCTCATGCTGACAATGCCGAAGAAGAGCAGCACCAGCTTGTGCGATAATATCAGTAATACGAGAAATACAGTATAACC
>CACYKX010000035.1 GCA_902775075.1 uncultured Prevotellaceae bacterium | reverse complement strand
CTCACGCCCGTAATGATGCACTTAGCGTGAGCTGGCATATCATCGGCCCCCTCAAGGACGTGTCGGTAGTCCGGCATATTCTCCGGCACGAGCCTGTCGTAAATCGTTTCCATATCCTCTCTTACATCCAGATCCCAGTTCTCACAGATGCTCAACGCGCAGCTGGTATGCTGCACGAAAAGGTTGAGTAGTCCCGTCTTCGGCAATTGTGGAAGATGCCGAAGTACCTCATCCGTTATCAGATGGAAGCCACGGGAACACTCCTGAAGTGTAAATTCTGTTTGTTGTACCATAGAACTAATAGAGTTTTAATTTTATTGTCGATACTATTCTACTCCCAGCTTTCCAAGTCTCATGATGATTGATGTTTGGCTTCGCCCCATCTTATGAGAGATGTATTTGATGCTTTTGCCTTGATGGTGAAGGTCAAGCAGGTATTGATCGGCGGCCTTTGTCCAACGCTTGTTGGCATTTCTGTGTACTGCATAGCTCTCGGCTGTTATTTTCCCCGGATGCAGGAATTCGTCAACAAAAACGGAAGGATAACGCTTGTCATACATGACTATTGTCTTCTCTTTTGCACGAGTGATAGCAACATAGAACAAGCGTCGTTCCTCACCATATGGATAGTTGTCTGCACCAGACAAGACATATTGCAGTACCGGGTCGTCGCTAATCTGTGATGGGAAACCGAATGTTCCTTTGTTGCATTGTAGGAGTATCACGTAGTCTGCCTCAAGTCCCTTTGACTTATGGACAGTAAGAAACTCCATTTTCCTTCCACCTATCTCATAGTAGAAGTTGCCGTTCTCCTTAATGCATTTATATCGGAACGAAAGGTAATAGTCATCGAATGAATAGCGGCCTAACAAGAAAACTGATTTATCCTTTGGGATGCTGCTTATTACTCTTTCCAATGTGTCAACATACTGGGGACGGTCATATTCCTGAAATAGCAGTTCTGTCTTTGCAGACGTGTTGAATGGATGTATGTCCTTTCTCAACTGCGCACTGTTCTTTTGAATGAAAGAGGAAGACAGTGACACCAAAGGTTCACCAAACCTATAGGTAGTCTCTATCTTTCGTATGTCTGTCGCACCGAAATATTTTGGAAACTGACTGAATAAAGTCATATCGCTTCCAGAGAAGCGATATATCGACTGCCAGTCATCGCCGACGCAGAAAAGTTTTGCTGGTTTCTCTCCATTCCGCAACGTTTGCAGGAATTTATACCTGTCTATGGATATGTCCTGAAACTCATCAACGATGATGTAGTCGAAACTGACAGGATGGCTTTCCTTGCACAGCTTCGTAGCCATGAGGATGGCATCCGTGAAATCAATCTGTTTTCTTTCTTCAAGTTCACGGACATATTCCTTATACACAGGCTGAAAGATGTTCTTGATGACGAAAACGCTCCTCTCATCATTAACTTCCTTGGCATCATTGAGAGCATCTTCTATCTTTCCGCATCTTGATTTTAGCTGGGTGATAAATGTTACCGTCAGACGGATAAAGGCTTTCTCTTGATTACTTCCCTTGGGCAGTACTAGGGCATATAGCTCCTCGTCTGTTTTCTCATTCAAAGGAACTCCGGCATCCTTCAATAGCTTCTTCAGTTTTTCTTTGATGTCCTTAGCATGAAAGTCGGAGCTTGACGTGCATATCATCTTTGTGCCAAACTTCTCATGGACGCTCTTCTTCCATGTGATGCCATCGTTATACCGTTTGTTTGCCTCGTCGTATGACATACCCTTTTCTTCTGCAAACCACACGGGGACAAGGCTGTGCTCATCGACTCCAAAGTGTTCTAAATACAGTCGGTAAGGTTTGCCGTCTTTCTCATAATGGATGGAAAAGTCCGGGCTGTACTGGCTGTGTGTCTCGTCTGCCACCTGATGCTCATAAGGCTCTTCATAGCGATATTTGACACCAAGAGCTGTCAAAGCATATGCGATTTTCTTTTCCTGCTCGCTACGCACATTGAAAGTATTGCCATCCATGTCAGGAAAGATAGCCTTGATGGTTTTTGCCTTTGCCATCGCAAGGTCTTGCTGCCTCTGCTTCTTGCGTTTCTCCCAGTCTTCCATGTGCTGGTCATAATCCACGAAATAGTCAAGTATGCTCTCGCGGAATTTCTTGTCACCGAGCAGCTGATGGTATATCTTGACAAACAGAACGTCCGCATTGTCACAGATGCTCGGCTTCTCCCCAGTGGCCTTGCCAATCAGATCCAATGCCAGTTTATGAAACGTATAACCTCGCAATCCTTTCGCACAGGCCCTCTCAGTCAGCTCTGTCGCAGCTTTATGTGTGTAGCTGATGAGTAGGATCTTCTCTGGATTTACATGTTTAACCTCTGTGAGATACTTCACCTTGCCTACGATAGATGATGTCTTGCCACTGCCGGCACTGCTTACTACGAGCACATTGTCTTCATCAGCAATGATAGCCTTTCGTTGTTGCTGGTCTAAAGGATATTTGAGACATGTATCAAAGAAGACCTTATTCTCTGCTAGTATTTCGTCCTCTACCTGTTTGTTGTGCCTTTCAACAATGCTGTCAATACTTTCGTACGACGACATAAGATTTATGATCTCATCGGTAGCGTTTACATGGAACCTGTCAAGCCATGCATTGAGTTTTAATGCACGCTGATAGTCTTCTTCATAGGGACTAAGAATACCTTTTTTGTCTGATTCGTTTATGGACCTGCCTTGAAAAGCTTGATCTACTTCTGTTGGGATGTCTGTCGACAAAGTAAGATCCTCAGACAACTTCTTTGCCTGATTACCAAGATACAATCGGAATATCAATATTCCAATTATTATGAATGCAAGTATGGAGAAAAGCAGTACTATCATCAATTCTACCAGTATCTCTTTACGCCTATCTTGTGAAAATTATTCCTTCTTAACAGCCTCGTTGACTGCCTTGTCAAATTCCTCTTTTGTGCAAGGCTTTCGAAGTATCCAATATGTGCTTGAGTCACTACCACCTATACCGTTAACAACAGTACCTTCCGTTGTTGAGCCGTGTGAATATAGCTCCCAACCTTTGGAAGTAAAGTACATCAATGCACCGGCAGGCGTTGTGAAAATGATGCGTTTACCGTTCTCATCACGCAGCTTATCGATCGTTTTGCCATTGTCAACTGTTACCTTGAAGCCTTCATTCTTCAGACTGCCCTCAAAGTTGACGATATTGTAAATATAATACTGTTTCGTCTCTTGTGCCTTTGACATTAATGGCATTGTAAGAATCATAATTAGTAATATAAATTTCTTCATAGTGCATTGGTAATAATTTGTACTTTTATTATTTATACTATTGATTTTTAGACTTCAGTGTTTATATATTTTTGTAAACCTACCTATTTTTGTATACTTTTTGTAAGCTCCAGCATCTTTAATTTTGCTCTGCGTTGAGCTTCCTTTTCCAAAACGGGGTCAATTACTCCAGTAAGTTCGTCATGTTTTTTTTCAAAAGGTAGATAATCAGATACTATTTGATGAAAATCCTTTATTAAACTTTCAAATTCTTTTTCATCTTCACAAACTCTTGCTTTGGCAAAAGTTCCAAATATCTTTAGTCTATACGTTTCTAAAGACGAATTGAGTTCTATTAGCTTTTGTCCATTTTGGGTTTTTAGACCTACAATTTCTTCCAACCAGTCAGACTTGAAATATGCAATTATTCCGCCTCCAAAGATGTAAATAGCGCTAATAACAATATATGCAAGTGAATGTGGCTTAAGTATACCTTCACTATATAAAAAGCATACAGAACTATATATGGCATTGATTACAATCAGTGCCACTATTATTCTCTTTTGTACATTAGACTTCTCTGAGGCTGCTTTAAGTGAAGAATATTCTATGTTTGTATAGATTTCTTCAAGTTTTGCCCAAATAATATCTAACTGAGCATTTTTATATGTGTCAAAAGACTCTTGATCCATGCTATTATTTTTTTTGTGGTGTAGTTGGACGGGGTACTGATGTAGGTGTTATCTTTCCACTTTGATTTTCTGATTTCTTGCTTGTCATAACAATAATAAATTTATTATTTTTTGGGGGGTGTTGTTGGTCGAGGCACTGATGTAGGAGTTACCTTTCCCCTTTGTTGTAAACTATCAGGTTGAGGAATTGATGTCGTTTTTGTTTCTACCATTGTATATTAAAATTTAATAATTTCTTTCAATCTTCTATCTATCTCCTTCCATTCCTCATTCAGGTCCACTGTGCAAACACGGATGTAGTGGTCAGTGTTGCGATAACGGTAAGTATCGAAGATGGACTTCTGGACCTCTGGATATACGAGAATGCCGTTGGTTCTGAGCGTATATGGTAGCGAGTCGTCCTCTTGGTTGAGAACGTAGCTCATGATTTGAGAGATATGCTCACGACGGATATGTTCCTTGCTGCCTTCTTCCGGGCGCGAGACCAACGTCTGGATATAGTACTTGGCATCGAGGATGATTTTACGTTTCATTCTTTTGTTGGTCATCGTTACGTCCGTAATCATCGTAGGCAGGTGGTTGATAGTATTCTCATCCGCGGGCGACATTTGGAAATCAATGTACGAGCGGTCAACGGTCGGATATTCATCCCGGCACTCCTTCTTGTAGAAGTTGAAGAGGAACTTCTCGAAGATGGCATTGAGCCTGTCCTTGGAGAAATCAAGGAAATGATATTTTCCCTTGGTATGCTCATCGGGAAGCAGAGACTCAAATATTAGTTGGCAAATATGTACCAGCAGACCATAAAAGCGATTGTTACGGGTTATGGTCACTTTGCCAAAGTCCTCCTTGGATAGCGGAATCAGAGAGACTGGAGGGAATTGAAGATACACAGTCTTGACCGCCTTGTGGTTGGCTGCGTCGAGACCATCATAATTCATCAGCCGTCTCAATGTGGCATAGATAATCTGATTGATAAGCACATCATGAGAATACTCGTCATAGTTGCATTGCAGCCTTCCTTCTCTCCAGTGATTGGCCTTCAGCGTCTTGCTGACATTAAGCTTTCCTTTCACACCGTACCTCTCCTCTTCCACGTTGACATACTCATGGTAGATTCCGTAACGGAAGAGCCTTTGGCATCCGGCCACCAACAGCTTGGCGAACAAGTCTGGATAGGTATTGCAGTGTTCTGCGTCAACCTTTATCTTGTCGCGCTGCTCTGCCAAATCCCATGCGTAGCAAAGGAGATAGTAGAGGTTCTGTATGGGTATGTACTTGCGGATGCCCTCCATGTTACTCTTCTTTACCTGTCAATATGCGTTCTATCTGACGGTATAGCCCTTCATCGTCAAAGCAAACGTCTCTGAGGTAGGGCAACACTTGATAGTCGAGCGTGTCCTGCCACCACTTGTCAGCATCAGCGATATTGGCCACATCCGTGAAATAGCTGTGGCCAATCATCTTGCCTGGCCCTAATAGTTCCTCACTGGCTATCAGGTCATTCACCTTGTTGAGCCGCAGGCATATCGTGTTGATGAACTCCTTATGCAGTCCATGCTCGGCGAGGAAGTCCTTGAAGGCTTGATTGAACTCAGGCACCAAGGTATAAAACGAGAAGCGGCGGCGCAGCGCATAGTCCAGCTGTGCCAGTGAACGGTCGGCGGTATTCATGCAGCCAATGATATATACATTTTCCGGTACATAGAACGTGTCGTCGCTGCTTTCGCTGTACGTGAGCGAGATGGCATACTTGCTCTTTCGCTTGTCAGGCTCTATGAGCATCATCAACTCACCGAATATCTTACTGATGTTGCCGCGGTTGATCTCGTCGATGATAAAGAAGAACTTCTCTTTTGGTGCTGCCAAGGCCTTTTGGCAGAACTCATAGAAGATGCCGTTTTTCACCTCGAATCCGTCCTTTGCCGGACGTATACCCTGGATGAAGTCCTCATAGCTATAGCTCTGGTGGAACTGCACCATGGCAATATTCGCGTCGTTTTGCTCACCCATCATCTGATAGGCTACCTTCCTTGCAAGGAAAGTCTTTCCCACACCCGGAGCACCTTGAAGAATGATGTTCTTGAACCGCTTGAGCAGTTCTACAATATGCAGGAACTCGTCTTTGTCAATGAAAGGCTTGTCCGGATCTGCATCAAAATCATAATTCTTAACGTCAACGTCTTCTGAAACTTCATTTATATCGTTTTTAGAAGTGCCCTTCCCCTTTACAATTTCCAATAGATTATCAGAGAAGTCGTATATGTCCTTATCACCTTTATGGCTTAAAATGGAATTAATAAGTTCATAATCCGATTTCTTCCGAAAGTCCTTCATTCCAAAATGTTTGGATAAAGGTTCAAGAAATTTTTCTCGATTATATATAGGCAATAATTTTTCGTCCGAATAGAGAAATGCGACTTTCCACTTAAAGCTCGGCCATACTATATCTTTTAGTGCATCTATCTTGTCGTAGTCGCCATTCTTGGAATAATTGGCTATATTACAGATTGCGCCTAATACTTTTGCGTATGCTTCCTCCGCAGTATTCCCCAAATTCGATTTCCACGAATACTTATCATCATGTTTGTATTTGCCGTTTTCCTTCTCTGGAACAACATCAAATTTGAATATGCCAAATTTGTATGCGGCACCACCCCAGATAGATCCCAAGTCTTCTGTCCTGGACTCTACCCAATAACAAAATGTATTCTTGTCGTTGACATTTGTGTATTCCTCCAACTTCATGTCCTTCAGCTTGTCAATAGGAAATACACGCTGAAAAGTCTTGTAGAGTTCGTGACGTGTCATATATTATTCCTTTCTTCTTACGTATGATTAAATTAATACTCTTGTATGTAGTCCATAACTTCGCTCAGCGACATGACAGAGTACTCTTCCAGCCTGTTGTTGGGTAGCGGATGGAAACTGCCGATGGTATGCTTTGCGATGAAGTGGAAGACGATGGCTGGCTGGTTGTCCTTGATTTCAAAGCTGCTGCCTCCGACTTCGTAGTAGTCTCTGACACCCTCGTTGAAGATGGGCATTACATATTTTATCTTGAACAAATCGAGAGTGGGCGGATTCAGCAACTCGTAATCTCCTTTGTCAAAACCAACCATAAATCGCCGTGCTTCCGGTTTATCCTTCGCCTTAATGATAAGGATATTCTCTTGGTCAGCATCGGCCGTCATCACCTTAGCAGCCGGATTTTTCATTTTTGCCGTCTCAATGGCGGCAACGGGGTCACTGCCAAGGGGACATTCTTCTACATAGAAGTACTCTTTCAGTTGTTCTACCAACATGGAGTTCTCCTGCTTGAACTTCTCGTCTGAATCTAAAGCCAAAGACAAGATTGTGCTGTGCGCATCGAATGGCTTATAGACCTTCCCGAGAAGATTCTGGAAGTGCTCGGACAGATACTTATGACCGTCGATATGTGGATGAGCCTCCATTGCGTAGAAAGTATATTTTTCCTTCAGCACATTCTGTATCTCCTCTCGGAAGAGCTTGCGTACTTTTTCTTTCCACGCCCTTTTCTCCGAGGAGTCATCCTTTGCGTAGAGGGCAAGAACGTAGAGGAAGTTAACGTCGTAATGGCATACCAACAAGGTGTCACGGTCGAAGAGTCTATTCTGAAACTGGCTCGACGTGAAACGGTCACGCCTCTTCTCTGTTCTGTCTATGCCATCCCAGGAATAGTTCAGGTCTTTGGCCATCGTAGCACTGATGAAGAAATTGGGGATGATGTTGTATCCTTCTGTCTCGTCATCACGCAGCTTAGCTATATGGCCAAAGTTCTTCTTGTCGTTGGCTATATCTTCGTCCTCGGCATCACTCATGAACAAGTTCAGGTTCCACTGTATGACATTGCGGGCGTAGGTAAACTGCTTGTACACAGAATTCTTGCCGACAGGGTTGTTGCGCTTGTAATACTTCGAGTCGCCGATATAATAGACGGGCTTGTCCTCGTCATAGTTCATCAGACCCTTATACGAATAAAGGTGGTCGATGCGCTTGCCGTCGTCCTGGTCTTTCAGTCCGCTCGGTATCGTGTCACGCGGCTCGCCGACCAGTTCGTCAATCATTGCTTCAAAAACGATGTTGAAGTTCTTGACCAACAGGTAGTCTTTCTGCCCTGTCTCCACGACGACCTTCTTCGCTCTGTCGAAGAACGCAAAGCAAAGTTCCCAAAGATACAATGACTTGTCAGAGAAATACTTGTATTTAATCTGCCGGAGACGTATGACTCCGAGTCCGTTAAGATAGGCCTTGAACTTTTCACCAGTTATGAGTGGAAAGTTGCAATTGATGGGTGTGTCAAATCCATAATGACCATTGATGTAGTTCAGTATGGAGAAGAAGATGATGAGCAATTCCTCGTCGAAGTTAATCTGCCGTTTCTTGTTGACGGGGTTGATATAGATGGGCACATTCTTTTGGACGATAGCCGTTGAGTGGGCAATGGTACGCGTCCAGTTGATTTTGTTCAGTCCCGAATGTATGTTCCTCAGAATATAGAAGAAGAAGTTTTGGTTCTCCCGGTTGAAGTCAATGAGCGACAAGATGATGTCAAGAAAAGTGTTGCTCAGATGCCGCTGGCCTTTGTTAACCTCCAATATCGTCTGGTGATAGACAATGGAAGAATCGGTGTTCTTGTCATTGTGGTACACGGTAATAGCCCGATATATCCACACGGCAAACTCATAGATGAAGTTCTTTTCTTCATCCGTCATGGGATTGCCTTCTTTTTCTAGGTCGATGATTTTCTCCGGCTTGTACTTGCCGAAAACACGTTCTTCGTTGCCGACATCTTCCAGTAACACCTTGGGAAGAATGAACACACAATCCCGAACTGCGTGGCTATAGAAATAGCCCACGTAGTTGATGCTTACGTAACCATCGGCATTCCCCAAAGCGTCAATCTCGCTCAGAATGTCATGTACGTATTTCTTCTCGTATGGATGTTCCTCTATGATGAGCTTCATCGGCCTTACTCTGAAATATTCTCCTGTGCGCTGTCAGTGTCTTCTATTGTTTGCTCCGTATGGTCATTCTTATCGGCCTTGTCTTCCCATGGCTCTACTTTAAGATTGGCAAGCAGGTGGTTCACTCTGTCACCGATGATCTTGGCTTTTCCGCTCGTCGTGTCATAGAAGAGGTCGTAGCTGAGGTAGCCGTCATTTTCTCCCTTCAAGGTCTCGTCTTTCAGAAAGTCCTGGCTTGGCTCGAAGTCTTTCAAAATCTCGTTCCAAAGATAGAACAATACCTTTTCAACGAAGATGTCTTTGTCGATGACACCATTGCTTGCCTTGCAGAAGAAATATCCGAGCTTCTTATCCTCCGACTTGGTGAGCTTGCCGATAATCTTTGAATTGATGTTGCTGATTACTGACCACCAGTCATATTGATGGTCGGTATCAATCTCCAGCCGCCAGTTCAAGTCATGACCAGCAGCGTCCATACCTCTCGTAATAGGCTGGTACTTCCAGTCCCATCGGCGTTTGAACGCTGAGTCTATCGGGAACAGACTCTGGTCACTGGTGTTCATCGTTGCCCAGATGTAGAGGTTCTTGGGCAGCAAGAGGATGTCGCCATCCAGAACTTTCTGCGCTACATCACCGTCGCCACGATTATACATCCGGTTGATTACATCGTGGTCGTCCAAATGGAGTTGTGCCTTTGCGAAGACTTCTTTCAAGTGCTTGCTGATGTCATTATCCGCAGTAATCGGGTATTCAGAATACCCATATTGGTTACGGTCAAGCAACTGGAATAAGTCGCCAAATATCTGCGCACAGTTACCTCGGTTGATTTCCTCAATAACAAGGTACTCATCCTCAGGTGCATCCGGATTGGCGAAGAACTTCTTCCATGCTTCCTCATAAGCTTTGAGGAAGGCCTGCTCCACAAAATCATATACAATAACCTTATCCTTAATGGGCTCACCCTTATGGTCTCCGTCATGATAGGTGACAGGCACTCCGGAATCATTATATCTCGTCTGCTCCTCCGTAGTCGGTTTATAGGCACCCACAAAGGTTGAGTAATCACTATCTGGGTGAAATGTGGTACGGATGACGGACTTTGTCGATGTAAGCGTGTTGATAGCGTGAGACTTGCCAGTGCCGGGGGCACCGTAGTAGATTTTTTGTATAGAATTACGATCTACTTGTTCTTGTCGTACTTTAGGAAGGAGCCCTATGGAACTTATCATGAGAGATATGACCTTTTTATACTGATCCTCAGAAATCTCCCATGTACTCTTTTCATCCGATATTATCCTTTCTTGTATATCCTTTGGCATATCTTTAAGCATGGCTCCCGGAAAGACCTCCAAGATTTTTCTAAATGAATTGCTGCCTTCGGATTCTAATACAATTGTGCAGGAATCAGTGGGCTTAGTTAGATATATGATGATTATATCATCGATATCATAACTAGGGAAACTTTCCCCGTCTTCCTTTTTGATATTACATAGGCAATCTGCACCCGCCTTAGTATAAGTCAAGGCTAGTGAAGAACCTGACATCTTGTAAATATAGTATTTCATTTTGTATCGATTTTAAATTCATTGAGCTGCCACTTGCTTTTCTCTTCCAATATAGGCATGGAGCCTTCCAAGTTAATATATAAGGTACTTCCATTGAAAATATTTTCACCTATTGTAATACTATATAGTGCTGTCTCGTCAGGTGAATCACTCCTCTTGTGCCTATTTTCAAGAAAAGAGATAACAATTTCACATTGCGTACCTTTAAAGATAGCATAAAAAGAAGTACCTTCTACATTCCAGTTTGGCAGCCTTTCTGGATAAACTAGTGTGTATTTACCTTTTGAAGACGAATATGCCATCGTTTTATTGTAATGAATGACGTCTAACTGTTTAATAGTTTCTTCTCCAGTTTCAATTCGCCTAAATATCATTTCATCTCCACATTCAATTTTTATGGAGGATTTGACGGCTCCCAGCTTCGTCAGACGGTATTCTTTGCCGCCACTTGTATATTTGACAGCTTTAAAAAGACAATTTCTGTGATATTCCGCGTTATAAAAAAACTCCTCAGTATTCATTGTAAATATGGGAGAAGTCTCAATAGCAGGAGCCAGCTTTAGATAGGAGTCGTTCGTATTTGTACCTACTCCTACCTCCGTTTTGTTTGGACGATGTATATATTCGAGTACTCTCATTTCTAATCAAAGTGTTTCTTAATAACTCTTGAAATTTGTTCTGCCATTAAAACTGGTACGGCATTACCTATTTCCATATATGTTTTCAGATACGCACCCAAGAAAAGATAATCGTCTGGGAAGGACTGTATTCGAGCGGCCTCACGAGGCGTAATACTTCTTATCTGATACGGATGTATGTGGGACAAACAATCCATTTTCAGATGAGCTGTTATTGTACGGCATGGTCTATCCGCAATCAATTTATAATATTTGTCCTTAAAAATACCATTACGCCTTGAATATGGCATTATATCGGCAATCTTGGGATTTGTCGAGTCTTCTCCTTGTCCGAGTCTTTTGAATATTTCATAATTTACATCACTGCAATACCTGGCTTTGTGATTGAATACGAATTCCATCTGCTTGCCATCGTTGATTGATTTTAGATACTCATTCCCACAACTATCATAATGATTGAGATCGATTTTCATTCCAGTTCTCTCATCATTAACTTCAGTTTGCCCCTTTACTCTTGGAGCTTCTAAGGGCTTAATGAACTCAAGTGCAGATTGCAAATTGAAAACTGTGTTCCCTTTACAGGAGTCTTCAATTTCTTCAAATAAGGATTCTGGTGTTATGCCATTTCTCTTCTCAATATCATCGCGTACTGCAAGATAGATTAAACGTTCCCTGCTTTGAGCGACCCCAAAGTTTACAGAATTAAATAACCTATATGACACATTATAAGTATATTCTTTTCCATCCTTAAACGCGCGGATTCTATGATAATCCTCCACAACTTGATTAGCAACTTTCAGCATGCCCTTTACGTTTTCCATAAGTACGAACTTGGGACATAACTGTCTGACTGCCTCTATGTAATATTTGTAAAGTATGTTTCTTGGGTCATCTATCACGCGCCTTTGATTCGCAGAACTAAAGGACTGGCATGGCGGACCACCAATAACCATATCGACATCGTCTTTGACATAATCTTTGATATCTACAATTATGTCTTTAATGTCACCTGTGAACACCTTACTCGAAGGTATTTCTGGATGATTATAGATGTATGTTTCTGTACATATTTTCTGAAAGTCGTTTGCGAAAACGATTCTATATCCTGCTTTACTAAAGCCTAAGCTTAATCCGCCTGCACCACAAAAGAAATCAGCCACATTTATGGCTGGACGTTGTTCAGATGTTTCTTGAAGAACTTTTCTTGACTTATTGCGTAATCTGAAGACAATTGGCTCTGTCTCTTCCTTATGATTTAGGAAATATATTACAGCAGAGATGAAACCATCGTACTTGTCTTCTCCAAGAACTTTTCTTAAAGCATGAACTTCTTCTTCGGTAGATATAACTCCGATATTCATCAATTCGGTCAGAACACTTTTATCTATAGTTCCATCCATAGTAAAGCTATCCCCCTTACTATTGGCATGGAGTTCAAGTAGCCGGGTATATACGCCGACTTTCTCGATAAAAAAAGCCTTTTCTTCCTTTGTCAGGCTTGATACTGGCTTGAATATCATAGTTTATCTACTTTGTTTAATTCTTTTTTCATGCATTTTGCTATTGCCTCTGCAAAAAGCGGAGGTACTGCATTTCCAATTTGCTTAAACTGTTCAGTCCTTGACCCACATATGACAAAATCATCAGGGAAAGACATCAGTCTTGCAGCTTCTCTAACAGTTATAGACCTATCTTGCTTCCAGTCGGGGTGTATGAACAAGTTTCCATCCTTATAGAGATGTGCTATTATTGTCTTTGACGGTTGGTCCCACCACTGAACCGTATAACTATTTGGAAAGACCCTTGCCTTCTCATGTCTTAGGTCAGGGCGCTTTTCTAACATTTCCAAAAAAGTCCAATGGTTTTGTGCCATCACTTTATACCGCTCTTTGTCCTTGTCATTGTTCTTTCTTGTAACGTGATATAACAATGTCTCATCGTCCTTGGAACGGATCTTTTGGACGAAAGAATTCATTGCTTTAGGTTTAAACTCCATCATATTGGATCCTCCTCCATTAGGAACTGGAGGCAAATCTCCAATCGCGTCACGAACTGTTACAGGAGGTTGCAATCCTTTCCTTTCGGATTCTGACATGTCACTGTCCCAATTCGTCTTGACAATACCTTTATACAAATCCGCAGGCTCTAAGTCAATGTCTTTTCTTACACCTAAGATTATAACACGCTTGCGAATTTGTGGCACTCCATAGTTAACGGTGTTAAACACCATGTCTGATGGATTTCCATTGTAGACTTTATATTCTTTCCCGAGTTCACCTAATACCGTAAAGATATGTCTTTTACCTTTCAAGCGAGCTGTTAAAAGTCCAGTTACATTCTCAAATACGAAGAATTTAGGACGTATTGCGTTAAGTATTTTGACATAGCTTTCGAACAGATAATTTCGTGGGTCATTTTTCATACCGTGCTCATCTCTAGCACGTCCTGCGGACGAAAAGCTTTGACATGGTGGTCCTCCGATAATTAAGTCAACATTATCGGTATTACACCTTTTCCTAATCTCATCCACTATATCTTCTCTTGTGATATCTGTCTCTATTACGGCTTTGTCTATGTCTTTGTAACCATAATATTTCATCCGCTCACGTAAAGATTCGCAAGCGAAGTGGTTAATTTCAACATGAGCCAAAGCATGGAACCCTTGTCTGTAGAAGCCTTCTGAGAGTCCCCCACAACCTGCGAATAAATCGATAAAAGTATATTTCTTTCTCATTTTACGGTTCCTTACTCATATCATTGAATTTGCTGTCTGCAAGTTTTATTGCTTCGGCAGCAACTTCCTCATCTTTATTGGCTATGTTTACGATCTTATCTGCAAGCCATACTTTGACTAATTCATTTCTGTCGGCATGAAACAATTCTGCTAGTTTTTCTACTTGCTCTTTGTTTGCTGGATATTTCCCTTTTTCTATTTTACAATAAGTGGTGGTGTCAATGCCCAAAGCAGATGCGACTTCTCGTTGAGGAAACTTTTTTTCTTCCCTCAACGACTTAAGTAAACTTGGTAACATCTGTTTTTTATCACTGACAGTCATATTGAGTCTTTTGATATTTGGTTTGCAAATTTACAACTTTTTATTCGATTGCAACCATAAAAGTTGAAGAAAAATATTCAATAGAATATAAGCAAACCAATTTTTTAGTAATTTTGCATTATGGATAAGCTCACACCACAGCAACGGCACAAGAACATGGCTTCTATTCGCTCTGCGAACACGAAGCCAGAGATACTAGTGCGCAAATACTTGTGGAGTCAAGGTTTCCGATACCGACTGAATAATCCGCGCTTGCCTGGCCATCCGGATATAGTGTTGCGCAAATACCGCACATGCGTATTCGTCAACGGCTGCTTTTGGCACGGGCATGATGGCTGTAAGTACTTCCGACTGCCTAAGACGAACATAGACTTTTGGGAGAAGAAAATCAAGCGTAACAAAGAGCGTGACAAGGAAGAACAACGGCAATTGGCAAAGATGGGATGGCACTGCATAACAGTATGGGAATGTGAGCTGAAGCCTAAGGTGAGAGAACAAACATTGAAGGCTCTTGCATTCACCATCAACCATATTTACTTACAAGACCATTCTGTAAGCTACTCTCACATAGAGGAGGAAAACGAATTTGATGCAGCAGCAGAACCGACACTAGCCAAACAACAGTGAACAAATTATGATGGAATACAAATACAAAATAGATGTTGCAAACATCGAAGACACAGAGACATTGGTAAAGTTTCAGTTGGCAATGGCCAAGGAGTCAGAGGAAACAGAGTTAGATTATGAGACAGTACGTGAGGGCGTTAAGGCCGGCATCTCTGATGACAGCAAGGCGACTTACCTCGTAGCACGGAATGACAACAATGAGGTTCTCGGCTCGTTGATGCTTGCGAATGAATGAAGTCACATGAACAACTGCAACTATTATTGGATTTAAAGCACGTATGCACGTCTAGAATACCGTCGTCATGGATCCTTCAAGGAGTTATTCGACATTGCAAAATCATGCCCATCTGAAAATACCGATTCACTGCGTCTATGTTGTTCGCATTAACGTTTATGCTTAAAAATCCAATCGCTTGGTATGTATAACAATCTCTGCCTGATGTACTAAATATAGAAGAGTAAGCGTGTATCTAAAACAGAAGTAAAGATGGGCTGATGCATTTGTCACTATTGGAAGCTATGTTCAGATAGGGAAGAAAACAGAACTCTTATAGGGTCACAACAATTTTCTCGTGAGGGAGACTACTCAGGAGATTACAAGAGCGAGGAAGAATATGCTAGGGAGCATGCCGAGGATAATTACCCGAGCTTCACCCGCAGCGCTCTCGCTTCGTTCATCGATTACGAGAAGTTCGCCCATGAATAGTTCTCGTTGGGTCTCTCATTCAGCGATGGACACGTCTTCAGAGATAATTACTAAGAAGATTTCTCAAAAAAAGGCTCCAATCGGAGCCTTTTTCAATTTAAAGTTGTATCTTTGCAAAAAATAAATGACTAATATATGAAACATAAAATATTGATAATTATAAGCCTAATAGGTATTCTCCTGTTTTCGTCATGCGAAAATAGATCTCTATTCTCAAAAATAGATGCCGATTTAAATGCATATTCCACTTGTCAAAATAACACACAATTTAAAAATTGGTTGTACAAGGATTCTCCAGACGATTTGCCAACGATAAAAGAAGGGGATGTAAAATACAAAGTCTATCGTTCTTATGACGATTCTTCAAAAGAAGTAAGTATTGAGGTAGAGATAGTTAATGGTTTTGCCGACTATTACAAAGAAGAAGGTACCGATAGTATTGAAAATTTAATAAAGGAACATGTCAAATTTAACAAATCCGTTACAGATGTATATTCAGACAATGTCGGATGGATTCATATTGTATTAAATAATCCGAATGAATTTGACAATCACGATGATCACAATTAGAAATTAAGGTCAAATCGCAAACACAATATTATACTTTTCTTTTTGATTTTCAGATAATGTTGTACATTTGTGCAGTTGAAAATTTACCTACCAATGTCTGACTACTGCATTTATCTGGAACTATCCTCATAGCTCCGCCAGTGGTTCATCTACCGACATAGCGCAGAAGAGCCAGTAAACCTCCGCCGTGGGAGCATTGAAAGTAAGATTCTTCAACAAGCTACCGCCCCTCTGCCTGACAACTGCCTACCCGACAAGTAACAGGACGGCGGGACAGCCGTTTGCATCCCATACAGCAAGATCCACGACCCACGGACCTACTACCACATCACGGATGTTGGCAAGCGTGCCTTGATTCCAAGAATCAAGGACGACTTCGGCCTGGACTCATAGGACTATCTTCATGACTTCGGAAAGATGGGCAAGCAGCAAAAAGAATTTAAATTACTTATTTATGGAATAACGGGGCATCGTCGAGGACTGCACTCATTGAGGCTTCATTGCAAAGATTCTCTAACGATTACGGAAAAATTTACTGCCAACATCTGTAAAAAAGCGAAACAACAACAACGCAAATTTGGTTGAATGTCGCTAATGGCAGAATTTATTGTCCTTACACTTTTATGACAAATACATTCATGAGCCAACTTGAAAACGTCTAAAGTTGAAACTGTTCATGCTTCGCAACTAATAAATAATCATTGGCTGCTTTTTTATAAAATGACTTCTTCAAGTAATTTGATCATAGATATTTTAACCATGTACTCGACTACAGTACATCCGATGACATTGACATGAATAAGCAGGAGAAACTAAAGGAAATTATCATTCCGTTTATTAGATAGTGGCTACTTATTGCAAAGTCAAAAAAAAGCCGGTACAATCAGACTTTATGCTTACTATACCGGCAATTTTTCATTTCCAATCTATTTTAATGTCACGGAGGCTAAAAAGCGTAGTTCCTCCGCCGCCATAGAAAGAGATGTTTGATATACGCGCATTAGCCGACACATTCGTGAACTTTAGGATTATCTTCGTATTGATATTCTTACGGAGAACTTCATAGTTGCTTAATCCGCCAACAGACATGGAATCCTCAGGGCATTGATATATGTTGCCGTCATAATCATTAAGAGACGCGCCATGGAGAATCTTTGGGTAAGCATCCTCTCCTGTATTGAGCGCCATCAACGTGACAACGACATCGCCAGTCTTGGTATTTCCTTCAGCAGAAGCGATACCATACTTGACACTATCCACTGTCACGGAAAGAATCTGGCGTATGTCCAACTGTTTTTTATACTCAGCATTCCGGTCTGCAAGCTCATTAAGTCGGGATTGCATTGAAGCTATCTGACTGTTCTGCGTTTCTAACTGACCTTTCAGGTTCTTGATATCTACTTCGAGTGTCTTGACACGGTCTTCTACTTTAACTGTCTGTCCCGACATCGTGGCGGAGAAAGCCACACACATGATAAGCGTAATGATTTTGTTCATAAGATACGTTGTTGATGTATGGTACAAAGGTAATGATAATTTTTATTTTTATCGAAGGAATATCCCTACAGGTTCTGTGGTTATCCCTACTTTACGAACATAATTGATAGACTTGGGGAAAAAATTATAGATTTAGAAGGCAATTCTTGATTATATTCGTATCTTTGCATGTAATTATGAAACCATAACAATATTTATCCATTTATGAAGAAGATTCTCTTTATTGCTTGCCTACTGTTGGCATCAGTCGGAACCTTTGCTCAACATGCAAAAGGTTCGTTTAACATTCAACCCAATGTGGGTCTCAACGTAGCTCCGATGACAGACAATGACGGTAGTGATCCGC
>CACYKX010000034.1 GCA_902775075.1 uncultured Prevotellaceae bacterium | reverse complement strand
GTTGTAGAGGACGACTCTTTGGATATTGTCGATAAGTTTAAGTTGCATGGTACTCCGTATATCGAGCATCTTACAGGTGGTTCTGCTCTTCATATGAACCTTGAAGAGCATCTGAGTCAGGCTCAGTATCGTCAACTTTTCCGTGTAGCTGCCAAGGAGGGATGTAACTACTTTACCTACAATATCCCTAACACAGTATGTAATGAATGTGGTCATATCGATAAGAGATATCTTAAAGAGTGCCCTTGCTGCCATAGTAAGAATGTGGACTATCTTACTCGTATTATCGGTTATCTGAAACGAGTAAGCAACTTCTCTGAGGCTCGTCAGAAAGAAGCACATCGCCGTTACTATGCAGGCAATGAAAAATATCAGTCAGCTGCCATAGCAGTTCCAACAATAGACGTTAAGAAGAATGCTTAAATACGTAAATACAGGAATAGTCTTCCAGGAGATACCCGACGAGATGACATTATCGATAAATATATCGAATTGTCCTTGTCATTGTCCTGGCTGCCATAGTAGTTATCTGTGGCAGGATATTGGTGAACCACTTACTCCAATGGTTCTCGAACAGTTCATACAGAAGTATGAAGACGAGATCACTTGTATTTGTTTTATGGGTGGTGATGCAGAACCTAAGGCTGTTAATGATTTAGCTGTTTATCTACATCGTGAACATCCACAATATAAGGTGGGATGGTATAGTGGAAGAACTCATGTTCCTACGTCGATATGCAAGAGCAACTTTGATTATATCAAGGTTGGGCCATATATTAAGCATCTAGGTTGTTTGAAGGATATGACAACTAATCAACGTTTGTATAAACGTGTGTCAGGAGATGAATTCAGCGATATTACATCCCGATTTTGGCGAAAGAAAGACTAAAATCTCCAACGAATCTGCATTTCCATATCTGTTTTGGAACTATGATTGATTTGTTGGTAAGAACTGGATATTTGGGCACGGTCGAAATAATCGGTCGTGCCTATTTTTGTTGTGAGCGTCACAGATTTCCCGATGTTAGTATGTAGATATAGTGCATATCTTATCCCTCTTCCATAGTAGTTGTTGAATCCCATGTCGTAAAGCATGCCTGGCTCGAAGGTGTATATGCGCGTATGGTAGTCGGGTGTATGGAAATATCCTAGGATGATGGCAGATTGTAATTGTTTATAGTTCCATCTCAGCGATTCAGAAACCATATATCCAGTAGTACTATTACTTTCCTTCTGATAATGGTTTATGTTCAGTGAAGTACAAGAACACCAAATGGTATCCTGATATTTTACTGCAATTCTACAGCGTTGTATATTCTCATATACCAGTTTTGTTTTCTTCTGATTGTCCTTCTCTCGCCATTTTATTCGATATCTGACATCAAAGTTCCATTTCTGTAGTTGGTAACCGGCAGAGAAAAATTGGTCGAAAGCATGTGAACCGACCTTACTGGCACCATATTTAGGCCATATAAAATATACGATATCTGTATATTCCATGAGACTAAGATGTGGAATAGGCCTCCAGTGGATTCCTGTATAAAGTCCTTTCTCATCTTGTATGTTTCCTCCTTCGGAAAAACTGTTGCTGAAGAAAGAATAGTATTTGTGAGAGTAGAAACGATATAGAGCCATCAAGGATAAGCTGTTGTTTATTTGCCATGAAACCATGTCCAATGTTGCTATACCATGTCTGTTGTTCGTAGCCGTTTCTCCTTGTAGCGTGAGACTATGATTGACATAACCATAGTCGATACTTGCATTCCAAAAACGCTGACCATATGGCATGAAATGTTGGTATAGTGCATTCCTGTCAGGGTGATAAGGATGATTGAATCCTGTGAGAAACCCTGTCGCCCCGATATGAAATCCGTTCCAGAAATAATTGATGTTTCCTCCAACGAGACTTTCTGTAGCATTTTGTTTCTGTAGTATTTCCTTTGAGGTGCGATGGTAGCCTGTTTTGATGATAGCCTTGATAGATTGGTCATCTTGATTGAAACTAGCATCAATGTTACGATAAGATAAAAACCCCGTGATGTTAAGGTTATGAAGTGGTTCTACCGTCGCTGTTGCACCTTGTAAATAATTTGCTTCGCTACGTGAGGAATGAACATGTATCGCATGAGTAGTATGTCCTAGATTCGTTAATGCGATGATTTTTCCTAGTCCAAAACTATTATTCATGATCAGTCCTGCCCCGAATTGTAGATGATATCTTCCAAGGGTAAGATTCTTGAGTTTACCGAGTTTCTGTATCTGTAGATAGAAAGAATAATAGTCGTATCCCCATCGGTTGCAATCTGCGAAAAAGGGTTCTCCGGCATCTTGTGCCCCTATAATTCCAAATCTTACTAAATCGCTGAATCTGAAATCATAGCGTATTCCATGTTTATAGGGATATCCTCGGTATATAGAAGAGTCTCCTTTCCTGCGATAAAATGGTATGTTGATATTTGCTGTTACCTCATGATGTCCATATTGCATAATCTTCCTAAACGAAGGAAACTGTTTGTTTTCTATATGTCCTGCATAGACGAAATATTCCAAGAGTTTACGTTGAGGATAGTCCAAACTGCCAATCATGGCCAGTTCATTGATCGTTTTCATCTCTCCATATTGATAGAGATAAGCAAGAATATCTTCCACCTGTTGAGCTGTGAGAAAAGGTAACTGTTCCAAATCCTCTCTTGTCGCGGTGTTGATATTCATAGGGTGAGTAGTTAAATCGGAAAGAAAGTCATAGTAATCCTCCCATGACACCGACTCAAAGTCTTCCGTCTCACTAAGTTGTTGTAGATACTCCTCCCATGGTTGTCGTTGTTGTGCGATTAGATGAATAGGAGAAAGAAATTCTACAGCAATAATTATCATTAAAGCTATATTCTTTCTCATTACGATACAAAGGTACTGTGAAATGACGAAAATAAAGAATAAAAAATAAAAGTTGTATGCGATTATGGAAAATAATTACTATTTTTGTCGCAAATATGAGATATAGATTCTTTTTGTTATCAATATTGGTGTTCATCGCTACAGTTCCGACTTTTTCTCAGAATGATAAAGATGAGCATATAAACCCGGAAGATTTGGAAGTAGATATGGATAATCCTACTTTCGAGCCGAAGGTACGTGTCGGTAAAGCCTTGTTGGGTAAGGATAGTGTGCAATATGTGGAGCTTAATAATGTTTATGTTTTCCCAGCGCCGATCTTTAAGAATGCTGAAGAACGCGCAGCCTATAATAGACTGGTGTATAATGTAAAAAAGGTACTTCCTATCGCAAAAGAGGTAAACAGAATTATCATAGAAACTTATGAGTATTTGCAGACTTTACCTAATAAGAAGGCAAAGGATGAACATATGAAACGTGTGGAGGTAAGTATCAAGAAGGAATATACACCAAGAATGAAGAAACTCACCTATGCTCAGGGCAAGTTGCTGATCAAATTGGTTTATCGTGAGTGTAATAGTTCTGCCTATGGTGCCATCAAAGCTTTCCTTGGTCCTATCCGTGCTGGCTTCTATCAGGCTTTTGCAGCTTTATTCGGTGCTAGTCTTACTAAGAAATATGATCCGAATGGTGTTGACCGACTTACTGAACGTATTGTCTTGCAGGTCGAGAGTGGTGAATTATAAAGACTATGAGTATGGAATCATCATACGAATAGATTAAAAAAGAGGCGACTGCTTATCATAAGTAGTCGCCTCTTTTTCCTATATAGGTTGATGTCAACCGGATGTATTATTCTTCAGTATAAAGAACTTGAATCAAAGTTTGTCCTACAGCCTTTAGTGTGGCCTTGTCAAGATGTTGCATGTCATCACTTACGGTGTGCCATGTAGGTCCGAAGGTACTCTGTTGACAATCAGGATAGTATGGAATGATGTCGATGGTTGGAATTTGCGCATTCTGGTTCACAGGAATATGATCGTCTGTAATCATACCGCCATCTTCTTTAGGAAAGTAACTGCCGTATCCTGCCTGATAAGCAGCACGCCATACCTTCTTGACGATAGCATTGGCATATTGTTGTGACATTCCCTCGCGATAGAATTTCGAACCTTGACCGCCTACCATATCTAATAAGATACCATAGCGTGCTTCATAACCTTGTGGTAGATTCTTACTCCAATATTGAGCACCGAGAGCCCAAGAATTGTCGTCTTGATGATCTGCCCAGTAAGGAGTTCCGTAGTCTTCGGCATCAAAGCATACAAAGTCGACGCCAATCTTCAGTTTTTTATCTTTCTGTAGCTGTCGTGCAATCTCCATCATTACACCAATGCCACTGGCTCCATCGTTGGCTGCCATCACTGGCTTATGATGATTGGCACTGTCTGGATCATTATCCGCCCAAGGACGACTGTCCCAATGTGCACATAGAAGAATTCGTGTGGTAGCCTTTGGGTTGTAGCTGGCGATGATATTCGTGCTCTTCAGCGTCGTACCATCGAAACCTTGAAGATCTGCTTTTTGTGTCTTTACCTCGCATCCTATTTGCTTGAACTTCGCAACTATCCAGTCGGCACATTTCTCATGAGCTTCACTGTTCATCGTACGAGGACCGAACTCACATTGTTCAGCACAATAAGTAAAAGCACTATCTGCATTGAAGGATGGACCTACTGGTTGAACTTTTTCTATCTCTTCAGTTTCTTCTACTTCTGTGGTTTCTCCTATGTGATTCTTGTAAGTGTAGATGCCTGTACCAATCATAGCTATAGCGACTACACCTATTAATATTTTCATTGAATTCTTCATTGTTACTTAATTACACATTCCTGTACTTGTTTCATGACACGAAGCCAGTTGCCACCCCATATCTTTCTGATATCTTCGATGCTGTAACGGCGGTGAAGCAACTGACGGGTGAACTGGATGAGTTCACTGGCATCGGCAATGCCACATACACCGCCATCTCCATCAAAGTCGGTGCCTAATCCTACATGATCAATACCCATGATGTCGATGGCATGTTCAAGATGCTTCATGGCGTCCATGATATTGGCTTCACCATCTTTCTGTAGAAATCCGTGGTATAGTGTGATTTGTGCAACACCATCCTTGGCAGCCAATGCGCGCAGTTGGTCATCGGTAAGATTTCTTGGAACATCGCATAGGGATTTACAGTTACTATGACTGCAGACAATAGGAGTAGAACTGATATCGAGTGCATCATAGAAACTCTTTTCTGCAGCATGACTTAAATCCACCATAAGACCAAGTCGGTTCATCTCATGAATAACTTTCTCGCCCAGTTCGCTGACACCATTGTGTGTCTGTTCACCACGTGCACTGTCACAGATATCATTATCGCCATTGTGACAGAGTGTGATATATGTGATGCCACGATCTGCGAAATGCTGGATATTTCTGATATCTCCCTCTAAGGCTAATCCATTCTCTATACCGAGCATGATAGTTTTCTTGTTGGCATGCTTGTTTGCAATTAACTCATGAGGATTGCGAGCTAAAGCAATATAATCTTTATTGTGGTCTACAATATCCTTAATCTTGTCGAATATACTGTCAGCATACTGTCGTGGTGACATACCTTCTGGAATCTCCCCCGGTTTGGGATGTTGTGGAATATAAGCTACCATGGTGACAGCATCGGTACGTCCTTCGTTCATCTTATGAAGGTCGTATAGAATGCGTGAGTCACGGTCCTCAAAGTGTACCCCTTGTGGAAAGAACATCGGAGTATCGCAATGAGAATCGATGGTAATGATGTGTCGTTGAATCTTCTTAGCCTGAGCAAATTCTTGAGCCTCATTGACGAGCCACTGGAAAATTTTTAGTCCATCTTTCTCAAGCCATTCAGGATGCCACTGTACACCAAGAATCGATTTATATTCGTTGCTTTCTATACCTTCGATGATGCCGTCCGGAGCTTTGGCAGTTACTTTGAGATGAGGCCCAGGTTCTCCTACAGCTTGATGGTGGAAGGTGTTGACGAATAGCTTTTCTTCGTCATAGATCTTCTCCAAAATACTATTCGTAGCGATGGTTACACTATGCGTAGGTTCGTTGCGGTCTGCATCTTGATCGTGCTTAATTTTGTTATCAATATCCTGGATGACCTTACCTCCCAGTGCCATTGCCAATGTTTGTATACCGCGGCATATTCCCAGCATAGGAATCTGACGGTTGAAAGCAAGACGGGTAATCATGAGTTCAGCAAGGTCACGTTCTCTATTGATATGATGAAGTTTAGGAGAAGGTTCTTCGCCAGCCCAAAGCGGGTTGTAATCAGCACCACCTGTAAGGATAAGTCCATCGAGATGAGATAGTGTGTTGATGATTACATCCTTGTCGGCAACAGGAGGAATAATGACAGGAGTTCCACCGGCCTTTACGATTTGCTGGTAGTAGACGCTACGAAGTGTAGCATCAATATTGCTATAATTAGCAGTGAGGCCAATGATCGGTTGATTATTGGCCTCAGGATAGTTCGTATAGACATCTGTCAAATACGATTCTAAATCAAAATTGTTCATTAGTTTTCGTCTATCTTGACTGGTATCTCTCGTTTGATGCTCTGCTCAAGAGAAATCAATGTTTCGGTTGATACAACGCCAGGAATACTCTGAAGTTGATTGTTGAGCAGGTCCATAAGTTGCTCATTGTCTTTTGCATAGAGTTTAACGAGCATGGTGTAAGGGCCTGTAGTAAAGTGGCATTCAACGACTTCTGCAATGTTGACGAGTCGCTCTACTACTTTCTTATACATACTACCACGTTCCAGGTTTAGTCCCACGTAAGTGCATGTAGAGTATCCGAGGCTTTTCGGGTTTACATCAAAACCACTACCGGTAATGATTCCGTTTTCCACTAAGTGTTGTACACGTTGATGGATGGCGGCTCTGGAAACGCCACACTCTGTTGCTACATCCTTAAAAGGGATGCGCGCATTCTTACTGAGGATACTGAGTATCTTCTTATCGAGATTATCAATCTTGTCCATGCTTTTTTGTTTTGTTTAATGTCTATAGAATCTCAAAAGGCTTTAATTCTAAGAGCAAATATAAGCAAAATTATTGAATGAAGCAACAAAATGCGCGATAAATTTTAAAATATCGTGCATTTTGTTTGTTTCTTTATTTCTTTTTCTCTTCTTTCTTTTGAGGTTCTACGATATTTACCAACTCTAAAGTAAAAATTAGAGTAGAATAAGGAGCAATCTGTCCTGCTCGGTGCTCACCATATGCTAGTTCTGAAGGAATATAGATTTCCCATTTGCTTCCTACAGGCATCATCGTGAGGGCTTCTGTCCATCCCTTGATGAGATTTCCTGCATTAAAGGTATCTGTCTTCTTTCCATGCTTGCTGGTTGCATCGAACACTTTACCATCGGTAGTTTTACCTTCATAGATAACTTCAACCTCATCAGTAGCTTTAGGGATTGCGCCATGTCCTTCGGTGATTACTTTGTATTGAAGACCATCTGGCAATACTTTTACACCTGGTTTCTTTGCATTCTCTTCGAGCCATTTCTTGTCGACAGAAGCTAAAACCTGATTGCTATATTTCTTAGCACTCTCTACATTGAAAAGGGTAGTGTCTTTGCTAATAGCGGCAATGAATCCTTCGATGAATTTATTTTCGTCGATGGTGAGATTCTTACTGGCAGCAGTCTCTTTCTCAGAAGGTAGAATTCGTTCGCTTACGATCTGTGCTATTTGCATACCAGCGATACGGGCTGTGTTTTGAGGAGTATTCGCTTTGCTGATGATCTCTTTGAAACCATCAATAAATTCTGCCGTATAGGCGGTGTCTACATGATAATTCTCTTGAACGAAAGACATGAGACCTTGAGTTGCTGATACACCCTTTGCATAACCCAAAGAGTCTGATGTTGTTGTAAGACTTACGGGAACAACGGTCTTAACTTCTTTCTTCTTGTCTTTCTTCGGTCCATTTCCGGCTACCGAAAAAGAAGCACTCGCCATGAGGACGAGTGCTAAAATTATAGTTTTCTTCATATTCAATGATGCAATAATTACTTACCTACAGAAAGTAACTCTATCTTGCCTACAGAAAGTAACTCTATCTTGAAGATCAAAGTAGAGAATGGCTTAATCTCGCCACCCTGTTCACGGTCACCATATGCTAGATTCTGAGGAATGTAAACTTCCCAAATAGAACCTGCAGGCATGCGAACAAGTGCTTCTGTCCAACCCTTGATAACCTGATTCGCATGAAGCTCAACAGGCTGTCCACGCTTGTATGTAGAGTCGAATACTTTACCATCGATAGTTCTACCTTCATAGTTTACCTTAACGATAGAAGTGTCAGAAGGGATAGGACCATTACCAACCTTGATCACCTTATACTGGAGACCTGAAGGAAGAGTCTTTACACCTGGTTTCTTCTTGTTGGCAGCGAGGAATTTCTCACCAGCGATCTTGTTAGGACCATATTCCTTCTCCATATTTTTAGCTTTGATTGCCATCATCTTCAGTTGAGCAATCTTAGTAGCCTGTTCTACAGTCATCTCGCCCTTTTTACCTAAAGTACCCTGGATAAAACCTGCCATGAAATTCTTCATAGAAATAGTCTTGGTAGAATCTTCACCGAATACTTCGTGGTTGATGCCTTTGATCATCTGGTTAGAGATCTGCTGACCAATCTGAATACCTGCATAGTATGCAGCCTTCTTCTTGTCATCGCCAGCATTGGCACCGTCGTTGAGACCTTTGATGAATTCGTCCATGTATGTGGTATCAATACCCATACGACTTACTAAGAAATCCTTCAGACCTTGAGTCTGTGACAAGCCCATAGCATAAGACATGGTGTCAACATCTGTCTTAAGATCTGCTTTTGGGGTTGAATTACCACAACCTATGAATGTGGCAGTGCTGAGAGCGATAAGAGCTCCAAAAACTAATTTTTTCATTTATTTATCTTAGATTATTATTTAACAGCAATGAGTTCTACATCAAAAATCAAGGTCGCAAATGGAGGAATAGACTGTCCTGCACCGCGCTCGCCATAACCGAGGTTATAAGGAATGAAGAAGCGATACTTTGCACCTTCTTGCATGAGTTGAAGGCCTTCTGTCCAGCCAGCAATAACTTGGTTCAAAGGGAATGTAGCTGTCTGACCACGATCGTATGATGAATCAAATTTAGTACCATTGATCAATGTTCCTTCATAGTGGCATTCTACCTGGTCAGTAGCTTTTGGCTTCTTACCGTTGCCTTCGCGAAGAACCTGATATTGAAGACCTGAAGGTAGTGTGACAACACCTTCTTTCTTGCTATTTTCCTCTAGAAACTTCTGACCTTCTTCTTTCATCTTAGATGTAACCATGTCTTGTTTCTGCTGGAGGTATGCGCTGACAAGACTCTGACCTTCTTCGTCACTAATTTGAGGCTCTTTGCCTGAAAAAATATCCTTTAATGCCTGTGCGAAATCTTCAACATTAATTTCTGTTGCTCCTAAACCTGAAAGTTGACGTGCAATACCTAGGCCTAGTGCGTAACTTACTTTATCCATAAAATCAATTAAAATTTATAATATGTATTGTTTTAAAACTAACGCAAAGATAATATTTTTCTTTCATAAGTAGACACACATTTGCGAAAAATTACTAATTTTGTGCATTGTTAATACTATACTTATGAAGAAAATTGTATTTTTAACAGGTGCAGGTATGTCGGTGGAAAGTGGTTTCAAGACTTTTCGTGGTAATGATGGATTGTGGGAAAACTATCCTGTAGAAAAGGTGGCTTCGCATGATGGATGGGAGGCTGATCCTACGCTCGTGACCAATTTCTATAATATGCTACGTAAGAAACTTTGGAATGCGCAGCCTAATGAGGGACATCGACTGATTAAGCAACTGGAAAATGATTATGAGGTGTGTGTGGTAACACAGAATGTAGATAATCTACATGAAAAAGCTGGATCTTCGCATGTTATTCATCTTCATGGTGAACTGACAAAGGTGTGCTCGAGTCGTGATCCTTATAATCATCATTATATCAAACAACTGACTCCTGATAATTCTGATGTTGTTCCTGGTGAAAAGGCTGGGGATGGTAGCTTGCTCCGTCCTTACATCGTGTTCTTTGGTGAGAGTGTCCCGATGATGGATGCTGCAGCTTATGAAGCTAAGGATGCTGATATCTTCGTGATTATAGGAACAAGTATGAATGTGTATCCGGCCGCTGGGCTTATACAATATACCGATCCTTCAATTCCTGTATATCTTATTGACCCGGAGCCTGTAATGGGAACAAATTCTTATCGTAAGATTGTTCATATTCAGAAGGGTGCCTCTGAAGGAATGAAGGAATTGGTGAAGATACTTGTAAAATGATATTGATGTTCAACAAAAAATGGGATCCAGATTTGAATCCCATTTTTGTTGATTATGCTATTTGTTGTTTTGTTCCCATTCTTGCTTCAACAACATTGACTACATAGTCGCCGAGTTTCTCGCATTCTTGGATTATGTCCATATACATAGTACCAATACCATAAGTATATTTATTATCCTCGATGTCCATGATATTCTCTTTCTTCAACTGATTACGATAATTGTTGATTTCGTTTTCTATGTTGAAACTTCGGTTTGCATCCACATTGTTCCTAGTATGTGAGAACATATAGTTCATTTGTGTTAGCGCATCATCGGTAAGTTCGAACATCTGATGGATATGCTCATATTGTTCAGCTGTGAAATCTTCTTTGCTGGTCATTTTGCGGTTAATGGTACGCGCAATATTGAAACAGCTGTCGCCAATGCTTTCTATCTCAGAAATTTCACGAAGCATGGCACGAATCTTACTCTTCGTATCATCGCTTAGATGTGCATCACTTACCTGATTTAGATATTTGGCAATTTCGATTTCCATGTTGTCGGAGATACCCTCATATTTTTCTATGCGAGCATACAACTTGATGAATTTATCTTGATTCTTCTCACTCAACAAGTCGCGTGACATAGTGAACATCCGTTGGATACGTTCTGCGAAACTATGAATTTCCTTCTGAGCTTCAAGAACAGAAAGTTCTGGGGTCTTCATGATACCAGCCTGAATGAATCGAAGACGAAAGTCTTCCTCGTCCTTGTTGGTAGATGGCTTCCAAACCCAGCAGCATATCTTTGCCATTTGTTTTACGAAAGGCAACAGAATCAATGTGTTCGTGACATTGAAGCATGTGTGGAAAGAAGCCAACGCAAAGGTGAGCTGAGTATGTGTAGGGGTTATACCTGCACTATTAGGATCGAATCCTACGAAACTACAAGCAAAGTTGACGAAATGCCTGAAGACACAAAGTATCCAGATGACACCGAAAACATTAAAAAACAAATGGCCGAAAGCTGCGCGACGAGCTTCAGTGTTAGCCGTGAGTGCAACCAAGTTGGCTGTAAGGGTGGTACCGATATTCTCGCCCATGACAAGTGCAATACCTAAATAAATAGGTAGACCAGCTTGTGTACAAAGCATCATGGTGATGGCCATCAATGCGGCAGAACTTTGTAGAGTAAATGTGAGAATAGTACCAAAAAACAGGAATAGTAATATTGTTCCAAAACTGTTTGGGTCAAAGGTCTGGAAGAAGATACGAAGTGTACCTAGTTGGTCAGCAGGAATTTGTGACTCTCCCAGTGTAGTAAGTGCCAAAAACATAAAGGCAATACCGAAGAGGAAGTCGCCAATATAACGATGTCTCTTAGAATAAATAAGTAATAGACCGATAAGGAATACAGGCCATACAAAACTGCTGATTTTAAAAGAGAATCCAGCTGACATGATCCATGCCGTAAGGGTAGTACCGATGTTGGCACCCATAATAACAGAAATAGCTTGAACAAGAGTTAAAAGTCCTGCGTTGACAAAGGAAACTGTCATTACGGTTGTTGCGGTAGAAGATTGTACGGCAACAGTGGTAAACATACCAGTGAAAACACTCGAAATACGATTGGTGGTCATAGCACCAAGTACATGGCGTAGTTGTGGACCTGCCAATTTTTGCAGAGCCTCACTCATGATCTTCATACCATAAATCAGCAAAGCGAGTGCTCCAACAATCTTTAAGAGAAGAATCGTCATATTTTAATTATTTTGTTATGCGATATTCTTGGAGTTTTAAGTGGAATTTGTTACTTTTACCCTCGATTAAAAAATCGAATTTATAGTGAAACATAAAAGTTAACACATATGAGTCAAGAAATACAAATCCGTTGCAAAAATAATAAAAAAATTCAAAAAGTACCTATTGGAAGCACACTTTCTGAAGTTTTTCGCTTATTTAATTTGAAAATGCCTTTTCCACCGGTGAATGCAAAAGTCAATAATAAGGTGGAAGGTTTGAATTTTAGAGTATACCATGCCAAGGATATCGAATTCCTTGATATTACCTCACCTTCAGGGCATCGTGCCTATACCCGTAGTGTGTTTTTCGTGCTTTGTAAGGCTGTACGAGAACTCTATCCTCATGGTCATGTTGTAATAGACATCCCTGTAAGTAATGGCTATTACTGTGATATGGGTATTGGACATGCTGTGACCGAAGAAGATGTGGTAAAGATTCGTCAGCGTATGAAGGAAATCGTAGATGCTCATATGGCTATCAAACGTCACGAGGTGCCTACGGATGAGGCTATAAAACTCTTCAGAGAGTGTGGCGCTTCTACCAAAGCAAAATTACTCGAAAATATTGGTAGTCTGTATACAACATATTACGAACTAGACAACTATGTCGATTATTTCTATGGTTCGATGCTTACGAATACGAAGCAGATTTATCTCTATGGTATAGAGAAATATTATGATGGACTTTTATTGAGGGTGCCAGATATAAACAATCCTGTTGAGTTGGGTAAGATCGTAAAGCAGGATAAGATGTTTGAAATCTTTAAAGAGCATCATCGATGGCAAAGTATCATCGGACTGAATACCGTTGGTGACTTGAATGAGGCTATCTTGAACAATCATACGTCGGAACTAATTAATGTTAGTGAAGCCTTACAAGAAAAGAAAATCGCTGATATCGCAGAGGAAATAGTTGCACGAAAGAATGTAAGGATGGTTCTTATTGCAGGACCTTCTTCGTCGGGAAAGACAACGACCTGCAAACGATTGTCGGTACAATTACTTGCTAATGGTGTCAAACCTATTGGTATCTCACTGGATGATTATTTCCTAGATCGGGAAAAAACACCGAAGGATGAGACGGGTGATTATGATTTCGAAAATCTGCACGCACTTGATATTCCGTTCTTAAATGAGCAGATGAAGGCACTTTTTGCGGGTGAAGAGATAGAATTACCAAAATATAATTTCCAAAAGGGAAAGAGAGAGAATAGTGGACATCGACTGAAATTGCATGATAACGAGATTCTTGTAGTGGAAGGTATCCATGCCTTGAACCCAGAGCTGACGGCTTTGATTCCTGAGAAACAGAAGTTCCGTGTGTATGCTTCGGCGTTGACAACAATATTGTTGGATAGTCATAATTATATTCCTACCACAGATAACCGCCTACTTCGCAGAATCATCCGCGATTATAAATATCGTGGCGTATCAGCCCAGGAAACCATCCGTCGCTGGCCAAGTGTTCGTGCCGGAGAAAACAAATGGATATTCCCGTTCCAAGAAAATGCAGATGTCATGATGAATACGGCAATGCTCTTTGAACTGGCGGTCATCAAGACACAGGCAGAACCTTTGTTACAACAGGTTCCTGAGAAATGTCCTGAATATTCAGAAGCATATCGCTTGTTGAAATTCCTGAAATATTTCCATCCGATAGCCGACCGTGATCTGCCACCGACCAGTTTGCTTCGAGAATTCCTCGGGGGAAGTACATTCCAATACTAAATTCCAAATGAAAGTTTGGAGCTTATACTAAAAAATCATATATTTGCATTACGGTATAAGAAAACACAATCTTAATAATGATACCTATGGCAGACGGACTAAGAATTAAGGAATTAGATCATGTCGTTGTCCGCTTTTCCGGAGACTCTGGTGATGGAATGCAGTTGGCTGGAAATATCTTTTCCACTGTGTCGGCTATAGTGGGGAATGGAGTTTCTACATTCCCTGATTATCCTGCAGATATCCGCGCTCCTCAAGGATCACTCACAGGTGTAAGTGCATCGCAGATTCAGATTAATGATGATTCCGACAAAGTGCTTACACCTGGTGATAAATGTGATGTGTTGATAGCAATGAATGCGGCTGCTCTGAAGACACAAATCAAGTATGCGCGACAGGGAGCTGTTATCATTCTTGATACAGACGGTTTCGGAACCTCAAATCTAAAAAAAGCACAGATCAGCAATCCTGATTATCTTGAGGAACTTGGTGTGGATAGAGACCATGTCGTCGCTTGTCCGATGACACAGATGGTAGAAGAATGTTTGAAAAGTACAAATATGGACCATAAGTCGATACTGAAGACTAGAAATATGTTTGCCCTTGGTGTCGTCTGTTGGTTACTTCATCGTGATGCACATCTTGTGGAAGATTTTCTGAGAAAGAAATTCCAGAAGAATCCTCAACTTGCAGAAAATGATATCAAAGTCTTTATGGCTGGATACCACTTCGCGGGTAATACGCATGCTAGTGTTCCGGCCACATATCGTATAGATACTCGAAAGAAACATCCCGGCAGATATATGGATATCACGGGTAATAAGGCTTTGGCTTATGGACTTATTGCTGCGGCAGAACAAGCAAAGATGAGACTGTTTCTTGGAAGTTATCCTATCACACCAGCCTCAGATATTTTAAATGAGTTGTCGAAGCATAAGAGTCTTGATGTTGTCACAGTTCAATGTGAAGATGAAATCGCCGGATGTGCCAGTGCGATAGGCGCTTCTTTTGCCGGTGCTATGGCTGTAACCTCAACGTCAGGTCCTGGAATCTGTTTGAAAAGTGAAGCAATGAACCTTGCTGTGATGGACGAACTGCCACTTGTTGTTATTGATGTGCAGCGTGGCGGACCTTCTACAGGACTCCCTACTAAAGGTGAACAAACAGATCTGTTGCAAGTGTTATACGGAAGAAACGGAGAAAGTCCTATCCCGGTGGTAGCTCCTGTTTCTCCTACCGATTGTTTTGAATCTGCCTATTGGGCCTGTAAGACTGCTGTAGAGCATGTCACCCCTGTAGTGATTCTTAGCGATGCCTATATCGCCAATGGTAGTGGTGCCTGGCGACTCCCGGAGATTGGACAACTTGCACCAATTCATCCACATTATGCACCTAAAGAGATGGCGGGTCATTACACACCTTATATTCGTGACAAAAAGACATTGGCCCGATATTGGGCAATACCAGGAAGTTGGAATAACGGTTCTGGGGAAGGCTTTGAACATATATTGGGTGGATTGGAAAAGGATAGCGCAACAGGAGAGATTTCCAATAATCCTGATAATCATGATAAAATGGTAAGGTTGCGAGCCGAGAAAGTGGCGCGCATCCCTATATCTCATGTTAGGATAGAAGGTGATGACGATGCAGAACTATTACTTGTTGGTTTCGGAGGTACTTATGGTCATCTGTATACAGCAATGCAAGTCCTTCGCAGTAAAGGTTTTGCTGTAGCTTTGGCCCAGTTTAAGTATATCAATCCCTTGCCAGTAAATACTCAGGAGGTACTCTTGAAATATAAAAAGGTTATCGTATGCGAACAGAGTCTTGGACAGTTTGCCACTTATCTTCGTAGTAGGGTTGATGGCTTTGCGCCTTTACAGTATAATGAAGTGAAGGGCAAACCATTTGTTGTGTCTGAGATCGTAGATTACTGTACAAAAGTGTTGGAGGAATAACCGTGGAAAATAATAAACAATATAAAGCGTCAGATTTTAAGAAAGGTCAACCTAGATGGTGCCCTGGATGTGGTGATCATTTCTTCCTTTCGTCATTCCTTAAGGCATTGGAAGAGATAGGAGCTACTCCGTATGATACCGTTGTCGTTTCTGGTATAGGATGTTCCGGCAGATTGCCCTATTACGTGAACACTTACGCCCTACAGACGATTCATGGAAGAGCAGCTGCCATTGCCACTGGAATAAAAGTCGTGAATCCGAAACTTTCGGTATGGCAAGTTTCCGGTGACGGGGATGGACTGGCTATAGGCGGTAATCATTTTATTCATGCTAATCGACGGAATGTCGACCTGAATATGGTAATTTTGAATAATAGAATCTATGGGTTGACCAAAGGACAGTATAGTCCTACTTCTCCTAGAGGATTCATCTCTAAGTCCAGTCCGTATGGTACTGTGGAAGATCCTTTCCGTCCTGCAGAGTTATGCTTTGGATCACGTGGCCACTTCTTTGCTCGTTCAGTAGCAAACGATAGTCCTCATCTTGTGGAAATTCTCAAGGCAGCTTATCGTCACCATGGAGCCAGTGTGTGTGAAATTCTGCAGAACTGTATGATTTTCAATAATGGCGCATACGAGTCGATTTATAGTAAAGAGGGTCGCAGTAAGAATGCTATTTATGTAGAAGATGGAAAGCCATTGGTGTTTGGAGAAAACCATGAATATGGGTTAATTCAGAAAGGTTTTGAGCTAGAAGTGGCGAAGATCGGAGAGAAAGGAATCACATTGGATGACATTCTTGTTCATGATTCACATTGTGAGGATAATACCTTACAAATGAAACTGGCGATGATGGATAACGAACACGGTTTTCCAGTAGCACTTGGAGTGATAAGAGATGTTTCATCTCCCACTTACGACGAATGTGTAAATCAACAAATCGACGAAGTAAAGGAGAAGAAAAACTACCATAACTTCGCCGAATTGTTAGAAACTAATGATATCTGGGAGGTAAGATGAATTAGATCTTATCTCCGTAGCACAGGTCGCCAGCATCACCAAAACCAGGAACGATATACTTATGCTCGTTCATACCAGGATCGATGGCAGCGCACCAGACGGTTGCCTTATCTTCAGGAAAAGTCTTCTTGATATGCTCAATGCCTTCAGGAGTAGCGATGACACAGGCAACATGGATTTTCTTAGGAGTTCCTTTTGTGAGGAAAGCCTTGTAGCCTAATTCCATACTACCACCAGTAGCCAGCATAGGGTCGGCAATAACTAAAGTCTTCTCATCAATGCTTGGTGTTGCCAAATATTCCACATGAATACCAACCTCGTGATGACCAGCATCCTTATACTCTCTGTAAGCGCTTACAAAAGCATTTCCGGCATGGTCGAAAACATTGAGGAAACCATTATGGAAAGGTAGTCCAGCACGGAAAATAGTGGCAAGCACAATCTTATCGGTAGGGACGTTGACCTTGGCAATTCCTAAAGGAGTAGCGATAGATTTTTCCTCGTAATTTAGAGTCTTTGAAATTTCGAAAGCCTCGAATTCTCCGATGCGTTGAATGTTGTTGCGAAATAAGAGACGGTTTTTCTGATATTCAGCATCGCGAATCTCAGCCATGTACTGATTAATGATTGAATTTTGCTCACTTAAATTGATTATTTCCATCGTGTTTTTGTTTGAATCGGATGCAAAATTACAACTTTCGGTTCACTTTTGCAAAGTGAGAATTACAAAATTTATTATATAAGGTGACTTTTTAACTTCTTTAACCTAAAAAGACTTAGCAATTTACAATTTTGCGTGAGGAAAGTTGGTTGTTCGACACTTTTTCTTTATCTTTGCGGTCGGTAAAATTGAGAGGTGTATAGCCTCTTAGGTAAAAAGGAAATCATTCACAACTTAAATACATTTTAAAATGGCAAAGTTTGATAAGTCAGTTTTAGAGAAGTACGGAATCACAGGTACAACTGAGGTTCTTTACAATCCTTCTTATGAAGTATTGTTCAACGAAGAGACCAAAGAAGGTCTTGAGGGTTTTGAAGTAGGTCAGGAGACAGAACTTGGTGCTGTTAACGTAATGACCGGTATCTACACAGGTCGTTCTCCTAAGGATAAGTTCATCGTTGATGATGAGACTTCTCATGATACAGTATGGTGGGATTCTGAGGAATACCACAATGATAACCACCGTGCAACTAAGGAAGCATGGTCTGCAGTAAAGGAAATCGCTAAGAAGGAGCTTTCAAACAAGAAGCTTTATGTAGTAGATGGTTTCTGCGGTACACACAAGGATACCCGTATGAAGGTTCG
>CACYKX010000033.1 GCA_902775075.1 uncultured Prevotellaceae bacterium | reverse complement strand
CTTTTTTCTTGTATATTTCGTTATCAACATATGTATTCCAGTTGTACACATACTTTGTGGATTTTTTATAACTGATTTTTAGCAACTTAACATAGTTATCCACAATTTCTCATTTTGGTGCAAAGTTAATAAGTTTATATCTTTTATCATTAAAAAAAAGTGGAAAAGTTATGAAATTCGACGGTATAAAGATGTTGATATCAACTTTTTTGGGGAACAGGTATATATGCGGTGGATATCCCCAAAGTTATGCATTGGGTTATACAGTGGATATCAACGTGGTTATACACGAAGTTATCAACAATAATAAAAAGGATATGATTACTTCTTAAGTTTTAAAGTAGCTTCGATACGGGCTACGATAAGTTCTGGTGTAATGTTTTGCAAACATGCATAATCACCACGCATACATGGTTTCTTACCATATATACTACAAGGACGACATTCTAAAGATATCTGAACAGCATTATCTGGATTCTGCCCCCATCCCATAAAACCTGCATAAGGATGAGTTGCTCCCCAAACGCTGACTACTGGAGTGTGGACAAGTGAGGCTAAATGCATATTGGCGCTATCCATACTTATCATCACGTCAAGATGACTCATAAGTATTAACTCTTCGCTTAATCCTTTGAGCTTTGCAGATGCATTCGTACAATTATCGTATTTAGAAGCCCAACCATTAAGTATCTCTTTTTCTTCCTTACCTCCTCCAAAAAGATAGATCCGGCAAGAAGGATGATTGTTGATAAGTTGGTTGATAACTTGCTCCATTAATCTGATAGGGTAGATCTTACCTTTATGAGCAGCAAAAGGAGCTATACCTATCCATTGTTGAAATCCTTTCTTTTCACCTATTATATTATTAGGGAGTAGGCGGAGGTTTCCTCCTTCTGGAGGGAAAATGGAATTAAACTCGATGTGGATAGGATATCCTAATTCTGCTAATACGTCGGCATAATTTTGAAAAGATGTAGGCTGTTGCTGCATCTTTTTATTTGAAGTAGCAGTGAGTCGACGTTTCCCATCACGATGCTTGTTGATATGCGCAACAGGATATTTTGCCATATTAAATCTCAATCTAAGATAGTTAGATCGTAAGACATTGTGGAAATCTGCTACTGCTGTAAAATGCTTGGCTGCTAATCGGCGATACAAAGCATTGAGACCCTTTATGCCGTGGTATTCTACTTTGATATCTGCTCCCATGAATCCTACGTTTGGAGCTAGATTCTCAAAGAAGTGACGGGCAAAAGGACGACTGAGCACAGTAATACGAAGATGTGGATACTGTTTGGCCAAAGAATAAACTACTGGTACTGTCATAGCCACATCGCCTATCGCTGAAAAGCGAATAATAAGAATATGCTCAGTCTTCATTTATCTTAGGTAATTTATTTCTTTCCGTAAAGAATAGGATTTGTTTCCTTATCGTTGTACATCTTCATCTGTCGATATACTTTCATATACTTATGTCCGGAAGCAATATCATCAAGCAACTGATCAATAGCTGCGCTAAGGTCTTTCTGTTGCTCGAGAAGAATGTTCAGTTTAGCTTGGCATTTGGCAATATGATCTTCGCTGGCATCCTTACGGTCTACCTGCTCTTGCATATGATAAATTTTAAGTGCTAGAATACTTAATCTGTCGATAGCCCATGCAGGACTTTCTGTATTGATGCTCGCATCAGCCAAAGGCTTCACATCTTTATACTTATCCAAGAAGTATGAATCAATCTGCTCAACAAGATCTGTACGATCCTGATTACTTTTATCAATACGATGCTTGAGGTTCATACCTGCAACAGGGTCGATATTAGGATCACGAATGATATCCTCAAAATGCCACTGAACAGTATCAATCCAGTTCTTCAAATACAATATGTTTTCAATAGAACCTGTTGTAAATGGGTTATTGATTGGAGTATCAATGTTATCTTTTACATGATAATCGGCAATAGCCTGATTGAAAATCTTGTTAGCCTGGTTAGTAAATGACATACTTCCTTGATTTTTATTAATTATTTTTGATTGTACAAAAGTAGCTAATTTATTCTAAATGAGCAACTAAAACGCAAAAAAAGGCATAAAAGTTGCACAAAATAGGGGTCAGTGTGCACTAAAATGCGCTTTTTCCTAAAAATAATTTGCTAATTCAAAGAAAAATGTGTTTCTTTGCAACCGTTTTTTAATTAGAAACTATTTATAAACATTTTAAAAGTTACAATTATGTCAGAAATTGAAAGCAAAGTAAAAGCTATTATCGTTGATAAACTTGGTGTTGATGAGGCAGAAGTTAAGCCAGAAGCAAGCTTCACTAACGATCTTGGTGCAGATTCTCTTGACACTGTAGAGTTGATCATGGAATTTGAGAAAGAGTTCTCTATTTCTATTCCTGATGATAAGGCAGAGAAGATTGCTACTGTAGGCGACGCTATCAAGTACATTGAAGAGAACGCTAAGTAATTGCAATTTAATCGATATAAATGGAATTAAAAAGAGTAGTAGTAACAGGACTCGGTGCCGTAACTCCTGTAGGTAATACACCTGAGGAGACTTGGAATAATCTCCTTGCAGGTAAAAGCGGTGCTGCTCCTATTACTTCATTTGATGCTTCTAAATTCAAGACCCAGTTTGCTTGCGAGGTAAAAGACTTAAATGTCAATGACTATCTCGATCGTAAAGAGGCTCGTAAGATGGATCGTTATACTCAGCTTGCTATGATTTCTGCAATGCAGGGTGTTAAAGATGCTGGTCTTGATTTGGAAAAAGAAGATAAAAACCGCATTGGTGTTGTATTTGGTGTAGGTATCGGTGGTATCCGTACTTTCGAGGAAGAAGTGGTTTACTATGGTCAGCATATTGAAAATGGCCCTAAATTCAACCCTTTCTTTATTCCTAAGATGATTGCTGATATTGCATCTGGTCAGATTTCAATTCATTTTGGATTCCATGGACCAAACTATACAACAACTTCTGCCTGCGCTTCTTCAAGTAATGCTGTTGCTGATGCATTTAACCTGATCCGTTTGGGTAAGGCAAATGTTATTGTTAGCGGTGGTGCTGAAAGTGCAATCTGTGCTACAGGTGTAGGTGGATTTAATGCAATGAAGGCTTTATCTACACGTAATGATGATCCTGAGCATGCATCACGTCCATTCAGTGGAAGCCGTGATGGATTTATCATGGGTGAGGGTGCTGGTTGCTTGATTCTCGAGGAATTGGAACATGCCAAAGCTCGTGGTGCAAAGATTTATGCTGAGATGGTCGGTGAAGGTGAAAGTGCTGATGCTTATCACATCACAGCTTCTCATCCAGAAGGTCTCGGTGCAAAACTGGTTATGCAGAATGCACTTGATGATGCCAACTTGAAGCCTGAGGATATTGATTATATCAATGTTCATGGTACTTCAACTCATGTTGGTGATATCTCTGAGGCTAAGGCTATCAAGGATGTCTTTGGTGATCATGCATATGAACTTAACATCTCTTCTACCAAATCAATGACAGGTCACCTTCTTGGTGCTGCCGGTGCTGTAGAGGCAATGGTTTGTGTATTGAGTGTTAAGAACGATATTATACCTCCAACCATCAACCATGAAGAGGGTGATGAGGATCCTGAATTGGATTACAAGATGAATTTCACATTCAACAAGGCGCAGAAGCGTACTGTTCGTGCAGCTCTAAGTAATACATTTGGATTTGGTGGTCATAACTGCTGTGTAGTATTCAAGAAGTATGCTGAATAATATACTAGATAAAATAAAGCTCCCATTCCGTAAGGATAAGGAGCTTTATTTGTCTTTATACCAAATTATCGGTTTCTATCCTCACGATATTAAACTCTACAAACTTGCTTTAATGCATAAGAGTGTAATGCATCGTAATGCAAAAGGCAAGCCTGTAAATAATGAAAGATTGGAATTCTTAGGTGATGCCATTCTTGACGCTATCGTTGGCGATATTGTCTATCAGCATTTCCCTGGAAAAAGAGAAGGTTTCTTAACAAACACTCGTAGTAAACTTGTGCAGAGAGAAACTCTGAACAAACTTGCTAAGGAGTTAGGTATCAACCGATTGATTTTGAGTAGTGGACACAGTTCTTCTCATAATAGTTATATGGGAGGAAATGCTTTCGAAGCTCTGGTTGGTGCTATGTATTTAGATCGCGGTTACGATGCTTGTATGAAATTTATGAAGCAGCGTATTCTGTCACAAATGATAAACATTGATAAGGTTGCTTATAAAGAAGTTAATTTTAAGAGCAAACTCATCGAATGGAGTCAGAAAAACCGTGTAGAACTAGAATATTCTCAGATTGGGCAGGATAAAGATGCCAATGGAAGTCCTATCTTTAGTTATGAGGTAATCATTGAGGGAATAAAAGGAGGAGATGGTCGTGGGTTCTCTAAGAAGGAGAGTCAACAGCAAGCATCTAAGGTTACCTTAGAGCGACTTCGTAAGGACAGTTCTTTTCTCGATGCTGTGTTTGAGGCAAAAACTAATAGAACGAAGATGGAGGAAGAACCTGTGGAAAATGTTCCTGATACTGAGGTTAAAGACGATTTTATTATCTCACACGATGACTGTGAGAAACAGTCTGAAAAGCATGTTAATGTTTTCCAGGAGGAAGTATTTGAGGATAAACCAAGTAACAATCGCAGAAATGCTCCGATGTATTCTTCTAATAAGAGCGATAAGAAACGTGATGAGTTCGACTTGAGTGATATTACTTCATCTCCAAAGAAATTATCTAAAGAAGATATTGTTGCAGCTGCTGAGAATGCAGCCTTTGAAGATTAGCAAATGCATCCACAGATGATTTTTGATATCATTTGTGGATGTTTTTTCTATATTAAAAATCTTAAATATATTCCATTATCTCAAAACTTTAGGTTACTTTTGCAATTTAATAGATATATCTAAAGAAATGAGTTTAACAAAACTTGTAGCAAATGTTTTTAAACCTCGTCAGAGGGAATTTGAAAAATATATTAATGGTGCAGAACAATTGCAGCATGATGTGTTAATGCGCCTTGTCGAGAAGGGACAGAATACGGAATATGGAATCAATCATTTACTTAATAATACTAAAGATTATGAGGATTTCTCAAAGAATGTTCCTATAAATTCCTATGAGGAACTGAAAGGGGATATTGACAGAATGCGTCATGGTGAGAGTGACGTACTTTGGCCTGGACAAGTGAGATGGTATGCAAAGTCGTCAGGAACAACTAATGATAAGAGTAAATTTATTCCTGTTTCAAGTGATGGCTTACAGAATATTCATTACAAAGGAGGATTTGATACTGTAGCACTTTATCTTCGTAATCACCCTAATAGTAAAATCTTTGATGGTCGTGCATTGATCCTTGGAGGTAGTCATGCCCCTAACTATAATATAGAAGGAAGTTTGGTTGGTGATCTGAGTGCTATACTTATCGAGAATATCAATCCTTTGGCCAATTTGGTTCGTGTACCAAAGAAATCCACAGCCTTGTTGAGTGATTTTGAATTAAAGCGTGACCGTATAGCCCATGAATGTCTTCATAAAAATGTGACAAATATATCTGGTGTTCCTAGTTGGATGCTCAGTGTATTAGTACGTGTCATGGAGATTTCAGGTAAAAAGCATCTTGAAGATGTATGGCCTAATCTGGAAGTCTTCTTCCATGGAGGTATTGCCTTCACACCTTATCGCAAACAGTATGAACAACTAATCACTTCGCCTAATATGCATTATATGGAAACCTATAATGCAAGTGAAGGATTTTTCGGATTACAGAGTGATCCTGAAGATAAGAGTATGTTGTTGATGTTAGATTATGATGTGTTCTATGAATTCATTCCAATGGATGAGTTCGGTACAGAAGATCATCCTACGATAGTACCTCTTACTGGTGTAGAAATCGGTAAAAACTATGCTATGGTGATTACTACATCCTGTGGACTCTGGAGATATCTAATAGGAGATACAGTTCAGTTTACAAGCAAGAATCCATATAAATTTGTGATTACAGGTCGTACTAAATACTTTATCAATGCCTTTGGTGAAGAACTCATCATGGATAATGCTGAGAAAGGATTGGCCTATGCTTGTGAGAAGACAGGTGCACAAGTTTCAGAGTATACAGCAGCACCGGTATATATGGATAGTAATGCCAAATGTCGTCATCAATGGCTAATAGAATTCTCTAAGGAACCGACAAATCTCGAAGAGTTTGCTAAGATACTTGACAATAAATTACAGGAAATCAATAGCGACTATGAGGCTAAACGTTTCCATAATGTGACGCTACAACCTTTAGAAATTGTTAAGGCTCGTGAGGGACTGTTTAATGACTGGTTGAAATCAAAGGGTAAATTAGGTGGACAGCATAAAATACCAAGATTAAGTAATTCAAGAAAAAATCTTGATGAAATGCTCGAAATGAATAAATAATAATGAAGAAACTATTCTATATACATATCTATAGTCTTTTAGCATTAATACTTTTTAGTGCTTGTGCTAAAATGGGTAGTCCTGATGGTGGATGGTATGATGAGACACCACCAAAAGTAATTGGTGCCTCGCCTGCTGATCAGGCTACTAATGTAAAGACTAAAAATATCAAGATATACTTTGATGAATTTATCAAGATTGAGGATGCGCAAAATAAGGTTGTGGTTTCTCCTCCGCAATTGGAAGCAGCCGAAATTGTTGGTAAGGGTAAATATATAGATATCAAACTGTTGGATTCTTTAAAAGAGAATACCACTTATACCATTGATTTTAGTGACGCTATCAGTGATAATAACGAAGGAAATCCATTAGGCAATTATACTTATAGTTTCTCTACAGGTGAAACTATAGATACGATGGAAGTGTCTGGCTATGTTCTTGAATCAGAAAACTTGGAACCTATCAAGGGAATTCTGGTGGGGTTGTATAAAAATCTGTCGGATACCGTATTCTGTAAAGAACCAATGCTTCGTGTAAGCAGAACGGATAGTCGTGGACATTTTGTTATTAAGGGTATAGCTCCGGGATCCTATCGGATATATGCATTACAAGATGCTGATGGAGACTATGTATTTAATCAGAAGAGTGAGAAAATAGCTTTCTCACATGATCTTATCGTTCCATCTTCTCGTCCGGATATAAGACAGGATACCACTTGGATAGATTCTTTACATATCAAGTCTATAGAACAAGTTCCTTATACTCATTTCTTGCCAGATGATATTGTCTTACGTGCTTTTACAGAGACACTTACAGATAGAGCATTTATAAAGAGCGAACGTAAGTACGCCGATCACTTTACGTTGTATTTTACCTATGGTAATGATAAGTTACCAGAAATCAAAGGATTGAATTTCGATGCAACCAATGCTTTTGTAGTTGAAAGTTCAGAAAAAAGAGATACTGTCACTTATTGGCTGAAGGATACTGCCTTGGTAAATCAAGATACACTTCGTTTTGATATGACTTATCTGAAGACAGACAGTATGGGTGTACTTCAGAATTCTACGGAGTCGTTGGAAGTATTATCCAAGGATACTTATGCCAAGAGAATGAAGCGTTTGGAGAAGGAACAAGAAAAATGGGAAAAGGCACAAAAGAAAGCAAAGGAAAAAGGAGAACCTTATGATTCTATCCGTAAACCGGAACCTTTGATCTTCAATATCAGTGCTCCTTCTATGCTTGATCCTGATAAAAATATCATATTCGAATTTGTGAAGCCATTGGCAAAAGTAGATGTTTCGAAGATACATCTCTATGCTAGGCATGATACATTGTGGTATAGATCACCTTTTGCTTTTGACAAATTAGAGAATCGGAGATATCAACTCAGAGGAGAGTGGCGTCCTGATATCGAATATAGTTTGGAGATAGATTCTGCTGCTTTCCAAGATATATACGGTCTTACTTCTATTGCTCAGAAGAAAGGATTCAAGGTAAAGAGTAACGACTCTTATAGTTCACTTTTTGTCAACATATCTAAATATAATGGTAAACAGATTATTGTTCAGTTGCTGGATGGTTCCGATAAAGTGGTGAAAGAGGTTATTTCTAATAATGGTTTGGCTGAGTTCTATTATATCAATCCTGGTACTTATTATATGAGAATGATTGTGGATAGCAATCAGAATGGTAAATGGGATACTGGTGATTATGGTAAAGACCTGCAGCCAGAGGCTGTTTATTATTATCCGGAATCGATAGAATGTCGCGAAAAGTGGGATGTTAATGAAAGCTGGGATCCTGAAGAACGTCCTCTTTATTTGCAGAAACCTAGTAAGGTGACTAAGCAGAAACCTGATAAAGAAAAGAAAATAAAAAATCAGAATGCCCAGAGAGCTAGTAAGTTGGGTATTCAATATATTGCTAAATAACATGAAACACTTAAGAACTCTTTTAATATCAGCCATGATGATATGTGCTACATCATCGGCTTTAGCACAATGCAGTTATAAGAATACTGCTTTTGGCTCTGGTGAATTTCTTACTTATAATATGTATTATAATTGGAAATTCGTATGGGTAAAAGCGGGTACTGCCAGTATGTATACCGTGAAAAGTAATTATCATGGACAACCTGCATATCGTGGAAGTCTTACCACGAGAGGTAATAATAGACTAGATGATTTCTTTGTCTTGCGTGATACCCTTCTCTGTTATAATAGTTTAGATTTAGAGCCTCTTTATTTCAGAAAAGGTGCTCGTGAAGGTAATCGATATACTGTAGATGAAGTATTCTATAGCTATGCTGGTGGAAATACTAATATTCGTCAGCATCGCATTCGTCACACAGGTGAACAGTTGTGGAAGAAACGTTCTTATAATGACTGTGTATATGATATGATGAGCATTTTCTTAAGAGCTCGTAGCTTTAATCCTAAAGGATGGACAAAGGGATATGTGGTGAAATTCCCGATTGTAGACGGAGACGACCGTACACCGGCTCAATTACGTTATATGGGCATTCAGAAGGTTAAGGCTGATAATGGTCATACCTATCGTTGTTTGAAGTTAGCTTATATGGAACAGGAAGATGGTAAATTTAAGCGTATTGTAGATTTCTATGTTACCGATGACAACAATCATATACCAGTACGTTTGGATATGTTCTTAAAGTTTGGTAGTGCTAAGGCCTTTCTTGTTGGTATGAAAGGTATCAGAAATCCGATTACTTCTATTATTAAATAATAGCAATCGTTTTATTCTGTTAATAATATAATTTGCTAGAGTTCTGAATTTAATTAGTTTATGGTAATAAAATAAGAAAGGGGGCACATCACAAAATGTGCCCCTTTTTCTATTATAGTTATCCGTAAGTTTATTTTTGGTCACTTTTGATTAAAGCCAGAAGATGTTCTACGGCCAATTCCTCAGGAATATTTTTCTCAATACATACCTGTTTACGATATAGACTGACACGCTTTGGACCGGCACCGACATAACCATAATCAGCATCAGCCATTTCACCTGGTCCGTTTACGATACATCCCATGATTCCAATCTTCAGTCCTTTCATACCCTTGGTAGCCTCACGAATCTTGGCAATAGTATCTCTTAGGTCATAAAGAGTTCTTCCACAACCAGGACAACTGATATATTCAGTTTTTGATGTGCGAAGGCGTGCAGCCTGTAGAATACCAAATGCCGTCTCTGTAATATCTTGTTCACTAAGGTCACCATCGTTCATTAACCAAATGCCGTCAGTAAGACCGTCTATAAGAAGTGCTCCTAGGTCAGCAGCAGATTCCAATTGGAAATCACTCTTTTCGTTTTGGTTATGATGATACATCTCTGTGAAGATTACAGGGGTTTTCACACCAGCATTCATCATCTCATGTACTAAAGCGCGTTGGTCGCCAAGGCAATTCTGATGATTTGTAGCACATACCACAACAACCTCTGGATGATACTTCAAACAAGTGAGATATTCCTCTGCTGGGGTACCAAACTGCAAAACCAGGAACTTCATCTTACATTGCAGCATAGACAACATAGGAATAGCTACAACAGGGAATATTGGATAAAGTTGGCAGTCTACATTTTTAAGTTTACCATCGGCTGTGAGCTTATTTTCCTGCTCAAGCATACCATAGACATTATAATCCACGATATATGTCTCATTAGACTTAGGATGTTTCGGAAGTTGACTTCCAACATATATATAATCGGCTTTGATATCAGAATCCGATACGACTTCAACATTCTTTCCTGTGCGACTTGTGATGACTACAGGTACATTTTCCCCACCAATATTATTGTTGGCCAATGTCTTTCTACGTGTAGGATGTAACCAGTCAAAGTCCTTTGCTTCTGTAGCAGGAATAACCAAATGCCCCTCTCTTTGGCCAATGTAGTCAATTAAATGACGGGCAACAGGAATCTCACATTCAGGTTCCTCTGTAAGACTTACACGAACAGTATCTCCAATACCATCAGAAAGTAATGCACCGATACCCACAGCACTCTTTATTCTTCCGTCCTCACCTTCACCAGCTTCGGTAACACCGAGATGGAGAGGGTAGTTCATACCCTCCTTGTTCATGGTTTCTACAAGTAATCGAACAGACCGTACCATGACAACAGTGTTTGAAGACTTAATAGAGATGACAACATCATTGAAGTTCTCTTTTTTGAAGATACGAAGGAATTCCATGCAACTTTCTACAATACCTTCAGGAGTGTCACCATATCTGTTACGAATACGGTCGCTGAGAGAGCCATGGTTTACACCGATACGTACAGCAGTATGATTTTCTTTGCAAATATTGATGAAAGGAACAAGACGATCTTCAATTTTTTGGAGTTCCTGAGCATATTCCTCGTCAGTATATTCCTGATGAATGAATTTACGTGCCGGGTCTACGTAGTTGCCCGGATTGATACGTACTTTTTCTGCATATAGTGCAGCAACATCAGCAACATGAGGATTGAAATGAATATCTGCCACCAATGGCGTGTTGTAGCCATCAGCACGAATACCTGCATTGATATTTTTTAGATTCTCAGCCTCACGAGAACCTTGTGTTGTGAGTCGAACTAATTCACCACCAGCCTTGATAATGCGTTCAGCCTGTTCTATGCAGGCTTGTGTATCATTAGTATTGGTTGTTGTCATCGATTGCACACGTATAGGGTTCTCTCCCCCTATATCGATGGCACCTACGTGGACAACAGATGTTTCTCGTCTATGATAATTAAAAAGATCCATATCTATAGAAATATTCTTTATTTGAAAGAAATATTAGTTACATTTAAACTGATAGTCTTTGATTTCGGCCAAATCCTTGTTAGCTTTTTCTATTTTGGCTCCGAGACCAGCTTTCCATGCATCAACCTTTTTGGCTACCTCAGTATCGGTAAGAGCAATCATCTCAGCTGCTAAGATTGCGGCATTCTGTGCTGCGTTTACACCAACAGTAGCTACAGGGATGCCAGGAGGCATCTGGATGATAGAAAGCATAGCATCAAGACCATCAAGCATGCCCTTGATAGGTACACCGATTACTGGTAAAGGAGTAGACGCAGCAATGACGCCTGGTAATGCTGCAGCCATACCTGCTGCTGCGATAATAACTTTGATGCCACGATTTTTAGCTTCTTTAGCGAAAGCCTCTACGGCATCAGGTGTACGGTGAGCAGACAGTGCGTTAACCTCGAATGGAATCTCATTGTCGTTCAACCATTTACATGCTTTTTCCATAACGGGCATATCGCTTGTAGAGCCCATGATAATGCTGACTAATGGTTTCATATAATCTTATTTTATTGTTGTTTAGTATTCTCTATATAATGATATAGGCCGAAACAAAGCCTAATAGAAATCCTATAAGCACTTGAGATAGACTGTGTTGTTTTAAGATCATTCTGCTGGTACCCACCATTCCAGAAACTAGTAGTACAAGACAGAGCCACCATGTGGGATTGAATGTGAATATTTCGGCAAAGGCCAGAAGTGCTCCTGCCACTCCTCCGATAGCCGCCGAATGTGTAGATATCTTCCACCAAACGTTGACAAACGCACAAACCATCTGAATGGTGAGAGCTGCAACCAAGATGATGCTGAGAAATCGTGGTACATTATGATATACCATCCAGAAGAAGCAGAATACATAGCAGATGATAGATATGATATATGGAACTATTCGGCGTTCCTTTCGTCCTAATTGCATAGGTGTCCATCCCTGATATCTACGATATAGATGTATCAACATGGATGGTATCAATACCGTAAAGAGATATACGAAGAGAATCATGAACAGTTTATAGGTAAAAGGCAATTCTCTCATATAACTAAAGATAAAGAGGGCTAGAAATCCTACAAGAGGGAGATAGAATGGTGTGAAGATCAAACTCATCACCCTTGCTGTAAATATGATATTTTTTTCTTTCATTTTCTTCTTAGTCGAGCTACGGGTATTCCTAATTGCTCACGATATTTGGTAATAGTTCTTCGAGCTATAGGGTATCCCTTTTCTTTCATATCAGAAGCTAAAGTTTCATCACTCTTTGGCTTTTGATGGTCTTCATTTTCTATAATTTCCTTTAGTGCTATTTTTATTTTTCTAGTAGACAACTCTTCGCCATCTTCAGTAGTATAACTATCCGTAAAGAAGAATTTCAGCGGATAGATACCCCATTTTGTTTGTACGTACTTTACGTTGCTTACTCGTGATATCGTAGAGATATCAAGATTTGTTTTATCTGCGATATCCTTTAGAATCATCGGTCGCAAGTCAGCCTCGTCTCCATCTTGAAAGAATTTTCTTTGCCATTCGATAATGGCTTTGATGGTAATGGTCAAAGTATGTTGGCGTTGACGGATGGCGTCGATATATCCTTTGGCTTTATCTACCTTTTCTTTAACATAAAGTAATGCTTCTTTTTCCTGTCTGTTCAGTCCTTCTTTATTATTTTTCAGAGAGTCCATCATTTCAGAGAAAGACGGTGAGATGGTAAGTTGTGGAAGACTGTCATTGTTGAGAGAAAAAGAGATGCTTCCATCATCATTTGTCTCAACGATGAAGTCTGGTGTAATCTGTTGGATGTTTCTACCTTCTGTTTCTCCTAGTGATGATCCAGGTTTGGGATTGAGTTTACGAATTTCATCCTGTAAAGTTTCAACCTGAGTATCAGAGAGCTGCATACCTGATTTTATTTTATCCCAATGCTTTTTGGTAAAGTCGTCGAAATACTCTTGGATTACGGTTCGCATGGCATCAGCGAGTTTTCCTTGTGGTAATCTCTGAATTTGCAGCAGCAGACATTCTTGTAGATTTCTTCCCCCGATACCAGCAGGGTCAAACTGTTGTAGTCTTTTCAATATATTTTCAATGTGTGCGCTATCTACATCAATGTTGTGATAGATAGCAAGTTCATCACAGATAGAGTCAAGATCTTTTCGCAGAATACCATCACTATCGAGTGAGCCGATGAGATATTCCATGATATCATGATCTTGATCAGTAAGTTCGAGCATATCCATTTGCTCTTTCAGCTTATCATAGAAAGAAGTGGTATCTCCATATACGATTTCCTCGTAATCAGCATTTTGTTTATTATAATGCCCATTGTCATAGTCAGGCATCTCATCGTCTCGACCGATACTCTCCAGTGCAGAATCCAGAGCCTCTTCTCTTTCCTCGCGTTCATTCTGCATTTCGAAGTCTTCATCATTATTCATGTCATCAGAATCACCTGATAGAGTAACGGCTTCCTCATTGAAATTTTCTTCCTCTTCGATTTTTTCGAGAGCAGGATTATCATCGAGTTCAGCATCTATATTCTCCTCCAGTTCAGTCAACGGCATCTCGAGCAACTTCACCTGTAGCATCTGTTGAGCCGACAGTCGTTGAAGTTGCTGTAACTTCTGCGTTTGCGTTTGAATTAATTTCTGAACCATATAGTCTATAGAGATTTATATTATCTTTCTACCCGTTTTATCTATTTGTAGTATTCTTTGAGTTGTGTTGCCAAGTCGTATAAAATCTTCGGATTATCGTTTCCGAATTTATTCCATATACTCTGACAGGGAGCAAGTAATGGTGATATCATCAGATCATCCCTGTTAAGATAAGGGTCACAGAATTGATACACCTGCAACACCTCAGAGATAAGAACAGGCTCCACGTGAATAAGTTTTCCCAAATCAATAATTTCCGGAGTTTCAGGAACCATTGTGATGGGTGTAAGTTGAAAGTATAAATCCAGAATGAGGATAAGTTTAATATTCGTAAGATTTGGATATCCGTTGATAGGTTTCCAATCTTTCTCAAAGGATTCCTTGATGTTTACCCCTTCATAGAATTTTTCAGCATTACCATATCCTTTCATGTTTCTGAGAAGGTCTACCTCTTTGGCCAGTTTTCTCGGGTTCTTTCCGAAGGTATCCCAAAGCCTTTCCATTTTAGGTGTGACCATTCTGAGTTTAAACATTTGCTCATACAGAAACTGGGGTGGTATGTGAAGCTCCAGACTCAAGTCGACAATGGAACGAGAGTAAAGAGGCTTTACTCCGACTGGTTTTTTCATATACAGTTGCATGAGCAGTAACCAGTATTCATCAGACCACAAAGGATGTTTTGCCATAATACTTTCCGTATTTATACTTTGATGCAAAAATACAAAAAAAGAGAGTAAACACAAAATATTATATGATGGTTTTTTCGGTTCATTCTTAAAAGTTTGCCGAAAGGGTTAAACTGGCAAACTGTGCAGACCGTTTTCGTGCTTTTCTTAGCATAAGAAGAAAAGTATAGACAACAAAAAACGCGTGGCATTATTGCTACGCGTCCATCTATTTCTTTCTTCTCAAATTTTTCATAACCTTTAAAGGTTTGTTCTATCCCTCATCACGTAACCTGTGGTTGCAAATATTGCAGCCCAGGTAATTACTAACATCATGTTCATCTTTCTACCTTTCTTTCTATCTACCTACTGAATTGTCGTCCCTTGTAAAACAATCTTTAATTTACCTTATCCCTATCCTAATACCTGTTGTCCCTTAATAACAATCTCAATTTACCTATCTAATCTAATCCTATTTTTAAACTAACAATCTTTCTTACCTTTTCTAATCCTATCAACTAAACAATCTTAAACCTAAAAACCTAATAACCATGTGCGGAACAACTTCCGCTTTTTCCTTTTGACATTGCAAAGGTAGGTCGATTTTTAGTAATGCACAATGTTTTTCAAGAAAAAGTCAATAAATGATACGCTTTCTTGATATATGTCAAATAATTGTGTGCGGACACAACATGTTATTAAGCAGTTTTTGATATAAATCAAGCTATCAAGCAGGTTATCTGTAGATTTTTAGTTTTATATTTGCAACATCTAAGATTTAATAAAAATGAAAAGAACTATTATTATGCTTTCTTTGATGATGTTGTCTGTTTCTATGATGGGACAACAGGCAAAGAAAGATTTTAAGTTGGATCGTCGTTTATCGGCTAGTAATTATCTTGCATATCCCGGACCATTACAGAAGCAACTAACTCCTGCTCCTACAGGATACCATGCTTTTTATTTGAGTCATTATGGTCGTCATGGCAGTAGATATCAGATAGGGAAGGGTGATTATGACAAACCTTATTTTATGTTGCTCAAGGCTGACTCTCTCAACAAACTTACCCCAAAGGGCAAGGAACTCTTGGAGAAGGTGCGCCGTATTCGCCAGTCTGCCATGGGTAGAGATGGAGAGTTGACACTTCGTGGCGCAGAACAGCATAAGCAGATTGCAAAACGTATGTATGAGAATTTCCCTGAGATATTCAGCGATTCAGCCCATATAGATGCGAAAAGTACTGTTGTCATTCGTTGTATTCTCTCGATGGAGAATGCTCTACAACAGTTATTGATAGAGAACCCTAAACTCAAGATACGTCATGACGCAAGTTATCATGATATGTATTATATGAATCTTAGTGATGATGACAATATTGGTGGTTGGAAGAAAAAGGGCACCCATTGCAAAGAATACACCGATTTCATCAAGAGCCATACCAATTATAGTCATGCTATGAAGTTGATCTTTAACGATGAAGATTACTGGAAGAAGCAGATTGATGCAAATTGGTTGGGTCGTAAGTTATTCAGTATGGCCAGCAATATGCAGAGTCTAGACTTGCGTAATAGCATCTCTTTGTATGATATCTTTAGTGATGAAGAGATATACAATAGTTGGAAATGTGATAATGCTTTCTGGTATGTGGCTTTCGGCCCATCTCCTTTGAGCGGTGGACAGCAACCTTATAGCCAGCGTAACCTTCTTCGCAAGATCATTACCGAGGCTGATAGTTGTATTGCCCTTGAGCATCCTGGCGCAACATTACGCTACGGGCACGACACGATGGTTATGCCTCTTACCTGTCTGCTTGATTTGGACGGGCTGGGTAAACAGATCAAAAACCTTGATGACTTGGATAAAGAAGGATGGCTCGATTATCGTATCTTCCCGATGGCATGTAACATCCAGTTTGTTTTCTATCGCAAAAACTACGGAGACAAAGACATCATCTTTAAGGTATTGAGAAATGAAAATGAGGCTACTTTGCCTATTAAGACCGATATAGCCCCATATTATCATTGGAACGACTTCAAAGAATATTATCTGAAGAAATTGGATGGTTATCTTAAATGATAAACTCTCCTACAACTGTTTATCTCTGTCTTGACAGACCGAAACAGATGGTTTTCATCGCCACATATTCATAGCTCAGGTACATAAATCCATGAAGAGCATTACCTGTGCCCCATGAATTTTTGGCGATGAAATATTTTCTCCCCTTCTTGTCATGAGCCAATCCCACAAGTGCCATGGCATGGTCATCAGTTGTCTGATGGTTCTCAAACATCCTTTGTCGGTTCTCCTGTGTGATGCTGCACGAAGAAGGTAATACGGCAATACCATCGGCAAAAGAGAAACCCGGTTCGCTGATGTCACCCTCCCAGAACACAGGATGCCCCTTTCGAAGAACATTCTCGATGGTCGTCATCATCGTCTTCATATCTACATTATAACACGAATCATTCATTACGTTGTCCGGAGATTCTACTGCAAACATCTTTCCGAACGGATGGTGAGTGAAACTGGTAAAGAACAGATACTCATCAGGCACACAAACACTATGAGCAAACTCTAATGGCGTGTATTCAGCACCGAGCATATGTACGAATTTTGCTGGCATATATCCCATATCTTCATCGATGATATCCTCCACATCCTCCTGATAAGTTCGGAGACCTTTCGATAGACGAGTGTAGCACAAGGCCATCTTTTCAATCTTCCTTGATAACACCTTATAGTTGATATTATCCTTGTCAGGGTATGAATCGTATGGCTCGGCACCATACTTATTAATAAGGTGAATGAAAGTCATACCCATACCTCTCATCGAGATACCGCAGTTTCTATTATTGAAAAACACTTTATTGGCTTTATCCCTGAACATCATCCTAGCATAGAAAGCAGGCGACAGATTTACCGAATCCCCCTTCATCAGATGTTCACTTTCGATGGTGGCGAGCATCGCATAAATCCAGCACACATCACTATGCCCCTGATTCTTTACCGGAGTGGTTTTCAGGAGTACATCGTTATGTATTCCAAGATGCTGAGCAACAGGCACTTTGTGATCCTTGCACCCACATAATAAGATGATAAGAGCAATAAAAAATACATGATTCTTCATACAAGATGCAAAAATACAATTTTTTTTGTAACTTTGCAGCCATGAATGCAAAAATTGAAGAATTCGAAGTTATGGCGCCTGTCGGTTCGCGCGAATCGCTGGCGGCTGCCATTCAAGCTGGTGCCGACTCAGTATATTTCGGTATTGGCAAGTTGAATATGCGTTCTCATTCAGCCAATCACTTTGACATTAGTGATTTGCGTGAGATTGCGGCTACTTGTAATGAGCATGGTATAAAAACCTATCTCACGGTGAACACCGTAATTTATGATGGAGACATTGCCACGATGAAAGAAATCATCGATGCAGCCAAAGAGGCTGGGATTTCTGCCGTCATCGCAAGTGATGTTGCTGTCATGTCATATTGTAATGAAGTAGGCGAGGAAGTACACCTTTCCACCCAACTTAACATATCAAATACAGAAGCATTAAAGTTTTATTCTCGTTTTGCTGATGTCTCAGTATTGGCTCGTGAACTGAATATGGATCAGGTGAAGGAAATTCATGAGCAGATCATCAAGCAGAATATCTGTGGCCCGATGGGCAATCAAATTCGTATTGAGATGTTCTGTCATGGAGCACTTTGTATGGCAGTAAGTGGCAAATGTTATCTCAGTCTTGCCAATGCCAATCGTTCAGCCAATCGTGGTGAGTGTGTGCAAATCTGTCGTCGTTCTTATACGGTAACAGATAATGAAACCGGTAATCAACTGGAAATAGATAATAAGTACGTGATGAGTCCGAAAGACTTGAAGAC
>CACYKX010000032.1 GCA_902775075.1 uncultured Prevotellaceae bacterium | reverse complement strand
TTGAGCACCTGTCCCTTGAAAGGAATACCTTTAGGTAGAACAACGTCGAATGCCGAAATTCTATCGGTTGCAACCATGACCATCAAGTCATCGTTAATGTCATAAACGTCACGTACCTTACCGTGGTAAACACTTTTCTGTCCATCAAAATGGAAATCAGTCTTAGTCAATGCTTTCATTTTAGTTTTATATTATTAAATCCTAATTCTTTGTTGTCGTACTCTTTTCGATATAAGGAATTGAGTTTTTGTGAGAGTTTTCTTTCTCAAGTTTACGCGTTTCTTTTTCTTCCTCTATTTTCTTATCGTAGGCATCGTAGGCGTTAACGATTCGCGTAACGAGCTTATGTCTGACGATATCCTTCTGACCTAAATTGATTATAGAGATACCTTCTATCTTTTTGAGAATTTTGAGAGCTTCTTTAAGTCCGCTTTTCTGTTCTCTCGGAAGGTCTATTTGGGTCATATCTCCAGTGATTATCATTTTAGTATTCCATCCCATTCTAGTTAGGAACATTCTGATCTGTTGTGGAGTTGTATTTTGAGCCTCGTCGAGGATGACGACGGCGTCGCTTAGAGTTCTACCGCGCATGAAGGCGAGTGGAGCAATTTGGATGATATGTTTCTCCATCATGTCTTGCAGTTTCACCGCTGGAATCATATCTTCCAAGGCATCGTATAGCGGTTGCAGATATGGATCGATTTTATCTTTCATATCACCGGGGAGGAATCCCAGTTTTTCACCGGCTTCTACAGCAGGGCGTGAGAGAATAATCTTTTTGGCTTGTTTCTCCTTCAGAGCCTTAACGGCGAGAGCTATACTGAGATATGTTTTACCAGTTCCGGCAGGACCGACGGCAAACATCATATCACTCTTTTCAAAGGCATCAATTAGTTTCTGTTGATTCTCGCTTCGACTCTTTATAGGGCGCCCGGAAATACTATATACCAATACACCTTTTGCTGCGTCGGCTTTCGTCTTTTTCCCTTTGGCGATGTCGAGAATATCTTCGTTATTGATAGTGTTAAACTTGATGACATGTTTCCGCATGTTCTCTATGTCTTCTTCAAATTTAGCCATTTCTTCTTCATCTCCAAGCACGCGTAGAACGTTGTCCCTGGCTACGATGCGTAATTTTGGAAATAACGACTTAATCATTTGCAGATGACTATTGTTGACGCCGTAAAATACTACTGGGTCAATATCCTCTAATACAATATGTTTCTCTATCAATGTACTACTTAAAAACTGGTTTTACCTTATTTTATTAAACGCTGCAAATTTACAAAAAAATAGTGAAACTAGTCTCCTATATCTAATCTTTTTTGTACTTTTGCGCTTAAAATACACAAGAATATTAAATGAAGATTACAAAAAATACATTTCTTAAAGTTTTCTCAGCGATTGTTGTCCTCTTGTTTCTAGTCAAACTGATATTTCCTGAGGTAGCCAAAGATCGTATTCCAATAGATTCAACCTCTGATACTATAGTCGTTGATTCAAGTGCTCTTGTTAGTTCTGATACTTCGTCTGATGAGACTAAGAAATCTCATACTTTGGCATTAAAGAATTCTATTTATCAGTTCAAACAATCACGTTTCTTTAATTCTGATGGATCTTTGGTTAAGAATCGTATTTATAGCGTACCTAATTTTGGGAAAACTTTCCCGGATCAGAATGATGTTCAGTTGATTGCTGCTCAGCAATTTGGTGTAAAGCCTATTTTGAATCGAGATGAAGCTGTGCATCAGAAAGATAAACTGGTGTATGTAGGTAGTAATCCTTATTTCTATATTGACAAACTTCATTCGAGTATACCATATTTAGTACCTAGGGCCTCTGTCCTTCTTCAGGATATTGGTCGTAGTTTCTATGATAGTTTACAATGTAAGGGTATTCCTTTGCATAAAGTAATCATTACGAGTGTATTACGTAGTAAAGATGATGTTTCGAAGTTGCGTACTCATAATGGCAATGCAACTCAGAACTCATGCCATATGTATGGTACGACATTCGATCTTTGTTATAATCGATATAAAACGGTTGAAGCCCCGGGGAAACCTCGTAGAAAAGTACGGAATGATACTTTGAAATGGGTGCTCAGCGAAGTACTTCGTGATTTCCGTGAAAAGAATCGTTGCTATATCAAGTACGAAGTTCATCAGGGATGTTTCCATATCACGGTAAGATAGTTTCCTTTTATATCTTCGGGATCCCTTCGGGATTCTTTCGGGATTGATTATAAAAAGAAAGGGCTGTGTCATCATGTGATGATACAGCCCTTTTATTTAGATTTCATTTATTCACTTAATAAGCGAAGAGAGGATAATCCTTCATGGTCGTATTTACTTTTTCACGAACACGTGCGATTACCTGATCATTCTCTGGATCAGCGAGGACCTCGTCGATTAAGTCTGCAATCAGATGCATCATGTCTTCCTTTGCACCACGAGTTGTCATAGCAGCAGTACCTAAGCGGATACCGGAAGTCTGGAAGGCACTTCTCTCATCATAAGGCACTTTATTCTTGTTTACAGTGATGTCAGCAGCAACGAGAGCATTCTCAGCCACCTTACCCGTTAGGTCAGGATATTTCTGACGTAGGTCGAGTAGCATAGAATGGTTATCGGTACCACCACTTACGATACTGAAACCGTGTTCGATAAGAGAATCAGCCAATACCGCAGCATTCTTTTTCACCTGTGTAGCATATTCAATCCAAGAAGGTTCAAGGTTCTCTCCGAAAGCCACAGCTTTGGCAGCGATGACATGCTCCAGAGGACCACCCTGATTACCTGGGAAGACAGCAGAATTGAATAAAGTGCTCATTTTCTTTACGACGCCCTTCTTTGTAGTGTATCCCCAAGGGTTATCAAAGTCTTTTCCTAATAGAATAACACCACCGCGAGGACCACGAAGAGTTTTATGTGTTGTTGTTGTTACGATATGAGCATACTTTAATGGATTTTTCAGCAAACCAGCAGCGATAAGACCAGCAGGGTGTGCCATATCAATCATTAAGAGAGCACCGACCTCGTCAGCAATCTTGCGCATACGCTCATAGTCCCATTCACGGCTATAAGCAGAACCACCACCGATGATCAGTTTAGGTTTATTTTCGAGAGCCAGTCTTTCCATCTCATCGTAGTCCACACGACCAGTTTCACGGTCCAGCGTGTAACCGATGTGATTATAGAGCATACCAGAAGTGTTTACCTCGCTACCATGTGAAAGATGACCGCCCTGGTCAAGATCCAGTCCCATGAAAGTGTCGCCTGGTTTTAGTACAGCAAGTAATACAGCCTGATTAGCCTGAGCACCAGAGTGAGGCTGAACGTTAGCATATTCTGCACCGAACAATTTCTTGACGCGTTCGATAGCGAGAGTTTCAACTTCGTCTACAACTTGACAACCACCATAGTAACGCTTACCAGGATAACCTTCAGCGTATTTGTTGGTTAGGTAAGAACCCATAGCGTTCATCACTTCGTCACTTACGAAATTCTCAGATGCGATAAGCTCCATGCCTTTAAGCTGGCGCTGATGCTCTTTCTCGATAAGATCGAAAATCTCTTGATCTCTTCTCATTTTATTAGTGTTATTTTGAAATTTAAAATCTTCCCTTAAGTAAATATGCGTGCAAATTTACATATTATTTCTAACATCTGCAAAGAAAAATATAGGAATTTATATCATTTTGTTATTTTACTGATATTTGTCTATTCAGTATTAAATCAACTCTACCTTATCAATGTATTGTTCTTTGTCACAATAGCGGCATTTCAGTATACCATGAGTCTTGTCCACCACATTGAATACGGTATTCATAGGCTCGTTGTTGGTAATACATTTCGGGTTGTTACACTTCACGATACCTCTCAGTTCATCAGGTGTTTCTACCGTTTTCTTTTCCACCACCTCGTAGTTCTTGATAATGTTGAGTACGATTTTAGGTGCTACCACGCTCAGACGGTTCACCTCCTCATTGGTAAAGAACTTATTAGAGATTTTGATAATCCCCTTTTTGCCGACCTTTTTTGAAGGAAGGTTGAATCCTATCGTTACAGGATGAGTCTCATTCTGAAGGTTGAGCAAGTTTACGACCTGAAAAGTTTTTTCGGTCGGAATATGATCGATAACGGTTCCATTTTCAATAGCAGAAACCAATAATTCCTTATTTCCCATTTTATATGAATGCTTTAAAACTTAGAATTGATGATGGTGTCATCATTTTTGATATCGTCGAGCGTAATACCCAGACAGTAGCTATAGATAGCTTCTCGGGCATAGAGTCCATTCTTAGCCTGCTGAATATAGTAGGCATGCGGATTCTCGTCTACATCGTATGCGATTTCATTGACACGAGGTAACGGGTGCATAATCTTCATGTTAGGCTTAGCATTTCCTAGCATATCATTCTTCAGAATATAGACATTCTTTACCTTTTCGTATTCCATCAAGTCGCTGAATCTCTCTTTCTGTACACGAGTCATATATAAGATGTCAGCATCAGCGATAATATCCTCGTTGAATTCTGTATGCTCCACATATTTAATTCCATGCTCATTGCAATATAGTTTATATTCCATAGGCATGGCCAATTCTTTAGGAGCAATAAAGTGGAAAGTTGGGTTGAAGTGTCGCATCGCCATAATCAGAGAATGAACCGTGCGACCATATTTCAAATCTCCTACAAGATAAATATTTAGATTTTCTAGTGTTCCTTGAGTTTTATATATAGAATATAAATCGAGCAGACATTGTGAAGGATGCATATGAGCACCATCTCCTGCATTAATAATAGGTATTGGTGCTACCTCGCTGGCATATTGGGCGGCTCCTTCGATGTAATGCCTCATGGCGATAACATCTGCATAATTGCTTACCATCAGTATGGTATCTTTCAATGTTTCGCCCTTAGTGGTGCTTGAGGTTTTGGCATCAGAGAAGCCGATGACACGAGCCCCTAAGCGGTTGGCTGCTGTTTGGAAACTAAGTTGAGTGCGGGTTGACGGTTCAAAGAAAAGCGTTGCTACCACTTTTCCCTTTAACAGTTCTCTGTTTGGATGTTTTTCGAACTCTTGCGCCATCTGTAGGAGATAAAGAATTTTCTCCTTCGAGAGGTCGGCAATCGTCACAAAATTATGTTTTTCCATTTATAATTTGATTGATTGTTTCGAATTCGCCTCCAAAGTTACATATAATTTTCGATTTATGAGCCTCTTTTGAGAAAAATATTGTATTTTTGCACCTTAAGAAGTAGAATTAATATGAGAAAAGCTTTCATACACTTCCTTTGGGGAGCCTTATGTATAGGAATCCTTACCATAGCGTTGGCTTTTGTAGCCATTTGGAATGGTTGGATTGGATATATGCCGGATATAGAGGATTTGCAGAATCCTATTAACCGATATGCCACTCAGGTGTATAGTTCTGACGGTAAGGTAATGGGTACATGGAATCTGAATAAGGAAAACCGTATCGTTATTCCTTATTCCAAGATGTCACCTTATCTTATTAAGGCTCTTGTGGCTACTGAGGATGAGCGTTTCTATGAGCATTCTGGTATCGACTTCCGCGCTTTAGGACGAGCTATTGTCAAGCGTGGACTGTTAGGTCAGACACATGCCGGTGGTGGAAGTACGATTACACAACAACTTGCCAAGCAGTTATATTCTGCCAAAGTTCAGACCACTTTGGAACGCTTGATGCAGAAGCCGATAGAGTGGGTGATAGCAGTAAAACTCGAGCGCACTTATACCAAAGAAGAGATACTTGCGCTTTATCTTAACTATTTTGATTTCCTGCATAATGCTGTTGGTATCAAGACCGCAGCTAACACCTATTTTAATAAAGAGCCTAAAGATTTGTCACTTATAGAGTCGGCAACATTGATAGGACTGTGCAAGAATCCTTCACTCTTCAATCCAATTCGTTATCCGGATCGTTGTCGCCAACGTCGTAATGTTGTTTTAGGACAGATGTTGAAGGCTGGTTATTTGAGTAATGCAGAGTATGAGAAATATAGTTCTCAAGAACTTGTATTGGATTTTCACCGTACAGACCATAAGGATGGTAGTGCCGTGTATTTCCGTGAGTTCCTTCGTCAATATATGATGGCCAAGAAACCAGATCTTGCCGATTATCCGTCATGGAATAAGAATCAATACACGATAGATTCAATTGCTTGGGCCTCAGACCCTTTGTATGGTTGGTGCAACAAGAATTTTAAGAGTGACGGTCAACCATATAATGTCTATACCGACGGATTGAAGGTATATACGACGATAGATTCCCGCATGCAACAGTATGCAGAGGAAGCTGTCTATCAGCATGTGGCGAAGACCCTGCAGCCAGCATTCAATCGAGAGAAGGCAGGAAAGCCATGGTCACCATTCTCAGATAAGTTGAGCGCCAAAGATATTAAAGCCATCATGAATCGTTCAATGGTTCAGAGTGAACGTTATCGCGATATGAAGGCAGCTGGTTACTCAGATGAAGAAATCCGACAGGCATTCCACACCAAGACGGATATGACCATATTTACTTATCATGGTGATATAGATACTTTGATGACACCAATGGATTCCATCCGATATTACAAGACCTTCTTGCGTTCTGGTTTTATGAGCATGGATCCAAAGACTGGCGCAGTGAAAGCATATGTCGGAGGTATAGACTACAACCATTTCATGTATGATATGGTGATGAGTGGTCGCCGTCAGGTAGGTTCTACCATCAAACCATTCCTGTATTCACTGGCTATGGAGAATGGATTCTCGCCATGTGACCTAGCTCCAAACCGTCAGCAAACCTATATGGTGGCAGGAGTGCCTTGGACACCTCGTAATGCCAGTCATGCCCGTTATGGTCAAATGGTCACTTTGAAGTGGGGATTAGCGCAGTCTAACAACTGGATATCAGCCTATCTGATGAGTAAGCTCAATCCGCAGCAATTCTTACAGAAACTTCGTGATTATGGTATCAATAATCCAGACATCCATGCTTCTATGTCTCTCTGTTTGGGACCTTGTGAAGTGTCTGTTGCAGAGATGGTGAGTGCCTATACGGCCTTTGCTAATCATGGCATTCGTTGCGCCCCTCTGTTCGTGAGTCGCATAGAGGACAATGAAGGCAATACAATAGCCAAGTTCCAACCACGTATGAGCGAGGTGATTAGTGCCGATTGTGCCAATAAGATGCTTGTTCTCCTTCAGGGAGTTGTAGATGGAGGTACGGCCAGTCGTCTTCGTTATATGTATAACTTCAAAGGTCAGATAGGCGCCAAGACAGGAACCACGAATAATAATTCAGATGGTTGGTTTATGGGTTTCACCCCACAGCTTGTTAGTGGCTGTTGGGTAGGAGGAGAAGACCGTGACATCCATTTTGATTCTATGCATATGGGTCAGGGAGCGATGATGGCATTGCCAGTATGGGCGATATTCATGCGTAAGGTATATGCAGATCCGATGTTACCTTATCATGACGACACCAAGTTTGACATTCCTGCAGAGTATAATCCTTGTCTAAAGTCAGACTCATCCCCGTCTGATGGAATAGACGAAGTTTTTGAGTAGCATTATGAATAGAATACTGTCGATATTACTTCTTTTGTTTGCCGTTCTCTTTTCAGGGAATGGGCAAGCCCGTGAGTGGTCGGCAGATAATGTGCCAATACCTTATCTTCAGGATCGTACTCAGTATGTCTCGGATCCTGACCATCTGCTATCGTATGAAGCACGAGATTCAGCCAACATCTATTTGATGAAGATGGAACGCGAGATGGGGGTTCAGACCGTCTTTGTCGTTGTCGACAGCGTTGCCAATGCAGATGCCTTCCGTATGGCCCAAGACTTAGGAAACCATTATGGAGTAGGAAGTAAGAAGGAACGTAGTGGATTGGTAATAGTAATTGCCGTATCCAATCATAAATACTTTATAGCTCCGGGTAAAGGAGTAGAAGAATACCTTACTGATGTAGACTGTGCGGATATTGGTCGTGAATGTATTGTTGCCAATATGAAAGAAAACAATCTCGACCGTGCTGTCTATATGACCAGTAAGGCAATATACAATAAACTTAAAACCGGTAACACAGGATTCGAACAGATTGATAATCCTGATGACGAATTCAGTCTTTCCGATATCATTCTCATACTCTGTATTTTTCTGCCATTGATAGTTTACATTTTCAGTCGTCATGATCATCATGGTGGCGGTGGTGGCATCTTCATACCTCCATTTATCTTTGGTGGCGGTGGCTCTATGGGCAATGGTAGCGACAGCTTCGGAGGCGGAAGTTTTGGAGGTGGTAGCTTCGGAGGCGGAGGAGCCGGTGGCGGTTGGTAATAATTTAAACCCAAATGATATGAAGAACAAAGGATTATGGATTGTAATTGCAGTTGTTGCAGTTATCGTATTGTGGTTGTTAGGTGCCTATAATGGCATGGTTACAAAACAGGAAAGCGCTACAACAGCTTTGGCCAATGTTCAGGCCACATATCAGCGTCGTGCCGACTTGTTGCCTAATCTTGCAAAAACTGTGAAGGCTTATGCCAAGCATGAGAGTGAGACCTTTAAGGAGGTAGCCGAGGCACGTAGCAAAGCTTCTCAGATCAATCTGAATGCTGGTGATATCACTCCGGAAAAACTCAAACAATTTCAGGAGGCACAGGGTCAGTTGAGTGCAGCCCTTGGTAAGTTGATGGCTATCAGTGAACGTTATCCTGACCTCAAGGCTAGTGAGAATTTCAAAGACTTGCAGGTGCAACTTGAAGGCTGTGAGAATCGTATCAACGAGGCTCGTCAGAAATATAATGAGTCAGTTCAAGATTATAATGTTTCCATCCGTCACATGCCTAATGCACTTATTTCCGGTATGTTTGGCTTTGACAAGATGGCTAAGTTTGAGGCTGAGGCCGGTGCCGAGAAAGCTCCGGAACTAGATATTTGATCGATCTAGTTTTATATAAATCATAAAAATATGGTGGGTTTAGTTTCACAAGAGTGATGGCTGAATCCACCATATTTTAATTTCGCACAATTACAGTCATCCATGTAAAAGTAACATATTTTTTAGAAAAATCAACTCTATTTGGAAATAATCAATTACCTTTGTGAGCAATTGCAATCTATTAAAGAAAATGAAGAAGCAAATCATTACGATGTGTGCAGCTGTTGCTATGGCAAGTTGCAGTAATAGTACTATGGATATAAATAAACAAGTAGACAAACTCTACGACAAAATGTCGCAAGAGGAACGAATCAATCAGTTGAGAAGTGCTTATATGGACGACCTTTTCGATGAAAATGGTTGTCTTGATACCGCTAAGTGTCATGAATTGATTCCTAATGGTATTGGTCATTTCTCACAGTATGCCAGTCAGAAACCTCTTGATGCTAACACCCTTCGCGATCGGGTTGCTTCCGTACAAGACTGGTTAATTCACCATACCCCCAATGGAATTCCAGCACTTTTCCACGAAGAAGTGCTTACCGGTGTTAATGCTAAAGATGCTACCATCTACCCTCAGCAGATAGGACAGGCCTGTTCTTTTAATCCGGAGTTGGCAGAGGTTAAAACCCACCAAACAAGTGTAGATATGCGTAAGATGGGTGGCGTACTCTCCTTGTCACCGATGGTCGATGTCTGTCGTACTCCTAGCTTTAATCGTCTTGAAGAATCTTATGGCGAAGATGGCTATCTTTCTGCCGTGATGGGTACAGCCTTTGTAAAAGGATTGCAGCAAGGAAACTTGAAAAAGGGAGTAGGGGCATGTTCAAAACACTATCTTGGCTATGGCGGAGGTGGTGATGCAGAAGAGAAAGAACTGATGGAAGAAATCCTGTTACCTCATGAGACGATGATCCGTTTGGCAGGAAGTAAGGCCTTGATGCCTGGCTATCATGCCGTTTCCGGTACCAATTGTGTAGCCAACAGCAAAATCCTTACCGATATCCTTCGTAATTATCTGGGCTTTGATGGTATGGTGGTCAGCGATTATACGGCCATAGACCAGTTGCCAGATCTCAAGACTCCACTCGACAAGGCTGCAGCAGCCATCAATGCAGGTAATGATGTAGATTTCCCTACAGGAGATAACTATAAATTCCTACAGCAAGGACTTGATAAAGGTATTGTCAAGTATGACGCTTTCGAGCGTGCAGTCAAGGATGTACTCCGTTACAAATATCGTTCGGGCTTATTTGATAAGCATCCTTATCTCTATGGTCGAGAGTATATCAAACTTGACTCCAAGGAAGAACGTCAGACAGCCTACGATATTGCCAAACAGTCTGTTGTCTTACTGCAGAATAATGGTGTCTTGCCACTCGGTAATCAGAAGAATGTTTTCGTTACAGGCCCTAATGCCAACAGTATGTGGGCAATGTGTGGCGATTATACCTTCCCTTCGATGACCTACTTCTGGAAGATGAATACAGAAGACCTAGAACATCCTCATATCGTGAAACTGCTCGAGGGTATGAAGGACTTGAAACCTGAGGGTATGAATATCTCATATTCCCGTGGCTGTGATTGGACAGAGAAGATAGAAACAAAACTCAGTCAGGGTGGTGACGAACGTGCTTGGGATTACAAGATTCTACACCGTAAGGTAGATTCTGGCGAGAAAGCTAATAAAGCTGAGGCTCTTGCAATGGCCAAGAAAGCCGACGTTATCATTGCTGCCATGGGTGAAAATGTGATGCTTTGTGGTGAAAACCGAGATCGTGAAGGCTTGCGCCTTCCGGGTAAACAGGAACAGTATGTGGAGCAACTCATAGCCACCGGTAAACCAGTAGTTCTTGTACTCTTCGGCGGTCGTGCTCAAGTGATTTCTAAGATCGCCAATCGTTGTGCTGCTATCGTTCAAGCTTGGTATCCGGGAGAAGAAGGTGGTCATGCTGTAGCTGATATTCTATATGGTAAAGTGTCGCCATCAGCGAAACTTTCTGTGAGCTACCCTAATCGTGAAATCTATAAACCTATCTGTTACAACTATTCTGCAGAGAAAGATCCTCGCATAGAATGGCCTTTCGGCTATGGATTGAGCTATACCACTTTTGAGTATAGTAACCTGAAGGTAAATCCGGAAGTAAAGACTAGTGATAAGAGTATAACGCTCAGTTTTGAGGTGAAGAATACCGGTGATAAAGATGCAGACGAAATTGCGCAGTTGTATCTTTCGCCGACAACAGATAGTCAGCATATCCGTCCTATTCAACTTCAGGGCTTTGCCCGTGTGTCGCTCAAGGCTGGGGACACCAAAACTGTATGTATCAAAATGTATACCGAGCAGTTTGGCTATTATACCCATGACGGTCAGCGTCAATGGAATATTGCACCGGGTATGTTTATTCTGAAAGTTGGTGCCTCTTCACAAGATATCAAACTACAGCAAAATATCACTCTTACGGGCAATATTATAACAAAGAAACTTCGAGACTATTATTTTTCCGAAGCTACTGTGAAGTAGATTTTACAGAGTACGAAAAAGGTTGTCGGAAATGTTTCCGGCAACCTTTTTTCTTTTCGTAAAAGACGATAAAGTAAAGAAAAATATTCCAATAGATGCAGAAATCTCGCAGAAATCATTAACTTTGTACCCGATAAAGAAGGAATAGAGCACTAGAGAATATGGAATTACGACAATTACGCTATTTCATCAAAGCCGCCGAGCTCCACAATTTCTCGGAGGCCGCTAAGGCTATGTTCGTTACTCAGAGTACGCTTTCACAACAGATCAAGCAACTAGAGGATGAACTTGGCGTGGTACTCTTTCTGCGTAATAGTCATGATGTATCGCTCACTAATGAGGGGGAGCAACTGTTACCTTTCGCCCTTGAAACCGTATCTTCTGCGGATAATTGTGTTGAGCAGATGAACGGACTGAAAAACTTGCTCACGGGTAGCCTCTATATTGGTGTCACTTATTCCTTTAGTCCTATCATTACCGAGACTATGCTTGAGTTTAGTCGTAAGCATCCTAATGTAAAACTACATATTGTCTATAAGACAATGGGAGAACTGATGACAATGCTTCAGCATCGCGAACTTGACTTTGTTCTAGCTTTCAAACCTTTGGAGAATTATCCTAAGATTCAGAGTGAAGTTCTCTTTCATGAGCCACTTTCGGTGATAGCACGTACCGATCATCCTTTGATGCAACTTGACAAAGTTACTCTCAGCGACTTGCAGCGATTTGATATCGCTATGCCAGCTCGTGGTATGCAACCTCGTGAGATGCTTGATGCAGCTATAGCGGGTGAGGAGGAACAACAGCTCAATGTGCGGATGGAACTTAATGACGTTAGTATTCTGCTCAATGTTCTTAAGCAGAGTCAATATGTTTCAATACTCTCTGATACTGCCATCCATGATGTAGAAGGTCTCGCTTCTGTGCCCCTTGACATCGATCACAATCTGATGGAAGGTTGTATTCATAGACTGAAAGGCGTATATACAAAAAATTCGGCAGAGGAGTTCTGCCGAATCTTAAGAGAATCTACTGCTATAAAAAAATATAACCTCGATTTCTAAACGTTTTAGGCTATTGCCATGATGAGCACCTGGATAATGATGATGCGCAAGATCATGGCTAGTGGATAAACCATTGTGTAGCCGATAGAAGGCGCATCTGTCGAGGTGAACTCATTAGCGTAAGCGAGAGCAGGAGGGTTGGTATTGCCACCTGATAGCACACCCATTAATGTGAAGAAGTTGAGGTGCATCACGTAGCGGCCAACGATGCCACCAATTAGGATTGGGATCATGGTGATCATCAGGCCATAACCAGCCCACTGCAATCCTTCGCTTGTGATCACTGTTGCGATGAAGTCTTTACCAGCCTGTAGTCCGACACATGCCAGAAACATTGTGATGCCGATTTCGCGCAACATATTTCCCGAACTAAACGTGGCTGTGTTGAGCCAGTGATTCTTTGTACCAAAATATCCCATTAATATTGCAATAATCATCGGTCCACCAGCAAGTCCGAATTTTACAGGCTGTGGTAGTCCTGGGATTATGAATGGAATATGGGCAAGAATACAGCCCAGGGAAATACCTATGAAGATTGGAACGAGATCAGAATAAGATGCGTGATGGTTGCGTGTTGTCACCTCACTTTCGGTGTGAGTCAATGCATTTTCGCTACCTATCACGGTTAGTATATCGGCCGTCTGCAGTACAAACTGTGGAGTGGCCACATGGTCAACACCATTGCGAGTGATTCGTGTGATGTTTGCATTAAATCTTGTACGGATATTTAAATCAGCAATGGTCTTGCCGTTCAGTTTCCTTTCTGAGACAATCATGCGACGTGTCTTCATTTGACTGTCGAATTTAGTCCAGTCATAGTCTATGGAGTGACCGAAAAGTGCTTTTACTGCATCTTCATCCTTTGGTGTTACCACTACAAGAAGTTTGTCGCCACGGTGCAGAATAGTCTTACCGGAAACGATGTGACATTCATCCTCTTCGCCATCAAAAACGATGCGTGTAATCACGAATTCGCGTTTCACGAACTGACGGATGTCACCCAGCATCTTTCCGTCTATCATGTTGTTGCTAACCTCGATAGTGATATTTCTTACGGTCAGTCGCTCTGTGCTTCCCAGACCGCGCAGTGCAGTATGTTCTTCCTTGTTTAGGTTGATGCGCAATGCATATCTTAGAATCAGAAAAGCCAAGATTACACCAATCACACCCATAGGATAGGTCACTGCATATCCCATAGCAATCTTTGGAGCATCATATCCAAATACATCCGTTGTAGCCTGTTGAGCGGCACCCAAAGCCGGTGTGTTGGTTACGGCACCGGAGAAAATACCTGCCATTGTTGTCATTGGTATGCCTGATATATAGTGAATGATCAGTGTGATAGCGATACTAGAAAATAGCACTAACACCATCAAACTGTTTAGTGCCAAACCGCCACGTCGGAATGAAGAAAAGAAACCCGGTCCTACCTCTAAGCCAATAGCAAAGACGAAGACGATAAGTCCCAACTCTTTGATAAAGTGGAGTAGGTTAGGTTCTAGTGTTAGGCAGAAATGGCCGAAGATGATACCCACGAGCAGCACCCATGCCAATCCTAACGATACATGTTTTACTTTAATTTTGCCCAATGTAAGACCTATGGCCATAACCAGTGATACGATAAGTACCGAGTGGGCTACACCGCCTCCCCAGAATTCTGGGAAACCATTAAAGAGGTTATAAAATAAATTCATGTTATAATATCTAATTCCTATTTGCGGAGGCAAAGTTACGTATTCTTTTTTATTCCATGAAGTCTTGGTTCGTAGATGTTTCGATAACAGATATTAGAGATTCTAATAACAATCTTTTGTTGGTGTAGAGTTATTGGATGTATTTCACACTATTTAAGCATTAGCATAGAACTGTTAAAAGAAAAAGTGATAGTATTTTTACTTCATCTAGCTCCGTATGGGAAGCCTGATGTCTCGAAAAGCAAGGAAAGTACCTCTCAAAAAGTTGTTTCCCCGAATGCAGTTAACTTCATCAGCTTACGCAGTTAACTTCGTAAACTTACGTGAATAGGTATGTAGCCTTTCGTAGTTAACTAAATAAGTCGATATCTCTGGTATATTTTGAAGATAAAATCAGATACAAATTTGCAACTATCTAGTAATCAGTTGATTATACTTTGTTTGTAATTCTGATATTTGTGATCAACCTGTTATTAATTCCAAATTTGCGAATTATGAGCATCTTTTAATGGTTGAAAATTAAACAATGAAAGGTTCATTATATTAAAAAAGTATAACAGTTGCGTAATAATAGAAGTGAATGAATAGAACTGTGAGAGAGTGTAGGGGGGATAAAAACAAAGAAGTCCAAAACTTAATGTTCTGGACTTCTTTTGTACACCCTTAGGGATTCGAACCCTAGACCCACTGATTAAGAGTCAGTTGCTCTACCAACTGAGCTAAGGGTGCATGGCGAATTCATTGTCTGATGTTTGTACACCCTTAGGGATTCGAACCCTAGACCCACTGATTAAGAGTCAGTTGCTCTACCAACTGAGCTAAGGGTGCATACTCAACATCTTGCAGAGGTTTAAGCCTCATTTCTGAATTGCGAGTGCAAAGGTAGTAACTTTTTAGTAGACTACCAAACTTTTTATGTACTTTTTTGCGATTTTTTTAATTTTCATCTATCAACGTCTGATAATAAATATACCTAACTTATGGGTTATTCCTTTGCTATTCAGTGATTTAGCATAGTATATCCCTTCACGTATATTTCGGATATCGATAGTTGCTTTATTATATGGGTAGGTCTTCACTGGCGTTCCCTGTAGAGTTTCTATCAGAATAAACTTGGCATCTAATGTGCTTGGCTTTTCTTCAACTTGAAGTGTGCGCCCGTCACATTTAAGAAGTTCTGTAGTACTAACAGCAGTATGGATGGCTTGTTCTGGTATCTCCTCATGATTGTATCTGTCGATAGTAGTAACCAATGTATATTTCTTGTTTACACCTTTTATTATATGGTTGATGCTCTCACGTGTCTGTCTTATGGCGAGTAGATTTCGTGCGTCTGTAGCATCTACAGGGTATGTGTCACTCGCATATAGGTTGTATCTGATTTCTGTGGGTACTCGTTTACCCCAAGTCATTTCTGGAACAAGGGCTGGGTAGCGATCGAAATCGTTTCGGGTGAAATCATAGATACCCTGATGGTTATCGACGAAGAACTTATTGCGGAAAAATGTATGTCCGAGATGGATGCGACGCAGTTCGTACATTTGACGTGTTACGTCATCTATCTTCCATTGTCCTTCGCGTGGATCTAGAAAGTAGATTCCTACCCCCGGAGCTATGATCTTGCCATAATTATTTTCACTCCAATCTATCGCAAAAGGGAAAAACTGGTTATCTCGGAAATACATCATCGGGAAGAGTTCGTCCATGAGACCGTCACGTAGCCATGCCTGTGCATCCTGGCATACTTTCTCGTAAGCATTCCATCCGTGGCTCCAGTATCTGGTAAGGTCGCAGTATTTGCCTATAGGAGAACAACTCATCTTGACCCATGGCTTTTCTGACTTCACGGCATATGAAATCTTTTTAACGATATCCGTGATATACTGCCGTCCACGCTCTCTGCTCACCTTGATGCTCCAAGTTTCCGGATAGCGAATATAATCGAGGTGTATGCCATCGATATCGTAATTTCTAGTAATCTCACGACAAATGTTAGCGAGGTATGTGCCCGTGCGTGCGTCTTGTGGGTTCATATATCCATCGAGACCGATCTTTACAATCAGATTGCCAAATTTCTTTCTAAGAGTTCTGCATCCAAGGCCATCCCATTTTCCAACAGGGATCGTTACCACCCATGCATGTAGTTCCATACCCCTCTTGTGGCATTCTTCGATTGCAAATTGTAATGCATCATAACCAGGACTTCTGCCCGGGAATCCGGATAAACATCCATCCCAAGGTTCGTAGTTGGATGGATAGATCATGGTACCTCTTACGCGCGTTTGCAACAATACGGTATTGATGTTAGCCTTTTGCAGTTGATCGAGAATCTGTCGGAGTTCGTTCTTCTGTTTCTCTATCGAGTAGGTTGATTGTGCGTAAGAATGAGGCCAGTCAATGCCTCCTATTGTAGTGAGCCAAACAGCTCTGACTTCTCGTTTAGGATTGTTCTCGTACAGGGATTGCGCATAGGTGCTGATAATCCCGCATAATAATAACATAAAAGTATAGATTCTTTTCATCATCTTTCAATTTGGCAACAAAGGTAGTGATAATTTTTTGTTTTTCAAATTATTTGTGTACTTTTGCGTAGCAATTTAAAACAAACAAGAAGAAATGATTACTTTTGTCGTTAGTATGTTAGCTCTCGTTTTGGGCTATTTTGTTTATGGAAAGTTTGTTGAGCGTATTTTTGGTCCCGACAATCGTCCTACGCCAGCTATAACAAAGGCAGATGGCGTAGATTTTGTTGTTCTTCCTTCTTGGAAGATTTTCATGATTCAGTTTTTGAATATTGCGGGCACCGGTCCTATCTTTGGTGCTATCATGGGTGCTAAATTCGGTCCTTCGGCTTATTTGTGGATTGTCTTCGGATGTATCTTCGCCGGGGCAATGCACGATTTTATGAGTGGTATGCTTAGTGTGCGCCATGGGGGAGTAGGACTTCCGGAATTGGTCGGTAAGTATCTTGGGGGGCGTACCAAGACGATCATGCTTATCTTTACAATTCTGTTATTGATCATGGTAGGAGCCGTGTTTGTGTATAGTCCGGCTATTATCCTGAGTGGTATGACCGAGGATTTCGTACATTGGGATCCCATGACAGTGACATTGGCATGGTGTGGCGTAATCTTCGTGTATTATGTCGTGGCCACGTTGATGCCTATTGATAAGATTATAGGTAAGATTTATCCATTGTTTGCTTTTTCGCTTCTCTTTATGGCTATAGCTCTAGGTGTTTATCTTTTACTAAAATGGCCATCTCTTCCGGAGCTTACAGACGGGTTGGCGAATATGAATCCGAGTGGTGATGCTATCTTTCCCGCTTTGTTTATTACCATCGCTTGTGGTGCTATCAGCGGCTTTCATGCTACTCAGAGTCCTTTGATGGCTCGTTGTATAAAGAGTGAAAGTTATGGACGACCGGTGTTTTATGGTGCCATGATTACAGAAGGTGCTGTAGCTTTGATCTGGGCGACAATATCTATGTATTTCTTTTATGGTGGCGCGGCAGAACTACTGGGAGCAGCGCAGAACACTCCGGCTCCTCAGGTGGTGACGATTGTGAGTAATGGATGGTTAGGTACTATTGGCGGTATACTTGCTCTACTTGGTGTTGTGGCAGCACCAATCACAAGTGGTGATACTGCATTGCGTAGTGCTCGGTTGATTATTGCAGAATTCTTGCATATAGAACAACAGTCTATTCCTAAGCGTCTGTATGTTTGTGTTCCCTTGATGCTGGTAACATTGGGATTTCTATGGTTTAATATTTCTGACGAGGATGGATTTAATGTCATCTGGCAGTATTTTGGATGGGCTAATCAAACGTTGAGCGTCTTTACTTTATGGACGATAACCGTATATTTGGTACAACAGAAAAAGAAATATGTTATCTCACTGATTCCTGCGCTGTTTATGACTACGGTATGTGCTTCGTTCCTCTTCGTGAGTCCGAAGGCATTGGGATTGAACCTCACATTAGGTTATCTGTTGGGAGCAGTGGTATTAGTAGTGTCTCTGATTTGGTTCGTACTTTGGTATCGTAAGGTTATGAGATAACTCTAATATATAAAATATTTAAGGCGGACATTTCTTAGTGTCCGCCTTTTTTCGTATCTTTGCGCTATGGAACAACATTATCCTTCTCAGTTATTGGAAAAGGCGGTGAGCGAATTTGCTAAACTGCCGGGTATCGGCAGGAAGACTGCTCTTCGTCTGGTTTTGCATACTTTGCGACAAACTGATGAGGATGTCGATCAGTTTGTGACGGCGATCTCTAGAATGAAAAAAGAGGTGAAGTATTGTCGCGTGTGCCATAATATCAGTGATACAGATGTGTGCCCGATATGCTCCGACCCTAAGCGTGATACTTCTACGATTTGTGTGGTGGAGAATATACAAGATGT
>CACYKX010000031.1 GCA_902775075.1 uncultured Prevotellaceae bacterium | reverse complement strand
GCCTTCGCCAAGATGACCGAAGGCACACCCCTTGGCACCCTGCTGGAGCACCTGCACGAGCTGAATGTTCATTTCAGGGGAGTGGAGGAGCATATTTAACAAATGGATTTCTGGCAGCACAGGTGGAACGAGAGTTTGCAGTTCGATACTGCCTGCCAGAACAATAAATTAAAGAAAACATATCAGATATGGAAGAATATACAATGAAATGCAGTAATTGTGGTAAGGAGTTTCTTGTTCAAGTCACTACGATGAACGTTCCTGGTGGGAAGGAAAAGGAAGAAATATTCTGCCCCTATTGTCATGAGGAGAACGGGTATCGTATGACAAGTGGATTTGTAAATACCTACAAGATAGAAGAGAAAAAAGATAGATACTGTTAATATAGTTAATTTTTTTATGATAGAGTCGTTAGGAAAGGTAAGACGGATAAAACCGAGGGACAAGGAGTATGAGTTTGAACTCTATTCTTTTGAACAGAAGTCAGATTTCTCCTCCACTGCGATTTTGGAGGGACAATCCATAGTATTCATCTCGGAGCGTTATGAGAAAGAAGGGAAGTATGGTCATCATATTCTATATGCAGCCTGTTCTAATGATTTGGTAAAGGTTGGAAGCGTATGCGACTGGGCTACCCTCACAGAGAAAAACGCGAATTGTTTAGGTATTCTTCCGATAGAAAATGACATGAATGAATCAGAAGTAATAGCAGAACTTCTAGAGGAAGACCATTTTTCTGACATAGATACAATTCCGGTCATTAACAGCGAAGAAATACACTTCCTTCAAGGCAACGATGACTACTTTGAAAAGGTGACTGTTGAGGATAAGATGCAGGTGGTGAAGGACAAAATAAAGGAGTTCTTCAATATGAAGAATGTGAACTTCCTTTTCGGATCCGGAACCAGCTCTCCTGCTATTCCTGTGATGAAAGGCCTACTCAAGGCCATTCGTGAAAGCGAAATGACAGATGATGAAAAGGAAATCTTTGAGCAAATATCTGAGGTAAAGAACAATAACATAGAAGAGATTTTAGGAACACTTTATTCACAAAAGGCTTATTTGGAGGGAATAGGTGACAGCGATAGTGAGGAGATAAAACTTTGTTTGGCGCTTATCCATAAGATTGAAACTATCATTTACGATAAACTAACTCCAGACCTTTCTCCTGACACCATCAGTGAATCCAGCAAGCAGGTGCTCGAACATTATAAGAATCTCTATAGCAGGATTACCAATCGTAACAAAGACCTTTCTCGCATCAATGTCTTTACAACCAATAATGACCTCTTCAATGAAACTGCACTTGACAGTCTGAACATCCATTACATTAATGGCTTTAGCGGTGGTTTAAAGAAGTATTTCAACCCTGCCTTCTTCAACTACACCTACTCCAAACGTATGGATACCAGTTTGGAGAAGTTTGAGCCTGTCAACGATATGGTTTATTTGTATAAGATTCATGGCTCGGTCAATTGGATTGAGGATAGCAGTAATGCAAATAGCTACTTTAACATTCGTGAACTGACGGAAATAGAAGAGGACTACAACGGCAAGGCAATGATATATCCTACACCCTTGAAACAGAACAAGAGTTTAGGTAGTCCTTACGTAGATCTGTTCCGTGAGCTACAGCATAAGTTACTTGAACCCAATAGTGTTCTATTTGTAATTGGCTATAGCTTCAACGATGAACATATCAACGACATTATTTACCGTTCGCTTGTAACAAACAGTTCCTTGATTCTGTGCATTATAAATCAATTGGATAAGACGCAGCCAATCTGCAATGTTAAGGATAACCGTATTTTCAGATTTTGGGGAGCCACCGAGGATAGGAGTATTCATTACCACTATTTTGATTACTTTGTCAACGAACTGGTGCCTGATTTTGAACTGGAGACCCGTCTTCAACAACGCGGGGTAGAGCAATTGGTAAAGATTATCAACGACTCCAAAAAAGAGAAAGATGAAAATCGGTAAGATTGTTAGTGTGGAGTTTGACAAGTTCCGGGTAAAGATACTGGATGATTGCAGACAGTCAACTGTCAGCATCGACGGACAGGTTTATTACTTTGGAAACATTGGGAGCTACCTAAAGACTTATAACTCTTTGGGTGATACCATTGTGTGCGAAGTGGTTGCAATATTTGAAAATGACAATAGTTTAAGCAAACCTCAACCGAGTCAGTTCAGTATTGAGAATTCTCGTATTCTGCTAATCAAACCTATCGGGACTCTCTCGCCTAATAAACAATTTACGATGGGTGTAGGTATTTTCCCATCTATCTATAATGATGTTGAGATTGTTACTACCAGTGATTTGCGAGACATCTTGACATCCGGACAAGTAACAGAGGAAAAACATACTGGCATTCATCACTCTATTGATATAGGCTACTCCAAGAATCTTATCAATTACAAAGTGTCATTAAATATTAACCGCCTGTTCAATATTCACACAGCAGTATTGGGCAATTCGGGTAGCGGTAAATCTAATACAATTGCTCGAATATTACAGGAGGTATATAAGAAAGAGAACTATAGCGCTATAGGAGCTAAGACCATACTTTTCGACTCTAACGGCGAATATCCAATAGCTTTTGTCAGTGCTGGACTTAGTGAAGAGGTAAACACTGTTTTTTACAAGCCTTTCAAAGATGTAAAGCGGTATAAAGACGACATTGGAATAGAGTACAAGCCCTTCTATCTGCCTTATTATCTGTTAAGCCTTGAAGAGTGGTTGGCCTTTTTGATGGCTTCAGACCGGGCACAGAAGCCCTTCTGGGACAAAGTGCTTCAAATGACCTATAAGTTCTATTCAATCTTTAACTCTGAGCAAAAAGATGATAAGAAGAACGAAAAGAAATATATTAATTACTTCAAGTGGAAGATATTGGGCATAATTGACTTGATTCTGTCACAGATAGATTCTGATACTGCTAAAATAACCGCTGCACGCGGTATTGCAGGAAGATGTCTAAATATCATTAACGAATTGTCGAAGAACGATGAACTAATTGAGTTTATTCAAGAAATTAGTTCTCGATGTGGATTATATTATGGCAATAATAACTCACAGCTTGAGGAGTATGTTACAGCAGAACGCTCAAAGATAAATGAAGACTTGGCTTGGCAGGTTGAGGAAACCAAACTATCACACGGAGACTACTATGATTACAAGTTCTTGCATACTGCTGTGGAAATGGTATTGTTGGAAGAGGAAGCACGTGGCAATGCTCGTATTCGTGAGTTTACTTCCACGATGCTCACCCGCCTTGACTTCTTCCTGAACAACAATGAGTGTCTCTTTATGCGAGAGTCAGAACACAAGTATGTCAATACTACTACATACCTTAAGGAAGTGTTCCATATAGGCTCTGATGATTGTGAAGACCAGTTGATAACCATAGACTCCAGTGAAGTAGGGACAGACGTCCTTGAACTGATGACCAGCGTTGTGAGCCGTATGATATTTGATTACCGGAAGGAGATGATTGGTTCAGACCGTCGCCACAACCCAGTACATTTGTTCCTTGATGAGGCTCACCGTTACATCCGTAAAGATGCACAATATATTCTTCGTGAGAATATCTTTGAAAAGATTGCTCGTGAAGGGAGAAAATACTCTCTGTTTTTAGTCGTGTCATCTCAGAGACCATCAGAACTCTCAGATACCGTGCTGTCACAGTGTGCCAATTTTATTGTGCATCGCATCCAGAACGAGGTGGATTTGAAATATGTTTATGCAATACTTCCATATTTCTCAGAAGACTTCATTACAAAGATTAAGCAGTCAGTCCCTGGTGAGGCGCTGATATTTGGAAATTGTGTTCCAATGCCTTTACAAGTGCAGGTTATTCAGGCAAAGCCAGATCCCAATAGTAAAAATTGTGAAGTAGATGTGGAATGGTTTAAAAACTGACAATTGACAGCGAACTTATTAGTGTCGGATTTATATAGTATTTTAAGTGGTATCTGAATTTTCACGAGTTTGATTGATTTTTGATTATTGTAAGGAAGAGCGGGGTTAAACTACCACTAACCGTGAATCGTGAATCATGAAGCCCCAAAAAGGGGGCGGAAATCCCGCTGGTCTCTTATAAGACAAAAGGTTCAATAATAACAACGGGTAGCCCTTTTTAAAAGCAAACAATAAAATGATAATAATATGACCTATTGTGCAAACCGAGCGGAGAGCCATACTTGTATGAGCTATTCCGAGGTGCAGCCAATAGTGCATGGTAAAATAACGTTTTAGCATGAAAGGAATAGTTCTCGCCGGAGGCTCCGGCACGCGTCTTTACCCGATTACCAAGGGTGTTAGCAAACAGTTGTTGCCCATCTACGACAAGCCGATGGTGTATTACCCCATCAGTGCGCTGATGCTGGCAGGGATCAGGGATATACTTATTATCTCTACGCCTTACGACCTCCCGGGCTTCAAGCGACTGCTGGGCGATGGCTCTGACTATGGTGTTCACTTCGAGTATGCCGAGCAGCCGAGTCCCGACGGACTGGCACAGGCATTCATCATTGGTGAGAAGTTCATCTGTGACGACAGTGCCTGCCTTGTGCTGGGTGACAACATCTTCTATGGCAGCGGCTTCACCGGTCTGCTTCGCAAGGCCGTGAAGGATGCCGAGGAGAACAGGAAGGCTACTGTCTTCGGCTACTGGGTGTCCGACCCTGAGCGCTACGGAGTGGCCGAGTTCGACAAACAAGGCAACTGCTTGAGTATTGAGGAGAAACCGAAAGAGCCCAAGAGCAACTATGCCGTAGTGGGTCTTTACTTCTACCCGAACAAGGTGGTGGATGTAGCCAAGCACATCAGACCCAGCGCAAGAGGGGAGTTAGAGATTACCACCGTCAACCAGGAGTTCCTGAAGGACGGCGAGCTGAAGGTCCAGGTCTTTGGCCGTGGCTTCGCTTGGCTTGATACCGGCACCCACGACAGCCTTGCCGAGGCAAGTACCTTCGTGGAGGTCATTGAGAAGCGTCAAGGCCTGAAGGTCGCCTGTCTGGAGGGTATCGCTTACCGCAATGGCTGGATCAGCGAAGAGCGTATGCGTGAGATAGCCCAGCCGATGCTCAAGAACCAGTATGGGCAGTACCTCTTGAAGGTGATTGATGAGATGAAGGAAGAGACCAACTCCAATTTCTTCCGTGACAAGGGGTTGGAGCGCCAGGAAAAGAAATAATAAAACAAACATAGTATGAACGATCGTATAACCGTCACCTCGCCGTTGCTTCCCAACCTCGACGAGTTTAATGAAATGCTCAAGGAGATTTGGGCGAGTAAGTGGATTACCAACAATGGTAGCTTCCATAAACAGCTGGAAGCAGCGCTGGCTGAGTACCTGAAAGTGCCGTATATCAGCCTCTTCACCAACGGCACCCTGCCGTTGCTTACAGCTCTGCAGGCACTCCGTATTACGGGCGAGGTCATCACTACGCCTTACAGTTTTGTTGCTACAACACACAGCATCTGGTGGAACGGTTGCCGTCCCGTGTTCGTGGATATCGAGGAGAAGACCTGCGGCATAGACCCTGAGAAGATTGAGGCGGCCATCACGCCAAAGACCACTGCCATAATGCCGGTGCATTGCTACGGCAAGCCGGTGAATATGGATGCCATCCAAGCCATTGCCGATAAGTATGGCCTGAAGGTCATCTACGATGCAGCCCACGCCTTTGGCGTTGAGGTGAACGGAGAGAGCGTGCTGAACCGTGGCGATATGTCCACCCTCAGCTTCCACGCGACCAAGGTCTATAACACCCTCGAAGGCGGAGCCCTTGTGATGCACGACGAGCAGACCAAGAAACGTATCGACTACCTCAAGAACTTCGGCTTTGCCGGAGAGACCGAGGTCGTGGCACCCGGCATCAACAGCAAGGTGGACGAGGTTCGCTCAGCCTACGGTCTGCTGAACCTCAAGCAGGTGGATGATGCTATCGAGAAGCGTCATCAGGTTGCTATAAAATACCGCGAAGCCCTGCGCAACGTCCCAGGCATCCGTTTCTTCGACGATATGCCTGGTGTACGTCACAACTACTCGTATTTCCCCATCTTCATCAATGCTGAGGAATACGGCAAGACCCGCGACCAGCTCTACTTTGAGATGAAGGAAAAGAACGTGCTGGGCCGTAGGTATTTCTTCCCGCTCATCAGCACCTTCAGCACTTATCGTGGATTGCCCTCGGCAGCTCCGGATAACCTTCCTGTAGCAACGCGCATCGCCAATGAAGTTATCTGTCTGCCAATGCACCACGAATTGAGTGATGAAGACTTGAATCGCGTTCTTGAACTAATCGTAAAGTAACGAATGAAGCAAAAGAAAATTATGCTCCTTGGCGGGCTGCGCTACCTCAAGCCGGTGATTGATGCAGCCCATCAGCAGGGGTACTATGTGATAACGGCGGACTACCTGCCTAACAATATCGCCCACAAGTGGAGCGATGAGTATTGCAACGTCAGCATCATCGATAAGGAGGCTGTGCTGAGAGAGGCCCAAAGACTCCAGATAGACGGCATTATGTCCTTCGCTTGCGACCCCGGTGTGGTGGCAGCCTCGTATGTGCAGAACAAGATGGGACTGACGTCCTTCGGACCGTTCGAGAGCGTGGAGATACTCCAGAACAAGGACAAGTTCCGTGCATTCCTGGCCGAGCACAATTTCAATGTTCCCAAGGCAAAAGGTTTCTCGTCGGTTGAAGAAGCTTTGGCGGATCCTACTTGGTACGAGTATCCTGTCATCGTGAAGCCCACCGATGCGGCAGGCAGCAAGGGTGTGACCCGTGTGGACAAACACGAAGAGTTGAAGCCCGCTCTGGAATATGCGATGGAGCATAGCATCAGTGGCCATATCATTGTAGAGGAGTTCATCGAGAAGCAGGGCTGCTCGTCCGACACCGACAGTATGTCCGTAGATGGTAAGCTGGTGTTCGTCAGCTTCTGTGCCCAACGCTTCGATACCGAGGCTACTAATCCCTATACACCCGCTGCCTACTCCTGGCCCTCCACCTTCACCAAGGAACAGGAAGCATACCTCACCTCCGAGATACAGCGTCTCATCATGCTGCTTGGCCTTAAGACGGTGGTTTATAATATCGAGGTGCGTGTCAATCCCGCTGGCAAGCCCTACATTATGGAGCTGACCCCTCGTGGCGGTGGCAACCGCCTGTGCGAGATGCTCCGCTATGCTACGGGTGTGGATATGATCACGGCCATCACCCGTGCGATGGTGGGCGACCCCATCCTGGAGCCCATCGAGCAGAAACCCTACAACGGCCACTGGGCAGAGATTATCCTCCACGCTGACAAAGACGGCATCTATAACCATCTGGAAATCAGCAAGACTCTTCCCGCAGAAGTTGTTGAGGAAGACCTTTGGGTAAAGAAAGGCGACCATGTGGACTCCTTTGAAGGAGCAAACAATGCCATCGGTACGCTGGTGCTGAAGTTTCAGAGTGCAGAAGAATTGGAATATGCCATTACCCATCAGCGGGAATGGCTTAAAGTGGTGGTGAAGTGAGATTCTTTTTAAAGAAATCTTTAGTCCTTTTTATTGTCGTTACAGTTATTTCGGCATTCTATTCTTGTGAGGTTACCGTTCTTGAACCAGATAGTGCTGAAAGAGTTCAACTCTCAAATACGATTAATCTCCATAAGACTGATATAATTGCCACTTCTAACGATGCTATTCTGAAACTTGTTGGTGATTCACTCATTTTTTCAAATGATTTAGGGAAAACATGGAAAAAAATGAAGAATACAATAGGGACCATTACTTTCGTTCATTTCTTTTCTAACCAAACCTGTCTCATTTGTGGAAGATATGATGCTTTTTGGACCGATTATAGTTTTGAAAAATTGACACAAAGCATATTATATGATTATGACGGCAAAGAAATCACTGAAAAAACGCCACATTTTTTTCAGGCTCTACAAGGTCATAAATATGAGTATTTGATAGGTGGAAAAAACACATTGATATGGTCAGATTATCTGGGAGAGACCGAGGGTTATGTTTCACGTGTGTGGACAACTGATGATTATGGAAAAACTTTAAGGTGTATCTGCAAGAATAAAGAGACTGTTGCTGTTACGGGTGAGGTAATTAGTTGTAGGCATTTCCATGATTGTATTTATAGGGAAGGTTTTAATGAATTATATATTACTACTGGAGACTTCAATAATCATTGTCAATTAATTAAAGGGGTACTAAAGGAAGAAGGATGGTCTTTTCAAATCATTAATAGAGGGCCTCTGTTCAAGTTTGATGGAATGTGGATAGAAGAACCGTTCCTTTATGTCTTAACAGATTATACCGGTTATGGAAATACTGGTTTGTTAAAGGTACACTTTGAACAGTTACACGACATTTCATCGTATACATATATGGTGCAAGATACCAAGAATAGGCCACTAACTCGATTATATAAGTTTAACAATTATAGATTCTTAGCCTATGATGGAAGCATTAAGGGGCGATTGTTGATGTCGGTGAATGGTGGTGAATATGAAGAACTAACAATAATGTTTGACGGAGATAGTGGTTATTCCTCCAATTTCATAACAGCACCTAATAATTCGGGATTATGTTTAATGCGTCGAGGAAATCGTAAAGGCAACTATGATATTACGGATTTACATTTAAATGATCAGATGTATGTTTTTACTGAGGCTATGCATCGTGCAGGTTATTTGGACTTTGCGCGATAATAGAAATATGTGTGTTCATTAGGAGAATTTAATCGTATGTTATATTTCTAAGATGCAAGAAATAGCTATAGGCGGATATTTCGAGCTGGCAGACTATGCGTCGGGCAATGGCTTCCCTCATCAGGACGGCATTCTACTGAACACAGGCCGCAATGCGCTGGAGTATATCCTGCGTTGCCTTGGCGATGTGAAGGGTATCTATCTGCCGTACTACACCTGTGAGGTTGTCCTCGAACCGCTGAAGAAACTGCACATTCCCTATGTATTCTACCATATCAACGCCAAGTTTGAGATAGTAGAGGACATTCAGCCCAAGGAGGGAGAGTACATCATTGTCAACGACTACTTCGGAATCAAGGATGCCTATATCCAGACGCTGGCAGACAAGTATGGCGACCAACTGATTGTCGATTGTGCACAGGCCCTTTTCGCCAAGCCCATCCCCGGCATCAAGATGTTCTACAGCACCCGTAAGTTTGTCGGTGTGGCAGATGGGGGAGTGGCCTACGGTGTCGATGGCAAATATTCTCTTCTCTACGATGAGGATGATTCAACCTTGCACGACAGCCATCTTCATATCCGCAAGGAGCAAGGAGCCGAAGCCGGATTCCCCGACTATCAGCAGAACGAAATGAAACTCGACAACCAGCCTATTCGCTTGATGTGCCGCAACACACGCGATATATTGTGCCATATAGACTACGACAAGGTGATTGCCAAACGCAGGGCAAACTTTGCTTATCTGCATGAGGCTTTGAACGAGAAGAACTTTCTTCAATTGCCGGAGATGGACTCCTTCGCCTGTCCGATGGTTTATCCCTTCGTTACGAGGATTGATAGGAATTTGAGGCAAGAACTGATTCAAAATAAAGTCTTCGTAGCCAAGTACTGGCCGAATGTGCATCAACTCAATAGTTACGAGACGGAATACGATTTGGCAACGAGAGTTGTCCCTCTGCCTTGCGATCAGAGGTATGGGGAAGAGGAAATGAATAGAATAATCGAAGTGATTACAAATCAATAAAATATACTCTTATGAATAAAAATATTAAAAGTCTGCTTTTTGTCCCGGCCAAAGACAAAATGTTAGCAAAGATTCCACAGATGAATGCGGATGTCTTCATCGTTGATTTGGAGGATTCTATTCCTGAAGAAGAAAAGGAGGATGCTCTCGATCGTACCATCAGTTTTATCGGTGGTTTAGCATCTGCGTCTAACATAATTGTAAGAATCAACTCCAATCACGTTGGAAGAGAGTTATCCAAGCTTGCTAAATTCAGCGAGATCGGTTTTATGCTTCCTAAGTACGAGAAGAACAATCCATACGATGAATATAAGGACGTATTACAAGATCACTATACAGTTGCACTGATTGAAACCCCGAGTGCTCTTGTTAATCTTAGCGAAATTACCAAAGTTGAATATCTTGATGCTTTGGCTTTTGGCGCAGAAGATTATACGGCTAAGGTCAATATGGAGAATAACGTGGATTATCTCATTTTCCAGAAGAGCATGTTGGTAACATATGCAAAGGCACGTGACCTGCAGGTCTTCGATACGCCAAGTTTCAAACTCGATAATGAGGCTGAATTTGAGAGGGAAGTGAAGAACGCTGTATCTTTGGGCTTTGACGGCAAAATGGCTATTTCGCCAAAGCACATACAGTTTATAAATGATTCCTTCAGTACTTGTGACCTTGACTATATGAAATCGGTAATAGCACACTACGAGGCTGACGGGAATGCTGTCGTTGTCATTGACGGCAAAGTGTACGAGAAAATGCACATTAACAGATTCAAGAAAATCATCAGTGAGAATTCTTAAAAATAGCAAGATATGATACTTAAAGGAAAAAAAGTAGTTTTAAGAGCAGTCGAAGAAGAAGATCTCGATATGCTTCGTGAACTTTCAAATGACCCTGACTTTGAAAAGATGGTCATTGGATGGTCTTTCCCCATATCAAAGAAAGATGAGGCGGAATGGTTCGCTCGTCAAAAGAATGGTTTGGAAAACCTGAGATACATCATTGAAACGGAAGCCGATGGTGCCGTAGGAATGATAGGCCTTCGGGACATCGACTGGAAGAACGGCGAAGCCACTGGTGGCGGTATGCGCATAGCCCGTAAGGAAATCCGCACCCGCGGTCTTGCAACGGATGCCTGGATGACGCTGATGCGTTATGCCTTTGATGAGTTGCGCTTAAACCGCGTGAATGGAAGTGCATTGGTCTATAATGCAGCATCCATCAAGGTTTGCGAGCGTGTCGGATTCAAGCGTGAAGGTGTAAAGCGTGAGGCGGTTTATAAGAATGGACAGTACCACGATATGATTTATTATGGTTGCCTCCGTTCAGATTATGAAGCCCTTATTGCAGAGAATCATTACTGGGACGAAGAAGAAACAAAATAACTGATATGGCGGAATCATTTGTTCACGATACAGCCCAGGTGAAGAACTCACAGTTGGGCAAAGTTAAGATATTCCGAAATGCCAGCGTAAGTGATTGTGTCATGGCCGATGGTTGTTCCGTCGGCGATGACACAACCATCGAGCGCAGCAAATTCGAGAATAATGTTGCTATTAACCGTCGCAGTTATGTTAATGACAGTATTATTGGAAAGTATTCATACGCAGGGATTAACCTTACGATGAATTTTACGAAACTCGGACGTTTCTGTTCACTTGGCCGGAATGTAGATGTCGGAGGATTCGACCACGATTATCACAAAGTAACCACAATGCCAGAGTTTCGTATGAACCAGTTGCTTAATGGTGGTGGAAAGATTCCCGTTGCCATTAACCACGACTTGTGCGAAATTGGCAATGATGTGTGGATTGCCGCAGGTGCTCAAGTTCTTCACAAAGTCAAAATCGGAGATGGTGCTGTTATAGGTGGTGGAGCTGTCGTCACTCACGATGTCCCTCCTTATGCAATAGCTGTCGGCATTCCTGCAAAGGTTATTGGCTATCGTTGTGCCCCTGAGTTTATTGAGCGACTTGAAAAGATTCAGTGGTGGAACTGGCCCGATGAAGTTCTCCGTGAGAATATTGATTGGCTTATTCATAGCGACATCAATGAAGAAACCGTTTCCAGAATGGAAATAGTCTGTGAAGGTTTATAGTGAGTTGCGTCTAAACTCATTATAGGTCGAAGGCTATAGTATGTAATGTCGTTAGAATAAAGGGGCGGGATTTACAGTAATTTCGAAATGTCTGAACAGAATTTAAAAGATAAGACAGTAAGAGGTACGGCATGGAGTGCAATAGATAATGTAGCCCAATATGCTGTTCATTTCATCGTTAGTATTGTTCTGGCGAGAATTCTATCGCCAGACGACTATGGCCTTATTGGAATAGTGGCTATTTTTTCTTCTATTTGCACGGCTATAGTTAATGGGGGGTTTTCTTCTGCGCTGATTCGAAAGAAGGATGCGACGGAAGATGATTTCAACACAGCATTTATTGTTAACCTTGGTCTAAGTTTTGTTCTATACTTATTTATCTATATTCTTGCCCCATATATATCAGCTTTCTTCGGCCGCGAAGAATTATCATCTCTAACAAGAATATCTTCAATTGGCATCATCATCGGGGCCTTGGCGATTGTTCAGCAGACAAAACTAACCAAAAGAATAGACTTTAAGTCACAGACTGTCATAACAGTTATTGCATCCATTCTAAGTGGCATAATTGGTATTGTTATGGCTTTGACGGGGTTCGGTGTCTGGGCTTTGGTTGCCCAAGGGCTTAGTAGTCAGCTCACTAGGACTATTGCATTATGGATAACAAATAAGTGGATACCAAAACTTCGATTTGCTAAAGATAGTTTCCAGAGCCTTTTTGGCTATGGATGGAAAATAATGGTAAGTGGTCTTTTAGATGCAGTATGGAAGGAACTTTATCAGGTTGTGGTAGGCAAGTTTTATTCTCCAGCTACCTTAGGCCAGTATACAAGAGCGAAACAGTTCTCTAATTTATTTTCCAGTAATCTTACGTCTGTTATTCAACGTGTTACTTTTCCGGTACTCAGTTCCATACAAGATGATAGAAAAAGAATGATTGATGCTTATAGACGTATCATTAAGGTCACGATGTTTGCAACTGTTCCTTGTATGTTCTTGCTGTCCGCAACATCCGGGCCGCTTTTGTATTGTCTTATTGGCCCCAAGTGGAACGAGGCTGCCACATATTTACCGCTCATCTGTATAGCTGGTTCTCTATATCCTCTTCACGCAATTAATTTGAATATGTTGCAGGTTCAAGGGAGAAGTGATTTGTTTCTAATCCTTGAAGTTATAAAAAAAATCATTAATCTTGCCCCTTTATTTATTGGTGCTTTTGTAGGTATATTTCCGATGCTGTATACAGCACTGGCTGTCAATGTTATTGCGTTTTTCTTAAATTCTTATTTCACTGGAAAACAACTAGGGTATTCTTCTTGGATGCAAATTAAGGATGTGTCATTCAGTTATATTCTTTCCGGGATAATTGGAATTATTGTGTGGCTTCTGCACTTTCTTCCTTTTTCAAATTGGATTATACTGCCAATTCAATTAATTGTCGGTGGAGTTTTTTTCTATATGGCTTGTGTGATAATAAAACCAGTCGAGTACAATGAGTTAATTAAGATTATTCATTCATTAAAAAAATAAGATATTGCTATGTTTAGAGGAATTCATCCGATTCAGATGCTTCGGGCTTTGAATAGTTTTGCTAATGGCTACTACCAAAATTGGGAGAATAAGATTGGATACTGTGGAGAGCATTCGTACATAGAAAACCCAACTAAAATAATTGGTCCGAAAAATGTTTATATAGGAGATGACGTATCTGTAAGAAAGGCAATAATTGTTGCTCCAACTAATAAGGTTACTATAAAGTCGCACGTTGGTATTGGCCGTGGATTAACAATTCTTACAGGTAATCATATTCGGGTAGTTGGACGTTTTTTCAAAAATATTAAACAAGACGAAAAACCAGAGGGTTACAACAAAGATGTGATGATTGAGGAGGATTGTTGGATAGGAGTAAATGTTACAATCCTTCAGGGGGTGATAGTAAGGCGAGGCGCAACGGTTGCAGCAGGGGCTGTAGTTACGAAATCCACACCTCCTTATGCCGTAGTCGGTGGCGTGCCTGCAAAATTTATAAAGTTTTATTGGACAATAGATCAGATACTTGAACACGAATTGCAGTTGTATAAACCGGAAGAGAGATACGCACGAGAGGAATTGGAAGAATTCTTTCAGCAATACCAGAAATAATGCCAATTAGGATTTTACACATAACAAAGGACGATAAGTTCTTTGACCGCCTTATTACCCTCTTTGAATCCGACCAGCGTTTGGTGAATAAAAGTGTGGTAATCAATGAGACAAAGAAGCCATTCAAATATATCACGCTCATAGATAAAGCTCGTTCGGTTACAGTATCCGAACTGAAACATTTGCTTAAGCAGGGGAATTATGATGTGGTATATTATCATTCCATACCAGAAACAATATGGCGTTCGATAAGCTGGATTCCTAAGAGTAAAAAGATTATTTGGTGGTCCTGGGGATATGATTTATATAGGAGCCGATTGCCTTATTTTAGACCGCTATTTACACTTGACTTATATAAAGCCCAGACAAAAAGGTATATTGATGAGCACGATGCTAATAATCATAACAATGGGAATATCTATAGACGTATTATTGCCATAGTAAAGGCACATTATCTAGAGCATTGTCGAAGAAAGGCTTTGTCAAGAATTGATTATTACATACCAGTAATACCTCAAGAGTACGATATGTTGGTAAATAATTATGGCTTCAAAGCTCATTTGTTTTCTGACCCAACATCGAACCGTAAATATGATTTTATTCTGCCTCAGAAGAATGTTGCTCCAGGGAGTATACTGCTAGGAAATTCAGCATCAATAAGTAACAACCACTTGGATGTCTGGAGTGCAATTAAAAACACTAAAATCATTAAGCGAACAATTATTCTTCCAGTTAATTACGGTGATATTGTTTATCGTAATTATCTTAAAGATCATATTTGCTCAGTACATAATGAGATAGTGTTTTTAGAAGATTATCTCCCCTTTGACGAATATAATCGGATTCTGGATAAATGTCGTTTCGCATTGTTTGGCATAATACGCCAGCAAGCATTAGGAAACGTCATTCTATGTATTCAGAGGGGAATCAAATTGTTTTTCTTCGAGGATAGTATGGTCTATCGTTACCTGAAGGAAATGGGGTGTTTTGTATATACAATTGAAAAGATGAATGAATATGAGATTAGTACTCCGTTAAGTGAGAAGGAGGCAGAACACAATTATATTGTCTGGTCTAAATACAGAAGCAAGTGCTATCAGCTGTATAATTCAGTCATAAACAGATTAACTGAAGAAATATGATAAAACGTATCTGGAGAAAAATATATCGTTTCGTCCTTATTAGGCGAAATCCAGTTGCTTATGCAAAAAAAATAGGTGTGAACGGATTTGAAAACGGCAGAATCTATGGAGATGTCAGTTGGGGTACAGAACCGTGGTTGATAACCATTGGTAAAAACTGTCATATTACAGCTGGTGTTGCTTTTATTACCCACGATGGTGGAACTTTGTTATTTAGAGACAGAGTACCGGATTTGGAGATAACTAAACCTATTACACTTGGCGACAATGTGTATATAGGCAGTTATACGATAGTTCTCCCTGGCGTGCACATTGGGAGCAATGTTGTTATTGGGGCTGGTGCAGTAGTTTCTCGTGACATTCCTGACAATTCGGTAGCAGTTGGAACTCCTGCGAAGGTGATAAAAACCTGCGATGAATACTTTGAAAAGATCCAGAAAGAATCACTTCATCTCGGTCATTTGAAGGGTAAAGAGAAAGATCAAGCTTTGATGAGATATTATAACTACACTGGAAACTCTAAAGGAATCTATTTTTGATGAAGAATATTCTGTTTGTTGTTCCTGCTTTTACTGTTGGTGGAACCAACACGTCTCTAATCAGTTTGTTACCATTTATCGATAGAGATAAGTATAATGTCTCCGTCTATGCCCTTAATCCCAAAGGGCCTATGGGGCAAGAGATTGCTAAATATGGCAATGTACTGAATCCGCTGACGGAAAATAGTGCTGAGGTTGGCTCTTCTTCAAACAAGGATGTGGGGATTCGCTCTTTCTTGAGTCTCATAAAGAAGTGGATGGGTCATTTAGGCATTGATGTGGCAGCTATCTACGACCGAAAGCGTGTTCGAGATTTATCAAAGAATAAATATGATTGTGTTGTTGCATTTCAAGAAGGCGAAGCAACAAGGTTCGTCCAGTATTTCAAAGACACGAGAAGAGTGGCGTGGGTTAGATCCGACTATGCTCGATATTTATCTGTCACTAATACTCCAAAAGAGGAAGAGTTGTATGATAAGTTTGATGTGATAGTGAATGTGTCAAAGACTGCGATGGAGGGTTTCTTGAAGGTGATGCCACAGTATCGATATAAGTCTATTTATATATATAACCTTGTAAACAAGGAAAGAATACGTTCTTTATCAAGAATAGATGTCGACTTCCGGAAGGATCCGAGTGTTTTTACTATAGTGTCTTTGGGAAGAATTGACAAGGTAAAGCATTTTAACGAGATACCGGGGATTTCTCTGAAGTTAAAGGAGCGCGGGGTGAATTTTCGCTGGATTATTATTGGCGGTCCGACGGTTCGTTATCCTGAGGACTTTGAGACATTGAAAAGAACTATTGCAAATGATAATCTCAAGGAGCAGGTAATTATGCTTGGACACCAACCAAATCCCTATCCTTATCTTGCATTAAGTGACTTGCTTGTTTGTCTTTCCGAATCAGAAACATTTAACCATACATTTGCAGAAGCTAGAACACTTGGTGTGCCAATTTTGTCTGTCAATTATAAAGGCGCGGATGAATTTTTATCTAATAAGCAAGGTGGAATTGTAGCTCCTAGAGAATGGATTAGCGACGAATTATATAGGATTATTATCGATAAAGCATATTACACCGATTTAAAAAAACAAGTCGGAAAATATTCCTATGATAATGAGAATCAGTTGGAGATATTGTATAATCGAGTTTTTGACAATTGTCAATAAACATTATTTCCTGAAGTAGATAATGAATGTATTTTTACCGCTGGGCCTGTTCTTAACAATTTTGTGCTATTTCTTTAGAACGAACCCCAAATCTTCGAGAAAAGCTTTTATATTCTCAATGATAGCCGCATTTGTTTTTGCGGCAATAAGATATGAATTTGGCCCAGATTACTTTAACTATCACGAGATTTATGATTCTATACAAGGAGTTGATATAGATAACTATGTTGGAAAAGGAATGACTGTTGAAAAGCCATTCCTAATGCTATTGAGTCTATTTCCAAACTTTACAGCTTTTGTTGTTTTTCTTGCAATATTGTGGTTTATTCCCACTACTTATTTTTTAGGTCGATACATTTCGCCCTCATATTACTGGATTGCTATTTTGTATCTTTTCATTCGCTCGGATTACTTCTTAAGTAGTCTTGTCGCAATGAGAACTACTTTATGTGCCGCCATTTTTTTGTACGCATTGTATTTCCTTCTTAAAAGGAAAAGAGTTATCTATGTAGCCCTAATTATTTTAGCGGCGCAGTTCCATACTTCGTCAATTATTCTGGTCTTGTTTGTTTTTCTCAACACAAAGAATCGAAGCATTATTTTTAGTAATTTGGTGTTGGCGGCAATGGGCCTAATGGCTCTTTTGAGTGTGGCAACAGGTGAAAATCAGGTGATAGAGTTTATCACAACGGCTGTGATGGATAGTATTGAAGAGTTACAGCGATATTCAGAAAGAGAAATCGGAGGAACAGGACAGTCAATTAATACTCTAATCTTTAGGGCTATTTCTTTTGTAATATTGTTTTATATTGCAAAATCTGGGGAAAAGGAACAGAATGAAGAGAACATTATACTATATAAAATAGCATTCTTTGCGGCTGCTCTGAGTCTCATATTTGGACAATCCTTGATTAGTGATCGTTATTTGACTATTCTGAACCCCATATTCATCATATGCATCATCCTATCATTTAATAAGAATCCGAAAAACCTTAACACTATTATTGTTTTCTTTTTGATTGTAGTCGCGCTTTATATTCTCTATAACAAATCAACGAAAAGCTATTTTATTACATTCTTACATTACCATACAATTTTCTCGGCTCCATATATACCATAGTTAGATTATATGATAGAAAGAATTATTATCGCTCATTTATATCAGCCCTCAACAGCTGCGACTAACCGTATTATCGCCTATGCGAAAGGATTCGTAGATGCTGGACTTGAGGTATTATTGATTCTAGGAAGTGAAAGAAAACAAGAATTACCCCAGCTTAATAATGTGCAGGTAGTAGAGGCAGTAGCTCCACACCACAGTGGTGTTGCAAGAGAGATGGCGTCTTCAATAAAAAAACATTATCAATCAGGGAATAGTATAATAATGGTTTATGGTACTCCTGTATTATGCTGGTATTTACCGAAGTCTAAGTATAAGATTGTCTATGAATGTACCGAGGTGCCTTTTTATGGGCGTAAAAAAACGCTCATTACTAGAGTAAAAGAAGGAATTAAGATATATCTAGCGAAAAGGGCGACAGGAATGTTTGTCATCTCGCATTCCTTAAAGCATTATTTCGAATCGAAAGGCATAAAGAATATAGCTGTAGTTAATATGTTCGTGGATGCAGAGCGATTTAAGAATGCATATCAAGAAGAAACTAAAGATAATTATGTTGGGTACTGTGGAACAATCAGTCCATTTAAAGATGGAGTAGATATTTTGCTTAAGGCGTTCACGCTTTTCCATAAGACACATAGTGATTATAGTCTTAAGTTAATTGGTAGGTTTGAATCAGATGAGGCTAAGCATTATCTTCTGTCGCTAGTTGAACAACTCAAAATAAAGGATAGTGTAATCTTTACTGGGATAGTAGAGCCGGAGAGAATGCCAAGTCTTCTAGGGAATGCAAAGATTTTAGCCTTGGCTCGTCCAAATAATGAACAGGCAAAATACGGATTTCCAACAAAATTGGGTGAGTATCTTGCGACTGGAAAGCCGGTGGTTGTTACCAATGTTGGTGAAATCGGTCGTTTTTTGAAGGATATGTGCAACTGTCGTTTGGCAAAGCCAGGAGATGAGATTGACTTTTCGGAAAAACTAGAGTGGATTGCAGACAATTATGAGGATGCGCTGCGATTAGGAGCAAAAGGCAGGACGCTGACAGAGGTAGAGTTCTCCAGCAAAATACAATGTGAAAGGGCTCTGAGCTATATGGAGAGTCTAATGAATACTGACGAATAATAGAGAATAAGAAGAAAGAAATATAATAAAAACTTCACAAACAAATGATTAACGTTGGAATTATTGGATGTGGCTTCGTTGGCGGAGCCTTGAAAGATTGGTTGGAGCATAACAACCCGGAGTGTAAACTGTTTATCAGCGACCCTCCCAAGGGTTACTTCGATGACCTGAGTAATATCGATATTGCATTCCTGCAGATTCACGTGCCTACCGAGGACGACGGCAC
>CACYKX010000030.1 GCA_902775075.1 uncultured Prevotellaceae bacterium | reverse complement strand
AGAGCGTATGGAGGCCTTGATTTCTAACTTTTCGGGGCAATTTGTTTCAGTTTTTATCTCAACTGGCTTATAATCTCGGAAATTTTATTTAAATTTGCACCATGAAACCAAAGATTCTGTTTTTGCATGGGTTCTATGCCAGTGGCCAGTGTGTGCCAGCAGAGGCATTGAGGACTGCCTTTGAGGGTAAGGCGGAATTGTCAGCAATGTTTAAAGGAGTTTAAAGGATTGTCAGTATTGTTTAAGCGAGTTTAAATTTCGTGCCAAAATGACAAAACCGGAGGTCATTTTGTCACCTTTTTACGATTCGGGCACGCAACTTGCATTTCTCTTGGTGAACACTGAAGCGAAAGCCAAGGCGGTCAAGAATAAACATGTTAAACTAAAAGTATAATTAGGAGGTAAAAGTTATGTTGAACGGATTGATGAAAAGCAATGGTTGGTTCCCAACAATGTTTGATGATTTCTTTAACACTGATTTTATGCCTCGTGCCAACAGTACAGCACCTGCAGTCAATGTCAAGGAGAGTGAGAAGGCCTACACGATGGAACTTGCAGCTCCAGGCATCAAGAAGGAATATTGCCGCGTAGGCATCAACGACGAGGGCAACCTCACCATCGCCATTGAGAACAAACAGGAACACAAGCATGAGGACAGTCACCGTCACTACCTGCGCCGTGAGTTCAGCTATTCTAACTATGAGCAGAACTACGTGTTGCCTGACGATGTTGTGAAGGACCAGATTTCTGCTAAGGTCGAGGACGGCATCCTGACCATCACGATGCCGAAGACCGCACCGAAGGAGAAAGTCACCAAGGCCATCGAGGTCTCGTAAACAGTTCGTCTTGTTAAAAGTGAAATCCCCGACTTGCTCTGCAGGCCGGGGATTCTGGTTTATATGAAATGGCACTAAGCCATGAACTGCCTGATGTGGCGGGGGCGGATTTTTCCCCAAAAAGGCCTACTTAAAAGAAAAAACAGGCATAAATGAAAATTTGTGCGCCAAAATGGTACACAATTCGGGAATATTTCGTATATTTGCAGCCAGAAACTAATATTGATAGCATTTATGGTAGTTGTAACAGGCAGAGATTTCAGGGCAAACACGGCAAAATATGTTGATGTTGCCTACCGTGGCGAGGATGTGGTGGTAAAATCACGTGCTGGCAGTTTTCGTGTTGTTCCTATTACTGAGGACGATGTTGTTATTAACAAGCGTGACTTGGCAGCAGAACTTCGTGGAGCCTTGATAGAGGCAAAGGAATCCATCGAAGGCAAACGTAAGTTGAACACCTTAGACCATTTAATCAATGAGCTTCGAAATTCAAACGACTAGTTCTTTTGATGCTGAAGCCAAAAGACTGGCAAAGCGTCATCGCAGTTTGAATCCCGCCGTTGCCAGCGACACGCCTGCTACGAGCATGGCGATGGCCGAATAGTTTTCTCCTCGCTTATTCGTACCTTTGAGACTGTGTCTCGAAAATACTTCCGCTCGAGAAAACTCAAGATTTTCTTGTTTTTCTGCTCGCTTATTCGTACCTTTGCCAGAGATTTATCAAGAGACTAATACTTGGTGTATGATTAGAAAAGCAAGAAAAGAAGACATTCAGCGTATCATAGCACTGCTTCATCAGGTGAATATGGTTCATCACGAGATACGTCCTGACTTGTTTAAGCCCCACACGACCAAATATAACGAGCAGGAACTGGAAGCGATGCTCCATGATGACAATAAGCCCATTTTTGTCTTCGACGACAACATGGTGTTAGGCTATGCATTCTGCCAGTTGTCGGAGGTCGTGAACCACCAACTGCTGGAGGATATCAAAACGCTGTATATTGACGATATCTGTGTGGATGAAAATGCACGGGGCAAACATGTAGGGAAGGCGTTATACGAATTCGTCCGTGACTATGCGAAGTCCATAGGCTGTAACAACATCACCCTGAATGTGTGGGAGGGTAACGAACCTGCCCAACTTTTTTATCGTAGCATGGGAATGCAAGTACAGAAAACAACTATGGAGATCAAATTATAAATGAATATGGAAACTTTTGAAGAAATATTGAGAAAAGACCTGCACCAGTTCCTTCTCTCGATGAAGGAAGTGGACGAGCGGTTGCCAGAGTGTCCTGATGTTGAGGATAAATGGGAATCCATTGCCAAGGCATATATTCCCGATGGCATCAGGGAGTTTCAGGACTTCCCATCGGCATCCCTTGGCTGGATGATGTATATCGGCATGGCCGTTGCCAAGATGTGGGACGCGGAATGGGATATCTACTCCAAGGTCGTAGACCTTTATGCCTACATGCGCGACAAGCGTGGTTACGACTCGATGGATGAATACATCCGTGAGGAAGTTCTTCTGTTGGAGGGAGCAGACTACACCATTCTGGAAAGGATAACAGGCGAATGTGCCTCTCGCGTGTATAATGCCTTGATGCACCAGCATCTGGAGCCAGGCACGAAAGAAGCTTTCAACGGCTATGTAGCCTGTCTGCACCAACTTTATTTGTTCGGTGCTGCCATGCAGCTGAAGCGAATGGGTTATCACATGACAAAGATGCAATAAACTATTATTATGAAATACGTAAAACTATTTTTCCGCCTGCTGGAAGTACTGGAAGCTTTGGGCAAAAGGAAAGTTTAAGGAGTAGAATTTCAGAAAGATGTTAGAACATATTGTAGAATTCACGGCATGGCCGATACTGACCGGTATTTTAATAGGCTATGTTGCCAACCGCATTATGAGCGGTGAAGGCAAAGGTTGTTGCATGAACTTCATTGTTGGCATTGCCGGCAGTTATGCAGGGGCATTCATCAGCCACCTGCTCAACATAGAACTCTTTGGTAAGGGCTATCTTACCCATTTCGTATTTTGCGTTGTTGGTGCCGTCACCGTGCTGTGGATTTGGAAAAAGCTGTTTGATTGAAGATGATGTAAAACAAAAATAGCAAAAAGGATTATGCAACAGAAAAACTTCCATCGCCACTTTGCGACACCAGGAGTAAACCTCTATTGGATTATCATCGCGTATATCATCGTCGGATGGTTCTATCCTGTAGTGGGACTCATCGCACTCATTTGCATGATTGGTCCCGTGATGACTAGCATTTGGAAAGGGCGCTGGTGGTGCGGACATGTATGTCCTCGCGGCAATATGTACGATCGTTTGCTGTCAAAATACTCACCCCACAAGCCCATACCGGCATTCGTGCGTACGTTTGGCTTCCGCCTGTTCATGGTGTTCTTTATCTTCAGCATGTTCGGCATCCAGCTCACATTCACCGTTCCATGGAGCGAGGGCGGATTGGCAATGTGGGGTGGCATTGGGCGTGTGTTCTGGACTATTATCGTGGTGACTACCATTGTCGGCGTTACGCTGAGTTTCATCTATGCGCCACGCACATGGTGCTCGTTCTGTCCGATGGGTACTATCTCCCGCTGGGTGGCTCCAAAGAAGGCACCGCTGCCCAAGGTTTTTACAAACATCCATGTTTCGAGTGCCTGTCAGATGAAGTGTAAGAATTGTGCCCGAGTCTGTCCGATGCAACTCACGCCCTATGACAGTCGCAGCCAGGAAATAGGCTATCTCAATCCAGACTGTCTGAAATGTGGTAAGTGTACGCTGGCCTGCCCTACGAAGATGATGACATTAAAACATTAAAGCGAACCGTTTGATTGATGATAACTATCGACACCACCAGCATGTGCTCGCACTTGCAGAAGAAGCTGTTTGAAGAGGATGGCATCTATCATCCGCTTTGGATGGCCCTGCAGGATGATGCTGAGTTGACGGCGGTCGTCCGTTCCCGTCAGCTTCATATCTACCGCAACGGCAAGAAAATCTTGGTATTGGCTGGCAAAGCAGCACCAAAGGTTATCAGAGAAGATAAACTTTGTGAAATGATATAATTTTGAATTAAAGCTATGAATGTCCATTCGCTAAGTTTTAGAGCTTTCAAGGCTGTCATGGCGCTGCCCTTCCAAGTGACGGTTGTCATTCCTTTGATATTACTATATTGCTCAGGCTGGCAGCCAGACAATATGGTACTATGGACATCTTTCTTAGGCATTGCCGTTTTTTTTGCAGGCTTACTATTGGCAGTTTCTACTATCAGGCTTTTTTCGAAGTTAGGCAATGGCACCCTTGCGCCATGGGATCCAACGAGCAAGATGGTTATCACGGGGCCTTACGCCTATGTGCGCAATCCCATGATAACGGGTGTTGTCCTGATACTCATAGGAGAAGCATTGATGCTCGCCTCTTGGGTCATTGGCCTTTGGACGGTGGTATTCCTCATCATCAACATGTTTTATTTTGCGTTGTCCGAAGAGCCCGGCTTACGGAAGCGTTTCGGTCAGGAATATGAGGAATACAGCAGGAATGTTCCTCGTTACATTCCTCGGCTGACGCCGTGGAAACCGAAGGAATAATAGAATCCAATTAAATAGACGATGCAAAAGGAGCGAAATAAGGCAGACGGCTATCGTGAGAAAGCTTACGAGGGCGACACCAAGGCGATGAACAACCTTGGGGTTTGCTACGAGCGTGGCACTGGCGTAAAGGTCAATCTGGAGATGGCTTTCGAATGGTACATGAAGGCTGCTGAGCTGGGTGATGTCTATGGCTGCTTCAATGTCGGCGAGTGCTACTATCACGGCAAGGGCGTGGAGCAGAATGCAGAACTCGCCTTTGAGTGGTACATGAAAGCTGCCGACAAAGGCGATATGCAGTCACAGGTCAATGTGGCCAATGCCTATTACCTCGGCAACGGCACAGAAATGGATCACCACAAGGCTTTCCTCTGGTATCGTGAGGCAGCCTTCCAAGGACATTTACAGAGTCAGAAGAACTGCGGTGCTGCCTTTTGGAATGGTGATGGCGTGGAGAAAGACCTGTCTGAGTGTGCCTTCTGGTACGAGTTGGCAGCCAACGGCGGTGATGCCCAGGCACAGTTTGCCATCGGCTGGTTTCACATGACAGGCAACGGCGTTCCCGTCGATGAGAAGAAAGGCTTAAAGTGGATTCACAAAGCCACGTTCCAAGGCTATCAGCCTGCCATCGACTACTGCAAGGAACACGGATATAAATGGTATTAAACTATCGTATGATGAAACTGAAGAAACGTAAAATCAAGTATTCGGCAATATTCCTTCTTTGCTGGTTTGCTTTTTTGGTCTTTCTTGTGGATGGAGTCTTGAAATTCCAGACGCTAGTTGACTACTTTGGGTCAAATGCGTTAGTGGAAGTTACCTTATTACTATTGGTCATTTTACCCACATTAGCAGTTTACAAATTCACAAAAGAAGAAAGCAAATATGAAAAAGATTCTTATGATGATGGCTGCGCTCTTGACGATTAGCCAGAGTGCGTGCTCACAAGCAAACAAGACAAAGGAGAACAAGGAAATGAAAGTATTAGTAGCCTATTTTTCTGCCACTGGTGTGACGAAAGGTGTTGCCCAGCAACTGGCAGAGGTGACAGGTGCCGACCTGCATGAGATCAAGCCTGCACAGCCCTATACAGATGCAGACCTCGACTGGCACGACAAGCAGAGCCGTAGCAGCGTGGAGATGCAGGACAAGTCGTCGCGACCCGCCATCACCGAAAAACTTCAGCACATGAAGGATTATGATGTCGTCTATGTAGGTTTCCCCATCTGGTGGTACACCTGTCCGACGATTATCAATACCTTTATGGAGGCCTACGACTTCCAGGGCAAGACTGTTATTCCCTTTGCCACCTCAGGCGGCAGCAGTATCAAAAGAGCCTGCAAAGACCTGAAAGCCGCTTATCCCAATATCAATTGGAAAGAAGGCAAACTGTTTAATCATGCTTCGAAGGATGATTTGAAACAGTGGGTGGAGAGTAACTAAAAAGATAGAAGAATAAAATATGAAAAAGGTAATTGTGATATCTACGAGCCTCAGACGGGGTTCAAACAGCGACATGCTAGTCGACCAGTTTGTGGAAGGAGCAAAGGCAGCCGGGAACGAAGTGGAGAAGATTTCTCTCGTTGGCAAGAACATTCAGTTCTGTAAGGGTTGCCTGGGATGTCAAAAGTTAGGCCGCTGTGTCATCAACGACGATGTGAACGACATCATGTCCAAGGTGTTGAAGGCTGATGTTGTCTGCTGGGCAACACCTATTTACTATTATGAGATGAGCGGGCAGATGAAAACCCTCATAGACCGCATGAATGCGATGTATGAACAGGACTATGCGTTTCGTGATGTCTATCTGCTGACTACGGCTGCAGAGGATGAGGAGCAGACTCCGAAGCGTGCAGAGACGGGCTTGACGGGCTGGATAGACTGCTACCCAAAGAGCCGCCTGGCCGGTACACTTTTCTGCGGAGGCGTGAATGACCCTCGTGAGATTGAGGGTAATCCGAAACTGCAGGAAGCTTTTGATTTAGGAAAGAGTATTGGCTAAGAAAATGAAGGATGAGCAAGAAACTTTTAAAAGATAACGATTATGATACTTTCAACAACCCCAACAATTGAAGGCCGCACCATCCGCGAATATAAGGGTGTGGTGACTGGCGAAACCATTATCGGTGCAAATATCGTCAAAGACTTTTTCGCAGGCATCCGCGACATCGTAGGCGGGCGTTCCGGCAGTTACGAGAAGGTGCTACGCGAGGCCAAGGACACCTCTATGCAGGAGATGATGCAACGTGCCGAGGCTATGGGTGCCAATGCCATCGTAGGCATCGACATCGACTACGAGACCATTGGCGAGACTAATTCCATGCTGATGGTGGCTACCAGTGGCACTGCTGTTGTAATTTGATTCTTTTCAGTGGTGTAAGTTGTCATAGTGTACCTTGGCAACTGCACCATTATTTTGAAATCCTTTATTCATTACCAAAATGAAATAGAACAAACCAATACGAATAAAACATGAAAAAATATATTGCTATTTTATTCTTTGCTTTTATGACACTCAGTTTGTCAGCGCAAAATTACATGAAAGTCAAAGATGTACAAACAAATCTTAATGTTAGGTGCGAATCTAATACGAATAGTCCAATAGTTGGTAAACTTAACAATGGCGACGTAGTTGAAATTATAGAAAAAACAGCTTCAGATGAAGAACAAAACATAAGTGATAGTTGGATGAAGATAAGAAATGCAGACCTTGAAGGATGGGTAATGTGCAAATATTTGGAGGAAACAGAAGCTCCTAATGATAACAATGCTATTTTTCAAACTATAATTAGTGACATAGGTTCAATTTGGCGTTGGTATGTTAACACGTTTTGGAGTAATGATAATCTACTTTTATGTATAATTGGCCTAGTTATTGCACTTGTTGTAATAGTTGGAATTATATTTGTAGTATTTTATTTTTTTCACGTTGCATTATATGGGCTACTAATTTACATTATTTGTTTGTTTTTATTATGGTTACTTGTTCAAGCGGGTATATTATCACATGAAACGATGGTATCAATTGCACCTTGGGGATTTCCATTAGGATGTGCAATAGGTATCTACATGTCCTTCAAAGATCCTGATGAATTTTATAGTGGTACCGGTGGGTGATGTGACAATAGTTGGATCTAACGGAAATCCTATTCACCAGAACAATGATGGAACATGGCAGGACAAAGAAGGGTATCTATATGACAGTAATGGAAATCCTGTGACAGACAAATATGGTAGTCACTTGTCTGAAAGTGATATTTTATAATAAAGTTTTAATGATTGTACCTTCTATAGTTGTCGTCGAGGGCTTGAGCTACGACGCCGACGAATGACTGGCCGATGTTGTCAGCCAGGAAGTCGCGGAGGTTGAGGACTGAGGAATAATACTTCTTGCTGAACCACTTCTTAGCCTTGCGTTTCTTCTCACGACCAATATCCCCGTGGTTGGCTTTCAGCCGACGTCCGTCACGACTCGACAAAGAATGAGCGAGCTCATTACTTTGTTCTCGCTGCTCCGTCCGTTGTCCACGGGGTATTTCTTTGCCGGTACCGAAGTCCTGCCATAGTCCGTACTCCGTGAAGAACTGGGACAGGCCAATATCTATGAATCGACCATCAGCACGTACAGGCATGGCTTTCACGGAATGCAGCAGGTGACCGGTATCGATGACGTCCAGCAGTGTTATCTGCTCCTGCCAGATTTTGAGCATGGTGTCATTGAAGGCGTTGACGAATTTCTCGCGTTCGCCTTGAGGAGTATTCATACGTTCCATAAATATATGTTAACAAAGAAAATTATTTCAATTTTTTATATGCAATGAATATAGAAACCAAAACAAGAAAAACACCTACTATGACAGAGGATATATAATACCATATATCAGACTCACTTATTAAAACTTTATCATTGAAAATGAGAATATAAGAATAATAGGAGATTCCGCCTAATAATAGAATTATCAGTGTGTTTATAAAGTACTGGAATTTTTTTGTGATAGTTATATTATATTTTTCCTTGATAGAAATGATAGTTTTCCTTGAAGAATGATACAAATTAGCCAAAAACAAAGAAACAATTGCTGTAAGTAATGTAGTAAGAAGAAGAGACCTTATTAACTGTTTATTTTCCATTGTTGGATATTTTACATGGAAATTAACGCCTCTTTGGCTTATCTCTTTAGTTTTTTGAGGATCAATAAATCCAATTTCATTTGTGCCAATTCTATCTGGTTGGGGATAACATCCAACGAGTTCAATAGGAATGTCAAATATTATCTGAAGCATTCCAACTGGAACTTCAGATTGTATTTGAATTAGTTGAGTGGATTGTGACAGATCAAAAGCAGAGAAAAAGTCTGTAGAATATTCAGCAGAATTAGCATAATAATCGGAATGCCATTTCATTCCTTTTGGAATTGATCTTACATAATCTTTTGGAACAAATGCGGTAACATCTATCAAATCACCATTTAAGAGGTCAGATTCTTTAAATAAATCTATATTTTCTGTAAGAGACATTTCTTGACCATTAAGAAAAGAAAAATGCAGTTGGCCATTTTGTATTGTCTCGACATCAATATTATTTATTCTCTCAACTAGAGGATAATTGTTATATGGGAATAAGACGGTATCTTTTTTAATAGAATATGGTATAAGAGACTCAGGTCTTCCTACAAGGAAAGCAACTCTATAAGCTGCAGCAAGATTACTCATAAGAGAATCTTCATAACTACGTATGACATATTTTTCCCAAGGTTCAAGTTTCTGCTCTGCATTTACTTTTTGCAATAATAATTGCATTGGGCCGGGTGTATTTATATCATTCTTTAATTTTTCGATAGCCATATATCCTGGCATAGATGAATTTGGAAGATTTACAGATAAACAATTACCTAATATTCTAAGGGGGAAAAATTCCTCTTTGAAACTTGTCGTCTTATATATGGCATCACTATCGTTGCTACAAATATACTTAAAATTTATCCCACTCCAACAATATTCTTCATTTCGTGATTTCATCCATGCTGAATCATGAGCAGTTATGAACTTCCTAACCATGATAGCGACCGTATCGAGGCATTCTCCTTTTTTATTAAAGGCGCCTTTACCTTGTGAAACAAATATTAACCAACTTGACTGTTGGACTTGGTATGTTTTGTAAAACAACGCACAAACAAATATTGTAAGGATAAAATATATTGATGTTCGTAACCAACTGGATTTTTCTGTTTTTTCTTCCGTTTCCTGCGTAGCTTTTCCCCAAAATCCAAAAGATACTAATAAAGATATAAGATAGTGCATCATAAATTACTGGTTTTAAAGTTTGAACAATGCAAAAATACATAATAGTTTCAATATTTCCAAGAACAATTCAATATTTTTCTAATTCTTTTCAAAAACTGGATGAATTTATTTGATACAATTAATAATGAATTAGTCAGACCATTCTTCTTCATATATTGCAAATCGGTGTATGTATCTACTGCGATTTGGAAGTAGGCACAGGCACACCCCGATAAGAAATAGCGGTCTATTTCTTGGAATGAGATGCGCGGATCCAGGTATATGCAGTGTTCCTGCAGTTTTGTCTGTTCCAGTATCAGGACGGACATAAACTGCCGGAACAGTTCCCGCATCATGTCCATGCACCGCTGGCGGGCTTCCATGTTGTCGATGGCTGGCGCCGGTTTATAGAAGTTCGGGAATTGCTGTGCGAAATACTGTTTGAGCGCAGCCATCCAATAGAACACGACCACCAGATGTGCCTTCGACGGCTTCACACTGTCGCTGCCATATAGCACTTGTGCCATCTGCAGCAACAGTTCCTCCTGCTGAGTATGCAGATACCCCTGGAACAGGTTATCTACATACAAGTATTGCTCAAATGGGACCTTTTCAAAGTCCGCCGGCAAAGCATGGTGCTTGCCGATTCGTGCGATACGTACTGGCATAGGAGGAAAGCTGTCGAGGAAGTCCAGCACCGTTGTTGCCTGCAGAATCTGTCTGACGGTGAGAACCACTTCCTGTTCTCCTTCTATCTTCATGATGGAACGTTTGTCAGGCAGTGTTGCCAGCAACTTCAGGTGATTCCACTTCATGAGGCAGAGTGTTTTCACCTCTGCTGACGACAAGTCGCGTGCGAATAGTCCATAGACCATGAGTAGCTGCTTGTCGGTAAGTTCGTCCCAGCTTGTGGGCAATGAGATATTAAAAACTGCTTTCATGCCCCAAAGGTACGAAAGCAGTTGCTATAGGGAAAAGACAGGATTATTCTATTTCCGGAAGGTTCTTTTATTTAGCGCCCTATTTCCTGGCTATACCAGTGTGCGGTACTCCTTAGCCTGTTCATCGAATCTGATATAGATTCCGAAATGCAGCCCGTGTGATTCTAGGAACTCGTTCAGCAGTTTCATGGAATTAGCGCCAAAGTTTCTGCATTTCTTGATTTCACTAGGATTCGTCTGCAGTATCTCGAAGACATAGTAAGCATCTACAACTTTTAACACATTGATGATACGTACAGGTAAATCCAAGTCGCATACATGAGTTTTCAAGGTTGAGACGGTTTCTTCTGATAATTTTACCTCTTTCAGCTGTGGGTTGGCAAGCCAATAGTCGAAATACTTGTATTCACTCAGTACCACGGCGGCATAGGCCTTATCAGCCTGTGACGATTCAGGGAGCACGTCCTTTCCATAGATGCTAACGGCATCTTTCATGAAGCTGACTTCCTGAAGTACTGCTGCATTTGAAACGCCAATATTATCAATGGCATTCTGCCGCGCTTTGTTAAAGGCATCACATGCTATAATGGCTTCCAACGTTTCTTTTTGTTCTTTAGCAAGGTGCTGCTTCAGTTTGCTGATTTTCTCTGTAACTATTCTGATGTCCATCAGACGTTTTTCAAGTTCTTCGTTCATATTCTTATCATTTTTGAGATTTCTCTTGCAAAGGTAACCACATTTTGGAGAAAACGAATCACAAAATACGGACTTTTTGAGTGCCCAATTAAAAATTCTCGAAAAATGTCAACCCACAGGTTGCTATTTTCATTTTCAAGCTAATATCTCTTGCAGATTATCCATGTGCTATATTTCTATAAATTGAGGAACGTGGTCGCTTATAGCACTATCCCATTCTCCTATTTTGAATGACTTTATAGGAATGCGGGAGAATGTATAGTCAATAAAGAACGGTTGGTTTTTCTTGAATTGATGACAGTATGTGGCACAACTCTCGTTACCGAGAGCTTCGCCAGTCATATCATGATAGACACTGACCAAGTTCATTTCCCCAAGAAAATCACATATTGCTTGTATGCTGAACTGCTTGGTTTCTCCAGATTGACCCTTATAGCAGTTCATATCACCAGAGATGATTGTTGGGAGCTGTTTGATGTATGGTGCATATTCCTGGAGTGCTTTCATGGCAATCTCAGGATATTTCATCGGGGAGTTTTGCACTGTGGTCGTTGGCCACGCAGCAATAATAAGAATACCATCAATTATTAGTGGCAGAAAATAATTGAGTTTAGGGTTGAACCATTTGGGGACCTCCACCTTCAAGGAAGATTTCCAAATGACCCCTAATCCTTTATATGGAAGGTCACCTGTCCATTCCATCAGATACCCTTCAGGCAGAGAAACGTTTGAAGTACATGCTATCTCAGGAAGAATATAGACATCTGCATCACATGCTAGAATGCGGTCTATTTTCTTCTGGTTTGAAAGACTAATGTTATAAGCAATTATCTTCATTATAAATTTATTTATTAATATTGCTTTCCCATTCTTGATGAAGTCGGTTCCATTTTTCACTGTGAGCACCCAAAGCACCAATCTGGCGAGGGTGTGCTAACGGAAGAACCTTTATTTTCCGATTGTCGATGGTGACATCGGTAGCTGTTCCATAGCCATATAGGTCAACATATTCCTGCAGGGATGTATATGGAACGTCAGCCACCTCGTTCAGGAACTGAGCGATGGGAATGTCACCGAGAAGTACCAGCAGCTCTGCCTGTGATTCTTTCAACTCAACAAGAATCTCTTTGCAGCGTTGAGCGTCACAAAATGCAGATGGGCGCTCAGGGATAGTCACCTTGTTCAGACCGTATTGTTCAATCAGCGGATTGTAACGTTCATTGATTACCTTCATTTGACCAGAATTAAGCCTTGTTTCAGGTAGCAAGTCGCATAACCAAGCATCCTTTCTGCTGAAGCCCAAAGCGCCAAGTATATGCTCATCAAGGACTTTAGCAGATGGCCCATTGAGATGACTGCCTGCAGGTTCCAATGTGCCAACTTCTTTCGGAATGGAAATCGAACTGATGATTTCTTTTGCTTCTTCGATGTTGCCATCCCAGAAGATGCGTGGTTCACTGGCTACTGCCAATGCTTGGCAAAACACTTTGCCGTCTTTCTTCCAACGGGCATGTACTGCACTAGCATAGACACCAAGAACAAAAACCTTTTTGGGTGTTCTGTCTTGCTGTCTCAACGGCTGGACATTTTGTCCAAAGGGGTAGTAAAACTTAGTCATAGCATACAAATCAATCTATGTTCCAATAAGCACTTGGGTCTCCATCAAGTACTGTATCTATATCGTCATCGCTCCAACCCATCTCATCCTGCGCATAAGAACCTGCATATTTTCCATAGGTTTGTCTTTCGTATGTACTATAGGAATTTGAACTTTTTTTTGAAATTGTGTTAACAATCTCTTGTTTACCGTCCTTTATTAATGTAAATATTCCTCTAATAGATGTAAGTATGTTATCATATATACACGGGAACAATTCCTCTCCAGATAGTTTTAGCACTCCAAACTTTCCTTCCTTTTTAACATGAATGAAACCTAGTGCAAAATATACATCCTCATAATTAGCGGTGCTAACTATACTTTCATTCCATAGGACGAAACCTTTAATATCACCTTGAGAAAATCCTATTATATCCGATTTGCCATCTTTACTATATACATAGCTTATACTGTCGCAATTGTCTAGAATCAAATTACCCTTTTCTACATTAAACAACTTATACTTGTCTTTAATTCTTGCTATAACAAAAGATACGTCTGTCCATCCGAGAACATCTTTGTATAATCTTTTATATAAACATCCCGATGTAAAAAATACTTTAGGCTCATATAACAATATTTCGTCTAGTACCGGTTCTGACACTATTTTCTGTTTTTTTGATATCAGCCCATATTTATCATTTCTTTTGCTGATATAAAAGATTCCATCATCATAAATACTGCCTCCTACTAAAAAACATATCTCATATTGTGATGAAGGTACCTCTCCATATAGCAAGCCATTTTTTACCCATACATTGAAAGATTTATCATGATATGTGTAAAATAGAGTTCGACGATATTTAGGAAATTCATAGTTAGGTTGTAGTATGACATTACCTTCTATGTCTAAAGCGCCATATTTGCTATCTACCTTGAAAATAATTTGTGGATGTTCTTCCCAATCTGAAAAAGTTATATCTTCGTAAACGGATGATTCTTTATTCTTAGAAAGATTAAAAAGAAATTTACCTGTTTCAGTTCTTACGATAAAGAATAGTGATTCTTTGTACTCGTCATTCCATAAACTATAGAACTTTTCTCCAAGCATATAGAGCTGGCGTCTTTCATAGCCAGGATAGACACCCCAAACATAAGGCTTTATTTCTTTGTAAACTGTATGTAAAATTACTGTTTCATCTTCTCGTATAAGACCATATCGACCATTCTTCTCACATATATAGAGATTAACATGAGGTAATCTTAGTATACCATCATATTTCTCACAGGAAAACTTATTGTAAAAGAATCCATACTCGTTTATGGGAATATAGTGGCCGAAATGGCTATAATAGATTTCAAACATGGATTCGCCATTAGGGCCATAGTCATATAGCTCTTTGAATCCGCCCCATTCTCCTTTTAGCAAACCATTTGCATCAACATAATATGAATAATGATCTCCTGATCGTATTTCAATATTAATTTTGTGACTTTGATTTACGAGATTATTTGACTTTTCCATATGTGTTTATTTTTGCCACAAAGATACAAAAAAAATGAATAGAATTTTATTGAAAAGCGTTAATTTATATGAATATTCAAGCTTTTTCGCCCGTAAAGGCCGATTTGTGGCAAAAGTATTGGTGAACATCTTGACACATTGATGAAGCACTGTGAAACTGGCTTTAGAACCAGTACCCTCCGGACTTTTTTTGTTTTCGAAGACGGGAGGCGTGTATAACTCTGCGACTGGAGAGCTGTGCCAGGCGGGGAACTCGTCGGGGTGTTCACGGATGATGTTCACCACGTCGTAATCACACAGAGTGACAGGCACGGTGTGACATTAGCCTTTATTCATCTTCGCAGGAAGAATGCGGTCAACAATAACAAACTTGCTTTCTATATGATAGACATAAATCCAGCGCCGGTTATGAGACATCATCCGACGAGCGTCTGGATGGATTTGCCTTAAGGTCTGTGACGTAGATTTTCCGTAAAGGTCAGCATAAACAGCAAGCATCTTAATCTCTGTTCGCATATCATTGGCATAGCGAACAGCCCCTTCTTCGGTCATCATAGCCTTAAGAAACTTGCGTGTCAGCATTTGCACCACGACTGATTCTTACTTCATAATTCTGCATAGTCATGATGAACCTGAGAAATGAGCTCGTCGAAATACTCATCAACAGAGACGGTGCTAGCCATCACACGTTCACGTGTAGAAGTGGCCTTAGCCTTCTGATTTGCTGTAGTTTGACCGGTTACTATCATGTTATTTTGTCTTTTACGCTGCAAAGATACTTTATCTACATTAGAAGGTTACATTACTTCCATGCTGACAACGATGTCTTCCAGCGGACGGTCAGCACTGTTTGTCGGAACGTTCTGAATTTTCTCCACGACGTCCAGACCCTCTACAACTTCGCCGAACACCGTATATTTGCCGTCCAGATGCGGTGTGCCGCCATAGGTAGCATACACCTCGCGCTGCTCAGGCGTCATTCCTCCCGTCTCAGGGTTCTCGGCCTGCATCCGCTCCACCAGATACTCCATCTGCCTCGGGCTGAACGTCCTGCCCCACACAATGTAGAACTGCGACCCGCTGCTACGGCGCTCGGGATTGATGCTGTCATCCTTGCGCGCTGCAGCCAGGGCGCCACGTTTATGATACAGCCCCTCGCGAATCTCCGCCTCCAGCGTATAGTCAGGACTGCCGCCGCCCAGCATCTTGTCGGCTGTGGCACCCTTTGAGTTCGGGTCACCGCCCTGAATCATAAATCCTCGGATTACCCTGTGCATCAGCGTTCCGTCGTAGTAGCCCTCGCGCACCAGTTTCAGGAAGTTGTCGCGGTGAATCGGTGTCTCGTCGTACAGCTTCACCACGATGTCGCCCATCGTCGTGTGAATCTTCACTCGCTGCTGTGCTCTTATTCCTGTCATAGTCAGCAGCACCATTCCAAATATCAATAGTATTCTTTTCATGTCATCTGACTCCGTAAATCTTAAAACGTCAGTCTAAAAATATATCAACAATTTTTCCCCGCTTCACTGGTTTCTTCATATTGTTTTAGACGTTGTTTCAAATTTTCAATATCATCCTTATAAACCAAATCTTTCAGCCTTGCTCTCAATTTACGGTCTAAAACTTTAAACACATCGTGGTATATCTCTTCATGGTCAAAGGCACCTACAGGAGCCCCTGTCAAATCAAACCACTCCGCTTTTGCAGCGTCATCCTGTCCTTTGACTTCCAAAGGAGCATCGAGTTCAATTAAATATGCGACTGTTATTGTTCTTCCTCTGGGGTCGCGATCAACTTTAGAGTAAACGCCTATCATTTCCAAGTCAGACAATCCGACCTTTATTCCTGTTTCTTCTTCAAGTTCACGGATGGCGCACTGTTCTATAGTCTCATCCATGTTCATAAATCCGCCGGGGAATGCCCAGCGGCCTTTATAGGGCTCTTGTCCACGTTCAATAAGAAGTATCTTTTTTTTCTTTTCTCTTGTTATCACCACGCAGTCAGCCGTTACAGCTGGGCGTGGGTACTTGTATTTATATTCCATCATTATTTGTTTATATGGTTATAGAATTTTTCAACAATCGCTCTCATTTCTTCCGGCAGATACTCCAATATGCCTTGCTTTAAATCATCAGGAATTCCCCAGATGGCTTCTGCAATGCTGCCAACGATGGCGCCAAGTGTATCAGCGTCTGCACCAAGGCTGACAGCCTTTCGTATAGCATCCTCAAATGAAGTGCTTTCACCAATAATCCAAAGAGCTACAGGAACAGTGCCCTGACATGTTTCGTCGAAGCGGTTGATGACATCTTCCTTACGGATGTTGATGTCATACCCAGAAAACTCCTCACAATCAACCAATATCTCATCAATATGTTCAGGAGCATCTTGGCCATAAAGCAAAGCTTTAAAGATAGCAAGTGCGACAGTCTGTGCACCTTTGATACCTTCGTCGTGGTTATGTGACGGAAGTGCGGTACCTGCTGCAGCATCTAGCACCTCGTCTATGTTCTTGAACCAATAGGCAACTGGACTCACTCGCATGGCTGCCCCATTACCAAAGCTGTTGTATGGCTGTGGATTATCACTATGTACCCACCCAGCGAAACGTCCACCATAGCCTCCCATCGGATGCGGATAACGGTTGCACCAGTCATGAATACTCTCGCCAAATTCTCTGTCATGCAGCAATGCATCTGCAACGGCTACGGTACAGATAGTATCATCCGTAAAGCCGTTCTCATCAGACAACCATTCAAAGTTGTAGTCATTGGTTGGGTTAAACTCCCAGCGACTACCAACAATATCACCTATTATTGCTCCTAACATATATTACACCTCTTTTACTTTTGCTCTGTTTATTATGATTGTCTCCTCGTATGGTGCTCCCATCGTCCAATACTTGTAATCATCGATATACAGGTATGAATGATAATACTTTCCCCAGTGTTCGTGTACACCAAAGCGCCTTTGCATATCGATAAAGTACAGAAACTCTTCGTCTGTCAGTGGACAATCATTTCACGAAGCTTATTGTAATCCGGCTCAGAAGTCATATGAGATAATCAGATAACATAAGAACAAACTACGCACATCACAACCATAATACCTGCAAGAACCCATGTGGCACGTTCCACAAAGTCTGTAGTCTTTTGAACACCAGCATAGCTCTCGATTTCTGCAACCTGAGCAGCCAGACGACCGCTCTTAGATTCTTGAATAAGCACAATGCCCACCATGAGCAATGCTGTTAATACAATGAGAATTACAAATAATGTATACATTCTTTATTTCCTTATTGTGGGTTAACATTTTTATTATAGCAAATTTAGTGCCAGACTATTAGTCTTTATTTTTCGTTTCTGACTATTTTGATTGTCAGATGAATCTGATTCTCTGGGTGTGCATCCGGGTTAATCTTGCTGATGCGACACTCAAAAATATCTTTCCATCCCATCTCCAGGATCGAGGCTATTGTCTCGTTGTCTTCACGAGGGATATAACCGATGCAATAGTCATCGTTGTCTTCCTCGTTGTGATACATCACCGCCACAGCATCCATATCGTGACGATTCTCCAAATCGCGCTGCAGCTGCAGCACTGTGCCAACCTTCAGCTTATCCCAGACTTCGTCTGCATCGTGATACTTTCGACCAGCCAAGTGGCAATCCATGAAAAACTTCTTCTTTGCTTCCATAACTCTGCTGTTTTAAAGTTAGACTTTTTAAGTTTACGATGCAAAGTTAGGAGCGTGTTGCACCATATCGTGGTACAACTTGAAGAAAATTTCAATTATTCTTCATTATTTTCGTTTTTATACCTATTCATAGCCGCCTGCAGCCAGTTCTGCATATCTTCGGCCAGCCATTTCGGAGAGATGACCTGCAACCATTCGCCTCTTGACATCAAGTGCCCTTTGAAGTCTGATGTGGGTCGCATATAGAGTTCAAAGTCCGTATATTCCTCAGTAGAATTGATTTCCCGTTGTGAGTGATGTAGCGGTAAGTCACGCATATAGTGAGGTTCCATGCCGTATGCCCTCAGAACTATCCGCTCCGGCAAAGTGCCATCACCCACCACGATACCAAAGCATTCGCCAAAGAATTCATTCGCATCAAAATCGGGATCCATCACGAATTTCTCCTGCTGCAACTCTACGCTTTCTATACGGTCAAGCGAGAAAACTGCCATTGAGTAGCTTTTTCCTTCCTCTTGATTATATGAAGGCCTGTCCATCCTAACCAGCACATACCAGCGACGTTTAAACAACTTCACACAATAAGGTGCCACGGAGAAAGAGTTAGCTGCAGCAGCACCATACCTGCGATAGGTAATCATGATGCGCCGACTATCTCGCATCGCTTTGATGATTCGCTTCAGATAGGCGTTGCCCGATGGAACACTCTCGATGAGGATGCGGTCTTGCACGCCCACATTCTCATCCAACATATTTCCAACACTAAGCGTGGAGAATAGCCAGTTTGCCACACTGTCGCTATTGAGCACTTCCTTATTATAAATAAAATAGCGGTAGCCGTCTTTGCGGTCACAGTCTATTACTACGCCAAACATATCCAGGATAGCGTCGCGATGGCGGTTAAAAGTCGTTCGTGCAAACTCCACGCCCCCACTCTCTTCCCTCTTACGCCACTTCTCGTTAATCTCTGCAAACGTAATCTTTCCAGCTTCATGAATGGTCTCAATCAACCAGATATATTCTTTGAATAATGTGGGTATCTTCATACGTTTATCTTTTTATATCATTACTCCGAACCTTTTTTGCTAAAGGGTGAAAGGTTGATAAATAACTCTTTCAATTTCTTAGTATCCTTAATCTCACTGAACACGTATTCAAGTAGTTCTTCCTGACGCGGTTGTCCTAGAGTGAGACGGTAATAATTTAAGATTTTGATGAGGTGAGCGTA
>CACYKX010000029.1 GCA_902775075.1 uncultured Prevotellaceae bacterium | reverse complement strand
GTCTAATTGTCTGTTCAGAACGATTATCCTTTATAGTTACCAAGTCTAAAAGCACCTTCAATTAATTGAACGGTTCGTTTTATTACCCAAGTTTTACATTTTTAATTATGTAAACTCGCTTCTTGTACTACTTCTCTGTTTATGTAAATCTTTTCAAAGAACTCTTTCTTTATGCGGCGAAAAGCCTTGTAAGACTCTTGCCTTACTCTTAGGATTCGAGCTTCAATTGTTAGGTTGTTGCCTTGTTCCTGAAAGCGAGTGCAAAGGTATAACTTTATTGCCAAACTGCCAAAACTTTCACGAGAAAAATTCGAGATTTTTGCAAAGTTTTCGTAATATTTGACAAATAAATAGACTTTCGAATTTTATACCTTTTATTATTTATGCGTGCGAGGCACCAAAAAAATTCAAGACCTACCTTACTACAGTAGCCTTGATAATCCTCACATCCTCTTTTGGACGAGCCCATTGATCCGTTGCCACGTTTTGAATTCTGTCAACGACCTCCAATCCATCAACGACCTCACCAAATACCGTATACGCCCCATCGAGATAAGGCACACCACCCTTTTCAAAATACGCCTTACGAATTTCAGGAGTATACTTTAGAGAATCGTTCGAGATGCTATCGAGATCCTTTTGGTAAGCATCCATCTGATAATCAGTATAACGCTTGCCCCAGACAATATAAAATTGAGAGACCGAAGACTGGCGCGTAGGATTCGTATCATCCGATTCGCGAGCAGCAGCAACAGCCCCACGCTTATGATAATATTTAGGGAACAAGATTTCTGCAGGAATAAACTTTCCTCCAACCTGATGGCCTCCAAGCACTTCACCAGCCTTAGCCACTTTACTATACGGATCGCCCGTCTGAATCATAAAGTTAGCGATGACACGATGCCAAAGCATGCCATCAAGTTCATGATTGCGCACCAGTCTAAGCATATTGTCGCGATGCTTCGGCGTATCCTTATAGAGGATAAAGCGAATATCGCCCATTGAAGTTTGCAACAAGATTTCGTGCTGTACCGTATCAGGAGCAACAGATTTCTCAACCGTTTTCTTAGCAGGAGCTTTACGATACGGTTTTACAGGTAGAAGGTCATTTGCCATGACAGGCGAAAGGACCATCGTAAAGAGTAACAGAAAGAATGTCTTTCTCATCATTTTCATTTTATAAAACATACTAATAAACATCGCCCCGCGATATCTCGCTACGGTCGATTTTCTTTTTATCGATAGAACGCCAAGCATACACGATATAAGCTAGGACGAACGGCACCAACAATGATACCACAAACATCGTACGAAGTGTGAACTCGCTCGACGAACTATTGACAATCGTCAAACTGCTCTGTAAATCTGCATTAGACGGATAATAAGCCGTATTGTTCCATCCGACAATGAGGAAAAGCACGAGTACGACCATCACTACGCCTATGCCGACAAACCAGATACCACGCTCAAAACCACTCTGCATGATTGTGCGGATGATACCATATAATAATAACGCGACACCAACCAGAAATATTATAAGTAAAGGCCACATCTCGATAAAATTATAGAGATATTTCATCGGTTCGAGCATGATCACCCCCGAAATAGGGTCATAAGCATAACCATCTTTGAGAAGAATATGAATAAGAAAGATGAGAAAGAGCACAAGGAAAATACCAGAGACATATCCTAGATTCCGGCGGCAACGACTATACAGAACCTCGTCGTCGATATTATTTATCAAATAAAGTATACCGAGAATCATCGAAAGCGCCACAATAGCCACACCAAGCACGACATTCCAAGGATCAAGCAAAGCATCAAGACCACAACTAGCATTTGTCCAATGGCTAATCACAGGTTGAAAACTGTCCACGATATTCATTTTATCGACCACGAAATTGCTGCCATTAAAAAATGTCGCCACAGCCCCACCCAAAAGCAACGGTCCGACGATACCATTCACAACAAGACACACCTGAAAGGTTTTTACTCCAAGAAAATTCCCCAGTTTGTTTTGGAATTCATAACTTACAGCTTGTACCACAAACGAGAAAAGGATGAGCATCCACAACCAATAAGCCCCACCAAAACTGGTACTATAAAACAAAGGAAAACTTGCAAAGAAAGCTCCACCAAAGGTAACAAGAGTGGTAAAAGTAAATTCCCATTTACGCCCAGTCGAATTGATCAGCAATCGACGTTCTTCGGGTGTTTTTCCTAAGACAAATATCAAACTATTGGCTCCCTGAACAAACAAAAGGAAGACCAGCAAGGCTCCTAACAGACTAATCAGGAACCACCAATATTGTTGAAGAAATGTGTAACTCATGATTCAGAATTTTGATTGTTCGACTCTACGATAGAATGTTCCGGTCCTCGCTTGATTTCCTTTAGCATGATGCTGATAGCGACAGCCAGCATCGTAGTAAAGAGGACCAAGAAGATAAAGAATGTCAGAGCCACCGAACCGGCACGAATATCACTCACGGCAACCCATGTAGGAAGCATATCCTGTATCGTCCACGGCTGTCGACCAAACTCCGCTACCATCCATCCGCACTCACTGGCCAGATAAGAAAGAGGAAGTAAGAACAAAGCCAAAGCATAATACCAACGGAAGCGAATTGCAGATAAATCCTTACGATAGACGAGGAAGAGCGAAACTGCAAAGAACAAGATGAGTAAGCACCCTACTCCCACCATGATGCGGAAACACCAGAAATTGACCGGGATAAACGGCACAATCTGATCAGCCGACTTCACATACCCATAACCGAAATACCTGATATTTTCAGCGATAACCTGTCGATTAACCTTACTTGTATCCCCTTTGCGATAACGAGAGACAGCCACGATAGCCTTCTTACCCATCTCGATTTTCTGTTTGAGCGAAGGCTCGCAAGTACCATCCGGCATAACATATCCATTGATAATATCATTCACCCCCGGAACATATCCATGCATATCATGAGTAGCCAAGAACGAAAGCATATGAGGGACGGCAATCCTCATTGGCGGTTCCTCTTTGTTGGCATAATCAGCCTGAACAAAAGGGTTCACCCAAGCCACCCCCGTTAGTCCTTGGTCAACACCTCCATGATAGAGAGCTTCCATCGCAGCCAACTTCATCGGTTGTGTGCGAGCCACCATATAGGCAGAATGATCACCCGTCATCAGCACAAGCAACGAAGCAGCAATACCAACCCACGATGCTATCTTGATACTCTCGACAGCCAACTTCACCTCGCGCTTATGCCATAAATACCAGCAACATACCGCGATACAGAATACCGAACCAATAATCCAAGTAGAAGTAACCGTATGGAAGAACTTATCCACAGCAAAAGGCGACAGGGCAACATTCCAGAAAGAGTTCATCTCGAAGCGCATCGTATCAGGATTAAAAGTCTGACCGATAGGATATTGCATCCACGAATTGGCTACAAGTATCCACCATGCAGAGATTGTGGCGCCAATACCCGTAAGCCAAGTAGAAGCAAGATGAAAACTAGGCGAAACTTTCTTCCAACCAAAGAACATAACAGCCACAAAAGTAGATTCCATAAAGAATGCGACAATACCTTCTATGGCCAAAGGTGCGCCAAACACATCACCCACGAACCACGAATAATTACTCCAATTCGTACCAAACTCAAATTCCAGTATGATACCAGTAGCCACCCCCATGGCGAAGTTAACGCCAAAGAGTTTCTGCCAGAATCGAGAGACATCACGCCAGAATCTTTTCTTTGTGCGATAATAGCAAGTTTCGGCGATGCCCATTATCAGAGCCAGTCCCAAGGTGAGCGGAACAAAGAGCCAATGATAAATCGCCGTAAGAGCAAACTGAGCTCTCGACCAATCGACAGTAGTCGAAGTTATTTCCAATACATTTATCATAGGAATTATTCTTTTAATATTTTACTACTAACAAATTCATCTTCGTGACCTTTCTGAGCATGCTCTCCGATGAAGTCAGGAAAGAAAAATAATTTGAGAACGAAAAAGATGATAATTAATTTAATAATGATGACGACCCAAAGAGTCCTTCCCCACGTAAGATGTTTAAAACCATCCACATAGAGATCACAGACCCGAAAGAAAAAGCCGCATCTTTTCATAAAAAATAATAATATATGTTTAATACTTTGAGGCAAATATAAAAAATTAACTGAAATGTTGTTCTATTTTTCCATAAAAATGCTAAAATTTAATTTATTAAAGGTTTACAGAAGCTTTTTCTTTGCAATTTAATAAGAAAAGGTGTATTTTTGCATTAGCTTAATTTTGAATAATGAATAGAATATTTACATTTGCTTTGCTACTATGTGCTGTTGTTCCAGCATCTGCCCAGGGTGTATTAACTCTGGACAGTTGTCGTGTTCTTGCATTGCGCAACAACAAACAGCTCAATGCTTCAAGGTTGAAACAGGAAGTAGCGACCAATATCCGCAAGGCTGCGCGAACAAAATATCTGCCAAAGATAGATGCTATTGGCGGATATCAATATTTCAGCCGACAGATATCATTACTCAGCGGGGCCCAACAAGATGAGATCAGCAATCTAGGTACAAGCATGGCCGGCGCAGGCGCACAGGCTTTCGGATCGCTTGGTGCTGATTTGCAATCCAAGTTATCTAGTGGCATTTCTTCATATCTTACGAGCCTAGTACAACAAGGTGTCATAGATCCTACTACCGCACAAAAGATTGGACAACAAGTAAGTGGAATCGGCACACAGATAGGCACTCAGATTGGCAACGAACTGGGTAATACCGTAGGCAATAGTATCGCACAGTATGGCAATCAAACCGGTAAGAAAATTGTAGATGCCTTACATACAGACACACGAAATATATGGGCCGGAGCTATCTTGGTGAGACAACCTATTTTCATGGGAGGGGCCATAGCGGCAATGAACCGTATTGCCGAAATCGGAGAAAACATCGCGTTGAACGATCTTGATTTCAAACAGCAGTCTACCCTTTATAGCATCGATCAGGCTTACTGGATGGTTGTTTCGCTCAAACAGAAACAGAAGTTGGCTTACAGCTACCGTAATCTCATCAAGAAGCTCGACAAGGATGTACATAAGATGATCAAGGAAGGTGTAGCCACCAAGGCACAAGGCCTGAAAGTTGATGTGAAAGTCAATGAGGCCGAGATGCAATGCACCCAAGTTGATGACGGACTAACCCTATCAAAGATGTTACTCTGCCAACTGACAGGCCTTCCTATGGACAGCAAGATTACATTAGCCGATGAAGACATCGAACATTTAGACATCAAGACATCAAATGTCACGTCAAACACAGATTCAGCCTACACGACACGTCCGGAGATAAGAATGCTCCAGAACGCTGTAGATGTAAGCGAACAGAATACCAAGATCGTAAGAGCAGCATATTTACCACATATAGCACTTACCGGAGGCTATCTAGTTTCCAATCCGAATGTATTCAACGGATTCCAAAGAAAATTCGATGGCACATGGAATGTTGGTGTCACCGTTCAAGTACCCGTATGGAATTGGATGGAAGGAGCCTACAAGGTACGCGCAGGCAAGGCTGCAACGGCCATTGCCCGCATGGAGTTGAATGATCTGCAAGAGAAGATACATTTACAGGTAAATCAGAGTCATTTCAAACTGTCGGAAGCCAAGAAACGTTTGAGGATGGCAGAAAAGAACACGAAAAGCGCCGAAGAGAATCTACGTTGTGCGAATCTCGGATTCAAGGAAGGCGTGATGGGTGTTACAGAAGTCATGGCCGCCCAGACAGCATGGCAACAAGCACAGAGTCAGAAAATTGACGCACAAATCGACGTGAAACTTTCACAGGTTGGTTTACAGAAAGCATTGGGAACATTATACTAACAAAAAAATATTAGCTTTATGTCAGCTAAAACACAACATAACAATATACTTTTGGCCGTGATTGGATTTGCACTGGTCGTAGTAATCGTGGGATTGATAGGATTTGCCGTATATGGGAAAGACGACGAAACCATCCAAGGCGAAGTAGAAGTAAGTGAATACAGAGTAGCATGCAAGTTACCCGGTCGAGTGGTAGAGTTGCGTGTCAAGGAAGGAGACTACGTTCATGTAGGCGATACGCTCGCAATCCTTCAGATACCAGAAATCGACGCACAGAAGAAAGTAGCCGAGGCTACCAGTGAAGCAACAGAGGCTTTCCAAGACCTTACCGATGCCGGTGCTCGCAAAGAGACTATTCAGAGTGCTTACCAAGTAGTGATGACGGCTCAGTCGGGATATGACGTTGCCAAGAAGACATATACCCGAATGCAGCACCTTTATGACGAAGGTGTCGTAAGTGGGCAGAAACGCGATGAAGCATTTGCTGCATACAAGGCAGCCGAAGCTCAGGTAAAGGTAGCTCAAAGTCAATATAAATTGGCCAAGAGCGGTGCCCGAGAAGAAGAGAAACGCATTGCTGCGAAGAATGCCAAGGCTGCTGCCAGTGCTGTAGGCGTAGTAAGTTCTCTGCTCAAGGAGACCGTACAGATTGCTCAAGTAGAGGGAGAAGTCAGCACCATTTATCCGAAAGTTGGCGAGCTTGTAGGACTTGGTTCTCCTATCATGAGCATTTCCATGATGAACGATATGTGGGGAACCTTCAATATCAGAGAAGACAAGCTGAAAGGAATGAAGGTTGGTGACACCTTCAGAGTATTGGTTCCTGCCTTCAACAAAGAGATGGACATGAAAGTATATAATATCAAGGACGAAGGAAGCTATGCTGTATGGAAAGCCACAAAGACCACAGGGCAGTATGATTTGAAGACCTTCGAAGTCAAGGCCCGCCCTATCAAGAAGTTTGAAGGTCTCCGCCCTGGTATGTCCCTTATTATAAAATAGGTTATCCAGAAATTCCAAAATGCTAAAGCGAATCTATCATATAGCATTACGCGAATGTGGCATCATGTGGAAGAACCCAATCTATGGATTCTGCATGGTGATATTCCCTATTGTTATCATATTCTTCTTCACCTCGCTGATGAGCGCCGGCGTCCCAACGGATTTGCCATGTGGTGTAGTTGATGCCGACAACACAACGACTACCCGTGCCATGATCCGAAAGTTGGATGCTTTCCAAACCACAAAGGTTGTCAGTCATTACCAAAACGTTAACGAGGCACGAAATGCTATACAGAAAGGCGACATCTATGCTTTCCTATACATTCCAGAGGGAACGACGTCGAAATTGATGTCGGGTGACCAACCAAAGATTTCTTTCTATTATAGCAATGTAACTCTTGTTGCCGGTGGAAACCTCTACAAGGATCTGAAGACCATATCGACATTAGGTTCAGCCGCGGTAGGCATCAAAAAGTTATTAGCCATCGGAAAGACAAACCAAGAAATCAGCGACTTCCTACAACCGATAGCCATAGACCTACATCAGACAGGAAACCCATGGAGCAACTATAATGTATATCTCAGCACCACGATGATACCGGGTTTGCTCATGCTCTTTATATTCCTGATCACACCATACTCCATCGGAACAGAACTCAAATTCAAGCGTTCTCGAGAATGGATGGCAATGGCCGACAACAATCCATGGCTGGCAATAGCAGGCAAGATACTACCGCAAACCATTGTATTTCTAACCATCTTCTATGGTTTTGAATTCTATATCTATTACATCCTAGGATTTCCACATCCCGGTGGCATCATACCAATTCTTCTCATCGGCTTACTCGCTGTTTTGTCTTGTCAGGGATTTGGAATTTTCATCTTTGGCCTGATGCCGTCACTCCGTATGTCGATGAGTGTATGTTCACTCTGGTCGGTGGTCAGTTTTTCTGTCTGCGGAGCCACATACCCAGCATTTGCAATGAATCCGTTCATTGAGGGATTAGCCGTCCTATTCCCTTTACGCCACTATTACATGATCTATCAGATGGGCATATTAAACGGATTTCCGCTTACCGATTGCTGGTTCTATATCATGACTCTGTGCATATTTGCCATGCTACCATTGTTCACGGTCAAGAACATCAAGAAAGCCATGTTACTATATGTATATATACCATAATGAATAAAGAAGGATTATTATATAAGATATCCGAAGGCATACAGGATATGTGCTATATCTGGAGCAAGGAGATACGTTCTACCATCAAGGACGAAGGTGTACTTATCTTCTTGATTCTGGTACCGTTAGCTTATCCACTCCTCTACTCGTGGATATACAACAACGAGGTGGTAAGAGATGTCCCTACGGCTATCGTAGACTTATCACATACACAGACCAGTCGTGAATTCATCAGAGAGTTTGATGCCGGTCCAGAAACCAAGGCTGCTTACTATTGCAACTCACTGGATGAAGCAAAAGACTTGATACGCAAACAGGTGGTACACGGAATTCTATACTTTCCAAGTGATTTTGAAGACAACTTGTATCGTGGAGAGCAAAGCAAGGTAAGTGTATATACAGATATGAGTTTGATGCTTACCTATAAGGCAATCTATGGACAAGCACAAGCTATAGCCTCACACATCAATACAAAGATACAGATATCAAAGTCAACAACAGCTTTTACCAATCGTGACGAAGAGATAACGACCAAGCCGCTAGACTTTGATGAAGTACCAATATTCAATTCTACAGGCGGTTATGGCAATGCCATTCTTCCTGGTGTATTGATTCTTATCCTACAACAGACTCTGTTGCTGGGCATTGGCTTATCAGCAGGTACGGCTCGAGAGAACAACCGTTATCAGGAGCTCATCCCGATCAGCAAACATTACAATGGCATCTTCAGAATCGTGTTTGGAAAATCGATGTGCTACCTGATGATATATGTCGTCATGTCAGCCTATATTACCCTCTGCGTACCAAGGTTTTTCCATTTCACGACACTTGTACAGCCGTGGCCTTTGTTCTCACTCATGCTCCCATTCCTATTAGCGGTAATATTCTTCGGGATGGCCTTGAGTTGCTTGGTGAGATATCGAGAGAATGTCATGCTACTGGTTGTATTTACCTCGGTACCACTCCTCTTCATGACAGGTATATCATGGCCACTCAGCAATATGCCAGGTTATTGGAAGAGCATTGCGATGATATTCCCTTCGACATGGGGAGTACGCGGATTCCTCAGCATTAGTAGCATGGGAGGTAGCATCGAAGATATACAGGACGAAATCATGATTCTCTGGTTTCAGGCCGTATTATATTTCTTCATCACATGCGCTGTATATCGTTACCAGATCAATCACACCCGAAAGCATGCAAACGAGAAGATCATGAACGTAAGGGCAAAAGCAAAAGAGGCTATGAATCGTATAGACTCATAACCTCTTTGACGAATTTTATCTTTACAGTCGTTCAGACTCACAAATCAGTTGTTGTGAATCTGAACGATTTTTGTTTTTGGCTTTTCCTTATTACGACGATTGGTAACGGTAACCACCGCCTGTGCAAGGCTCAAGAACGCCTGTCCCGTTACCGTATCTACCTTTGTAGCCGCAGGAGCTCCATCATCGCCACTCTCACAGATACTCTGTACGAGTGGAATCTGAGCCAACAAAGGACATCCCATCTCGGCAGCGAGATTCTTGCAACCATCCTTACCAAAGATATAATACTTGTTCTCAGGCAATTCTGCCGGGGTAAAATAGGCCATATTTTCGATAAGTCCCAAGATAGGAACATTCACTTTATCATTACGATACATATCTATACCCTTACGCGCATCTGCAAGGGCTACCTTCTGAGGGGTACTTACAATCACAGCACCTGTTATAGCGAGTGTCTGCAATAAGGTAAGATGTATATCACTTGTGCCAGGAGGGGTATCAAGGATGAAATAGTCCAAATCGCCCCAATCGGCATCACCGATCAACTGCTTCAAGGCACTCGTAGCCATACCGCCACGCCACAGTGTAGCCTTATCAGGATCTACGAAGAAACCAATACTCAGCATCTTCACGCCATACTTTTCAATAGGTTCGATAAGATTTCTGCCATCTTTCTCGACCCCGCAAGGACGGGCATCCTCAACACCAAACATCTTAGGCATTGAAGGACCGAAGATATCGCAGTCCAATAATCCTACCTTATAGCCCAACTTAGCCAGCGCAATTGCGAGATTGGCAGAGACCGTACTCTTACCGACACCACCCTTACCGGAACTTACAGCAATAACATTCTTTACCTGAGGCAGCATCTTGCCCGGTTCCGGACGCTTGGCTGATTTATACTCCAGATTTATTGTCACCTGAACATCAGGAGAAATATGATAATGGATAGCAGCCTCGGCAGCCTTCACCGTAGATTTGAGGAAAGGATCTGTATCACGAGGAAAAATCAGAGTAAAACTTACCGTCATACCATCGATACGAATACTGTCGGCCAGCATTTCACTTTCGATAAGATTTTTCTTTGTACCTGGATAAATCACCGTAGCCAGGGCATCAGTTATCAATTTTGGATATAATGTCATACGTTTAATTTTTGCCGCAAAGTTACCCATTATTTAAAGAAATAGCAAATAAAAACTAATTTATTTCAGTAAATCACTGTTTTTCAGTAACTTTGCAATCAATGAATTTGCAATCAATGAGAATAAAAAATATACTGTTCTTGGGACTTTTGCTTTTTAGTTCCATTCACTCCAAAATTTCTGCAGCCGACCTGATTTGGTATAATGGCAAATATGCAGTAAGCTATAATGTACAGAAAAAAGTTTCACCTGTTGTCCGTGAGGCTGTCAACATGTTTGCCAGCGATATGGAAGCTAAGACCGGCCATAAGGCGACCGCTCGGAATAACGGAATCATCGACATCTATCAGTTGGACATGATGTCGAATAAGGAGTTCAAGAATCTGGAAATTTATCATATCTCCTACCAGAATTTCATTGCCAAGCCCGATGCTTTCTATTTAGGTGTAAGAAATGGCAGAATCGTAATTGTAGGAAGCAACGCTATCGGTACTGCTTATGGCATACTGGAATTATCCAGAATGGCCGGTATCTCACCATGGATTGACGTGACCAAGGCTATGCCAAAGAAGGTAAGGTATCTTGCCATCGATAAATCTTTCCAGACCACTCAATGGCCATCGGTAACTTATCGTGGCATCGCTCTGCTCCCTAATGGCAAGGAAACTCTTAAGATCGAGGACTATCAGAAGATGTTCCGACTCCTCGTCCGACTTCGGGGCAATTGCATCATGGCAAACAATCGTTCTGAGGAAAGACTCATCTGTAGCAAATCTTTCAGAAAGATAGCGGACAACTATGGCATACAGACACTCGACTATCAGAGCTCGAAACATCCGGTCTTCGTAAATCTTGGATATATCTCGGAAAGGGAAAATGATATCAACGTTTCGTCCGTACAACCGGGTGTGGTGTATGAACAGTTGCAGAATGCCATCGATACGCATGATACAAAGATGTGGATAACCAGATGTCACCTTCCTAAGGTTGCCTCTTACGATCTGTCCCTCATCATGGATATGGCATGGAACTCTCAATATGTGAATGCACAAAATCTGGAGGCGCACTACAAGAACTGGCTCACCCAGTTGTTTGGTGACTTGGTGGCTCGTAAACTCTTGCCGCTGATGAGCGACTATTATCGTCTGATCGGAATATGCAAACCGGAACTTCTTGCTCATGCAGATTTCAATGAGAGTGAATTTGGTAATGAGTTAGAGAGATATATTGCAGCATATCAGGATTTAAGTCGACGAATAGAAAGTATAGATCGTCTGGTAGATTCTGACAATAAGATTGCTTATTTCGCCACCATCAAATATCCTGTCATTGCTGCAGCAGCGACGACAGAGATGAACCTCGAGGCTCAAGAGGCACGCAACATTGCCCGTCCGGGATTATTCTATAAGGATGAGGAGGCTTTAGCTGCAGCGGCCAACAGTCTCAAGGCCTATCAAAGACTAAAAGAAATCAACGATCCTCTTGGCATCAAGAGTGTCGAACCTATTCTCCCTGGCAAGTTAACGGATAAACAGGTGAAGCAATATGCGACAACCAATCAGTATGACTTGCAGCCGCTCAGAAAGCAGTTGGGCAACTGTATTGCGCTCAATGCCATCTCGTACGCATCCGGGCCTGCAGAGATTACTACCATTCCGATGTTGGGTCATAGCAACAATGCCGTTGTACTCCATCAGAACGATGTGCTGGAATACACTTTCAACACAAGACAAGAGGGGGTTCATGCCATCCGAATAGCTACCATCCCGAATGTTACCAACCAGATACAAATACGTGTGGATTTTGGTAATTGGGAGACCATATACATAGACCCAAGCAAGAAAGATTTTGTTAGAGGACAGGTTATCTCTACCATCAACAAAGATCTTTACGTGGGTAGTCACCATATATATATCAAGGCGGCCAGCAATCGTGTCATTCTCGACCAAATCATGTTCGATCATGATCCTAGCCGTATCTTTTATGTAATTCCAGTAACATCATATTAAGTATTAACATTATGGGAAAAGGAAAACTCGCCAAATTTGCCGAGATGGAAACTTTCGAGAATGTTTTTCAATATCCATTCTCTGTCATCAGTAATGAACCTTTTGCGATGAAAGGTCATTGGAACGAGCAATACTTCAAGAACGACAACCCTATCGTCCTCGAATTGGGATGCGGTAAGGGTGAATATACTGTAGAGTTAGCTAAGCTATACCCTGACATGAACTTTGTCGGTGTTGACATCAAGGGTGCACGCATGTGGACAGGAGCAAAGCAGGCGATCGAAGCCGGATTGAAGAATGTCGCTTTTCTGCGTACTAATATAGAAATCATCGACCGTTTCTTCGGATTGGATGAGGTGAGCGAGATTTGGCTTACCTTCAGTGATCCTCAGATGAAGAATGAGCATAAGCGTCTTTCCAGTACTTTCTTCATGGAGCGATATCGCCATTTCTTAAAGGATCATGGCATCATTCATCTGAAAACGGACTCTAACTTCTTATTTACATACACCAAATATATGGTTGATGTCAATAAGTTGCCTGTAGTATTCTCTACCAATGACTTGTATCATACTGAGGGTATCGATGATGAAACTCGCAAGATTCTATCTATCCAGACCTATTATGAGAGTATGTGGATAGAACGGGGCCTCAACATTAAATATATGAAGTTTCAACTTCCACGAGAGGGGGAACTGAAAGAACCTGAAGTAGAAATAGAACTCGATGATTACAGAAGCTATCATCGAGATAAACGAAGCGGAAACGATACGCACAAATAAAGCGTCATTTTAATTCTGCATATTACAAAATAAGGTTCGTCTGATAAATACATTGATTTTATCGACGAACCTTATTTTTTACCGCAAGCCAGCAATATTTTAGTTAAAAAGATAAAAAAACGTCTTTTTTGGGGGAACTTATTTAGTTTTTTTTATAATTGCCGTTACAAAAATAAGAACGCATAAACATCTATAAAATTAACAAAATTGCTTATTCTTTACGCAGTAAGAACTATAGACTATGGCAACATAGCAATAATTAATATATTCGTATAAACATCTATTAACTATTTTTTGGCTTATGAAAAAGTTTTTTTCATTAATTACCCTTATGCTTTGCATGGTATTTGGTTCGGTAGCCTTTGTGGCTTGTGGTAGTGATGACGATGATACTGGTGGTGGAGGTGACCCTACAGTTACAGAAAGTCAGATTTTAGGAATGTGGTATGGCGTTACAGAGAGCAACCATGACCTTGAAGTTTTTATATTTAATATCCAGGCCAATGGTAATGGTAGATATCTTGAAAATGATGCTAAGGCAAGTAAGAATTGGATTCCGTCTACCTACGACCTTAAGATGACATGGGCATTGAGCAATGGCACATTTACGGCTGTCGTTGATGCACCGGATGGTAAGCATACTATGAAGGGAGATATCTTGAAGTTATCTTCAACTACTTTGAAGATTAAACGTCATTTTGATGACGGAACGACTGACATCATTGAGATGAAACGCATTAATAGTACCGGAGAGGCCCTAAATGTCTTTAATACAAAGTTAAAGGAGAAAACAGGAAATGGTGGTAGTGAAACCCCAGACCCTACTATTACCGAAGCTCAACTTGAAGGTGTATGGTATAGTTTAGAGAATACAGATGAAAAATTGTCGGCTAACGTCGGTGAATTTAAAGCATCCGATAAGACTTGTACATACGGAGAATATTGTGCTTATGCTCGTAACAATTGGCAAACAGAAAATCACGTTCAGAGAGGAACATGGACATTAAACAATGGTACAATTACAATAGCTGATAATGGCACACAAAAAACCAAGGCTGATATTTTGCAATTGTCTGGCGATGTTCTTAAAATTAAAATCCATAAAAATAACAACGAAACAGAGATTCAATACATGAAACGTATTAATAGTGTTGAAGCTATTATTACACTTTTCAATAATCAGTTAAAGGAGAAAACCGGGAATTCATAATTCATGATTTGCTAAAATAAACAAGGACTCTCATATACGGTTTGGTGTATGAGAGTTTTTAATAGCAGAAAAACAAAGATACACTTGTTTGGTATCAGTTTAATGTTTATTTTTGCCAAAAATAAATGATCTTCTATTAACTAAAAACTGTAATTACGATGAAAAAGGTTATGATGTTGTTGGCAATAACTTTATTGCCATTCGTGGGCGCGTCAGCCCAAAAGTCGTTGGGATATTTTAATACCTTTGGTATAGGTCTGGGTGCAGGTACTGAAGGATGGGGAGCGAATATCGCAGCCCCTATCGGCAACCATTTTGATATTAGCGTAGGGTTCGACCAAATGCCTGCCTTCAAAATTAAAGGAAACGTGAAAATTGATAAATCCATAGGTAACCTGACCTATCCGAACGGTACCCCGTTTAATGTCAAGGAAGTAGAAGTAGAAGGCAACATCGGTCGTACTATAGGACACGTCAGACTTGATTATTATCCTTTTAACAATAGTTCCTTCTTTATCGCAGCAGGTTTCTCCTTTGGTGGTGCCAAACTCATTAAACTGAAGGGACATAGCGAGGATATCAAGCACTACCATCATGAGTGGCTGGACTATGGTAAGAGATTTGAAGATGTAGAAATCAACCTCGACCTCGAAAAATATGTGCTTCCAATCAGCAAAAACGGAGATGTAGACGGTTATGCCAAGGTGAGTGGATTTCGTCCGTATGTAGGATTAGGAGTAGGCCGACTCGTACCGAAGAGTAGACTGGCCTTCCGAGTAGAGTTGGGTGCTCAATTCCACGGTACTCCTAAGTTGTACTATAAAGATGAACATGGAACCGATCAGGAGTTGAAAGAAAAGGACAAGCAGAAAGCTGATGACGATTTTTCCAAGATTCTGAACAAGTTGACGATATATCCGGTTCTTAAATTTAGCCTTCATGGAAGAATCTTATAATTTGTAAATTCGACTTCTTTAGGTGGCGTTGGCAAGCGCAAGATCCCGAACGAATCCCGAAGGCATCCAGAAGGCATCCAGAAGGCATCCAGAAGGAACATTTTATAATATTTAAACTTTCTCCGGGAACTGTTAACAGAAATCGTGTACAGTTCTTTGTTTCTTCTAGAAAATTCCGGAGTCGCTTAAGCCTCCAAAATACAAAAAGTTCCCTCTCTACAAATTGACTTTTCAAACGAAGTTAACTTCATCAGCTTACGAAGTTAACTTCGTAAAGTGATGCGAGTATGTGTATAGCCCTCTGCAGTTAACTGAATGAGTCGATTTTCCCAGTATATTTTGATGACGAAACTATGAGCAAAATTATAACCAATTGATAATCAAGCGATTACATTTTGCCCGTAATTTCAATATTCCTAATCATTCCATCTTTGAATCTAAATTCGCTAATTATGGGCATCCTTTATCGGTTGAGAATTAAAGAATGAAAGATTCGTTAAGTGAAAATATCATAAAAAAACGGAAGGTCTACACTAAAAGTAAACCTTCCGTTTTTACTATATTGTTTACGAAATACTACGTATTACATATTCTCTTTCTTGAGATCCTCATAGAAATGAGCGTGGCATGAATAGACATAAGGAGTCAGGAACAAAGTACCGATACCACAGGTAAGGCAGCACAAGATAGCCCAACCGATCATACTCAAATCGAGAAGGAACAACTCCATCTTATGACCATCCATCAAACGCATACTTTCATTGATAGCCTCCAAGGCATCCATATCTGGATTTTCCTTTAATATATAAGGAGACATGCTATATGAATAAGACTTAATGATTCCGGGAACGATCAGCAACAAGGTCCAAAGGAAAACGAAAATTGAAACCAATAAACCCAAACAGAAGGTCTTAGCAAATTTACCATCCTTATAACCATCAAACAAATTCTCAACACTTGCTTTCTGTCCACGAACAATGTCTAAGAACAAAGTTTGAAAACTCCAGTTCATTGGGAACAACAGCAAAGCAAAGACTCCACCTAACGGTACAAAAACAGAAAAAGTGTATTCATGTGTACTCACATCATAAAAGCTGAGAAACATCTGCTGGGCAACATAAGATAAAACCATGTAAACAAGAGTACAACACACGGCCTTACCCCAATTAGAGTCTAAAGATGCAAGAGCACGATTTTTGTAATTTCCAATAGTATCCATAAAATGATTGTGATTAATTAAAAAGGAAGAAGGAGATGAAGGTTTAAACATCCCCTCCTTTCCTTAAAAGATTATTACTAAATTTAAAATATTATTCGATAACAACAGTTGTCCATCCATGCTTATCCTCCACAGTACCATACTGAATACCACGAAGAGTCTCATAGAGTTTGGTAGACCAAGGACCCGGTTTCTCACCATACTTGTAAGAAACACCCGTATCAAGATCATCCAACTGTGAAATTGGAGAGATAACGGCAGCGGTACCACAAGCTCCGGCCTCCTCAAAGGTAGCAAGTTCTTCCTCCGGAATAGGACGACGCTCCACCTTCAATCCTAAATCTTCCGCAATCTGCATCAAACTCTTATTGGTAATAGAAGGAAGTATTGATGTACTCTTAGGAGTAACATAGGTATTATCCTTGATACCAAAGAAATTGGCAGCACCACATTCGTCTACATATTTCTTTTCCTTAGAGTCGAGATAGAACTCTGAACTATAACCCTTGTTGGCTGCAAAAGTATGAGCCTGAAGAGAAGCCGCATAGTTACCACCTACCTTATAGATACCGGTACCTAAAGGAGCAGAACGGTCCCAATCACGAACGATAGCATACTTGTTGCATGCAAAACCACCCTTGAAGTATGGACCAACAGGAGTAACGAAAATCAAGAAGCAGTACTCTTTAGAAGGATGAACACCAACCTGAGCACTTGTACCAATCAATAAAGGACGAATATAAAGTGTGGCACCACTCTCATAAGTAGGAATATACTCCTGATTCAGGCGAACCACTTTTTTTACCATTTCAACAAAAAGTTCTGTTGGAACTTCAGGCATTACTATTCCTCGACAAGTACTCTGCAAACGAGCAGCATTCTCCTCAACACGGAATATGCGTACCTTACCATCTGGGCAACGATATGCTTTTAAACCCTCGAAAGCTTCCTGTCCGTAATGCAGACAAGTTGCTGCCATGTGCAATTTCAAATACTCATCGGAGCAAACCTCAACTTCACCCCATTTGCCGTCACGATAGTAGCAGCGGACATTGTAATCAGTCTGACGATAGCCGAAAGACAAATTAGCCCAATCTAAATCTTTCATAACACAAATATTTAAAAGTTCTTGTTATTGATGCAAATTTACAAAGTTTTTCTGATATACTGAAACCTTTTTAATAGTTATTTATAAAAAGCGTTATCATTTTGACGTTTCTAGTATCTTTTTGATTTCTTCATCCGTCTTTGTCAGCTTATCTTTGCAATATTGTATGAGAAACTTCGCTCGCTTCAGTTGCTCTCCCAAAGAATCCACATCCATATCTCCTTGTTCCAATCTCGATGTTAATGATTGAAGTTCACGGATTGCATCTTCATATTTCAAGTCTTTATCCATATCCTTCTATTTTACAGTTGATTTTATAATACCATAAGCTACTCGGGTTTCTATCTCGTCTCCAGATTTCAGTTCCTTTACATCACGCACGGCTTTTCCGTCATGAAGGGTTATACTATATCCGCGCAACAACAAAACTTGTGGATCGAGAGCCTTTATACGCTGGTCTAGCATCTCCAGTTGATGAATTTCTTGCATCATATAGCGGTTAAGAAGAGGCCGAAGATTATTCGTAATCGCATCCAGTTGAAATTGGTTTTTCTGCTGAAGCATCGCAAACTGCAACGGAATCGTCTTGGAGAAATGCTCCAGCTGTTGACGCTCACGCTTGATATGCTCTGAGACAACACTCGTTATGCGATCTTCCAAGCTCTGTACAGTCTGCCAGACTTCCATCAAGTTTTCTATGAGTAAGGCAGCTGCAGCCGTAGGCGTTTTCACACGCGTATGGGATACCATATCAAGTACACTCTCATCGCGTTCATGTCCGATACCGGTAATAATCGGTATCGGGAAGTTTGCCACATTCTCCGCAAGTTCCAAGGTATCAAAACCTGATAGGTCACTTGTGGCGCCTCCACCTCGGATAATTACAACAACATCTATGGGCACACCTTGTTCTATATCCTCATTGATTTGGTTCAAGGCTGATATGACACTCTTCTCCACCCCCTCACCTTGCATGATTGCCGGATACAGATGAGTTTCAAAATGAAAACCGAAATCATTGCTTGCCAATTGGTCGCAAAAATCGCCATATCCTGCCGCTGTTTCACTAGAAACCACAGCTATATGTTGTGCGAACATTGGTATTTTGAGTTCTTTTTGTAAGTCATATACACCTTCTTCTTTCAACTGACGGATAATCTCCATACGCTTACGAGCCATGTCGCCAATCGTAAACTCGGGATTAATATCTTCGATAATCCATGAAAATCCATAGTTCTCATGAAACTGGGCATGAACCTGCAAAAGAACTTTCATACCTGAATGCATGGGTTGTCCGGTCACACGTTCAAAGTAGGGACGGATAAGCATCCACGTATTACGCCAACAAGAAGCTCGGGCCTTGGCTATCGGAGTGTTGGAATGTTCGTCTTTCTGAATAAGTTCCATATAGCAATGGCCGTTATTCTCTCTGACATCCGACAACTCTGCCTGTACCCAATATGATTCCGACATCGTTTCTTCGATGATGTCGCGAATCTGAATATTCAATTCGTATAATGTAAGAGGTTCGTTCACTTCGTCAGCTTTTGTCCTTTCTGATAAGCCTTCCAAAAATCAGGAACCCCATATCCATAGATATTGTTTGGATTGGAATAACGATTAGAAGATTCTTTCACTAATTCGATAATCTGTTTGGCCGTAAAATCAGGCAAGGCTTCCCAGAGGCAAGCCACCATTCCCGCAACCAAAGGTGCTGAGAATGAAGTTCCTATATCATTGATGATCGTGCCCCTACCGGAAATCACAGATACCGGACTTCCATAAGCCATGACGTCCGGTTTTATTCTTCCGTCGGCTGTAGGGCCAATGGAACTGAAAGGGGCATTCACGCCTTTGTCGTTTATAGCACCTACGGTGAGGATATTATCGGCATCAGCAGGAAAATTTATTTTTTTCCATGTTCCCATACCTTCATTACCAGCACTATTGACAAGAACGATGCCTTTGTCGGCAAGCATCGATGCCGTGCGGGAT
>CACYKX010000028.1 GCA_902775075.1 uncultured Prevotellaceae bacterium | reverse complement strand
CTCTATCAATGCCAGCAAATCTTCGAACATTTTAATTCTTTCTGGTTTCATCTTTCCAGCATTCATCAACTTCCTATTGGCCTTCAACCAATTAAGTATATCATGCTCTTCCATACGATACTTCGACGGATTCCGTTTGTTGGTTTCTATAAATGTCTTCATTTCATTATATCTTGCCAACCACCGTTCATCTTGTTTCATAGAAAAAACTCCTTAGGCTCTCAAAATCTTTACTGCTATACACCATCGCTCTCATTCTTTGAACGAGTGCAAAAGTATCATTTTTCTCTTTCATGCACAAGACGTCAAAATTGACAGCTTACCCATGATAGTAAAAATTCTATTGTCTTCTCGTGAAAGTCTATTCGACCTTTGTTGCAAAAATCGAACAAGAAGTGTTGCAACTGGATTGTATCTGTTTCATGGGTGGATATATAGCATGTCCATAATCCTTTCCTAGAAACGTATTCCAATTGCTCGGTTCCCCTTTTGTCTTTCGACATCAATATATTCAGTTTTCCAACGACACCTGCAGTTGTGCCATTTAAGACGTACCCTAATAGGCATCCTTGCGGATAGTGGGCTTTTAAGAAATGGTCTATGCCTGTTTTTATGTACCGACGAAGAACGCTATTCGCTTTAACTTCTGACGAACGGTTTTTCTTAGCCGCATTATGCTCTATCAGATTCTTTGCCTCGACATTAAATGCAAACCTTCGACCTTTCCAGTCATGCTGAAGTACCATATCAAGTCGGTTGGCCGCCTTAGCTTTTTTTCGGTTGTTAAGAATGTCTTCAGTAAACAAGGAGTGCTCACACTCAATAAAGATGGACTTCTTTATCGCCTTCTTGCTATTGTGAATATAGGTATAGATATTGGCCGTAATATTCTCTTCTGCCCAGTCTACATCGATCTTCTTTTCTGATTTAAGTTTTCGACATGCCCACTCAAGCAGTTCTATACAATCACGTCTAAAACTGCTCTTCACACGCTCAATAATATGGCTATTGACCCACCCAACTGGAGCCATCACACATTACATGTTTAAGATATCGTTCACTATATCAGCAGCGTCATCATAAGCCTGCATTTTCGACCAAAAACGCTTTTGGTTAGGCTTGATAATGTATACCTGATCATCATTATAATATCTGAGCGTTTTTCTCTGGTAAACGCTGTCAGACTGTTTCGTTAGCAACCATTTGTCTATAGTAGATAACGATGATTTAAATGCTTTTATGGTGCCTGTCTCCACTGAAGTTGTTTTGTTATTGAGATGAAGAGAGACCAACTGTAGTGGGTCATGTATGTCACCATCGAAATATACTACCTTCACTTTTAGCTTTGCACTCGAAAGTAAAGAAGTCAGCGTTTCCGACAGGACTTCAGCATAATTCCTAGCCTCGTCGGACAATAATCGATGGTATCCTCTAGCATTCGGGCCTTTCTGAAAAATCCCTAGATGATAATCCAGCGTGTCATTAATATAGCATACATCTTTCTCAGACAGATCGAATGAACGTTCCAGTTCTGTCTCAATGGCATCTTCCAGTTGTCTCAATCGAATTGTATTAATTACTGGCTGTTGAATCAAGTGACAAATCTCATCAAAACTCTCCGATATTGTATGTGTTGACTCGTCTGTCAAACCTTCAAACGGTGAAGGCAGGCACAATATCTCGTTTAGATTTATCTCCTCTCTCTCTATACCCCATGAAGAGGTCGTAAGAAACAGAAGATACTTTGCCAATCGCGAATTCAAGTATGCAGCCAAGACTTTTTTTTCAGTTAAATTCCCACCATTCATGGCAAAAGCCGTGGATGTAAAAAAAACCTTTTCAGTAAATAAAGAACAGGCAATTTCTCCTTTATGCTGTCCTTGTTTAAAAACGACTAAAGGAGGATCTAACAAGCCATCCGGGATAGCACGATATTTTTTTGTATTAGTTGATGCCGATGAGAGATCTGTCCTGTATCTAGAAATCTGCTCAGTGCTTATCATTGGAGTTGGAACAAAATCCTGATGCTCCGAATCGGCAATAAGCCCTCGTCCAGAGATCCAGTTGTTCTGTCTGAAATAATCAGAGAGGGTTGTCTTCGTAAGTCTGTTTATCAGCTGATAGCCATAGTAGTTACCCCAAGCGGCGATTTTCCAGATTTTGCTGTCCGGCTTCTTGCACTCGGTCATAGACAATACCTTAACATCACTATCATCAATAAGTAGCCCTTCGGTTATAGACGTTTTTATAAAGGTCTTAGGAGAACAGTATTCTACTGTGCTATTGTCTTCTGGGACTTTGGGTGAATAGTAAGCTATGCATACAGGACAGTTAGCTCCCGAAAAAAGACTCCCTCCAAAAGAAGCACGTCCTTTCCGAAGAATGGAGAGGTTGTCTATTCTCCTTACGGTGTTCTCATTAAAAAGCCATTTGCGGAATCGTTTATATCCTCCCCCTGTATTGAATAGAATCTTTGATGAGAACACCAGAGCAATCTCACCATCAGGACAGAATTCGCATGCCTTGTGCATAAACGGTAATACATACTCTGCAGCAAACTTGTGACTTACACAATATTTTTTAATCTCCGATGTCAAATCCTTTTTCCCGTACGGTGGATTGCCTATCACAAGGTTTACCTTAGGGAATTCAGAGGCATTGACCTCGGTTATTGTATTCCTGCACCACAGATTATTACCCTGATGGCCTTCTAATGATGGATCCGTTGGGTCATATATAAGATAAGGCAAATGATGATTGCCGCTATTCCATAGAGTTTTAGGGTCTAGCTCATCTATCAATGTGAGGTAAAGGCTGAATGCGGCCACCCTTATGGCAGTTTTGTCAAACTCTATACCAAAGATATTTTCCGTAAGTAGCTCTACCAAATCCTCATAGGGCACTTTCTCTGCACGTTTTGCTTGTTTCCACCTTTTTATCAGTCGCTTATAGCTTTCTACCAGAAAGATCCCAGAGCCGCAGGCCGGGTCTAACACAGGGTGGTTATACTCATCTGAGGATGTAGGCAACACCTCCGACAACATCATATCTGCAAGAGGATAGGGAGTATAGAACTGTCCTTTCTTGTGGCGTAGTTCTCCAAGGAAATTCTCATAAATTTCACTAATCAGCCCTATGTGGATAATTTCAAAGTTGAAAAGTCTTTCTCGTTCAAAAAGTGAATCATGTGTAAAGTCACCATCATAAAAGCAGTCATATATAACTGCTAAGTGTTCTTCAGTAACTAATGTTTCCTCCTCTGCAATCATAGAAGTAATGTTACCGTTGAACTGCTCATGTAGTCTGTGATACAGGCGATAAGTTGCGACCTTACTATTCAACAAGTCGAAATATGTCTTTGCTCCGTTTTGGATAGTCTCATATAAACCTGCTTTTTGAGCTGCCCCTCTGTCCTCTAAGAACAAGATAAACAAAGACCGAATTAATAATGAATGGATAACGTCTTGCGACAGACCCTTCCCAAGCAATATTTTGGCTGCCTTAGCCATGCAGCTAATCAGAAAACGATCAACGCGATTGTCCCTCCTTATTTTCCGCCTTATATCCGAGTCTGTAGTCCACAGTGTACCGCAATCAACATTAATGCGGTCAAAAAGTGAAGCCAACTGTGTAATATCATCAGCAATTGAACATTCTGCCAGTTCTATGCTCTGTAACTTCGTATCACAATCATGATCTTGTTTATGAAGAGTAGGTTTCTCATAACAATTATATATGCGTATTTCCGTATCGGAGGTTACATAAAGCAGCATCACCCGCTGGTAGTTCCAAGCATTATGCTGAACTTTTGCAATTTTCTCCAGTGCAACTGAGTCAAACGAAGGGACACTAATGAAAAGCACGGCTGGTTTTCCTGCAGAAAAATAGACTTTTTCTGCACCAGTCTTTGCTAAGTCGGCATATTCAGGATAGTGCTTCCCGACTTCAGTAATGTCAGTCAGCATCCCGTCATAGCCCAATTGCATTAGTATATTCTTACCCATCAGCAGATAACTCTCATATAGATTTAACTTTCCGGTGCAAAGTTACAAAAAAACAATCAATCTATCAGAGTTTTATTATCAAAAAAACAAATTTGACATCAATCCTAACTCAGAAGCTGAACTCTCTGACAACAAAATCCACATATTGAATGGCATTCATCGCTGCATCACCTTGGTATTCGTCGCCCTTGTCATGTCCAAAATCGCATATGGCTTTTACAAGAATCCATGGGTTCTTGTAGTTTGCGAGGAAGCCACACCCTTCCATTTCTCCGCCTATAGCATCTTTGAAACGCTCACGGAGACCATCCACAAATTCTTGCTTATTAACTAGTTTGTCGTTAGTAATAATAAGGCCTGAACGAACTTTAGCGCCCTCCCATAAGGCAACGGCTTGCGTGAATCTTTTTATTAGGGCTGGGTCTGCAGGAATCTTGCTACCCCGCTCAATTATGCCACCCTCCATAATTTTGCATGTGCCATAGTCCTCTATCTCTGTTGAGACGAGAATGTCACCAATCTTCTGAGCTTGGGGATTATCGGGGTGCTCCCGATCCTCTTTCATGCCAAAAGCGATGCCTATCATTATCATATAGTCGGGGGACAACTCTGTTGCAGCCTTGCTTATGGTGAGAATTGCTCCGTCAGGCCTTTTAGCACCCATTCCTGACTTTGTAAGATATACATGGGATTTCCCCACCATTCCCAAGTCCCAATATATATTCTCTGAGAATTCAATATGACGTAAACTCACCCCTTTTTCCTTATAAAAGGAAATTACTTTAGAAAACTCTGTGTCTGTAGCTACTATATAAAGTATTTTCTTTATATTCTGTTCCATTGTCTCATTCGATTCAAAATGGTATTTATATTTCATCAACTCAATACTTGATAACAAATTTTCAAGAACTCTCTGAGGGTCACAATGGGGAAGCCTACTCATTGCAGACCCCACTTCTGTTCTCAGCAATTTGGCAACATCGCCTTCTTTCTCAAGACCATATTGCTCCAAAAGAGTACTTGCCAAAGAGTATAACAAATCTATAAAATATTTGTGGTATTGGTTCTCCTTAATAGCAACAATCATCTGGACTTGCTTGGTCAAGTCCTGTTCCTGCATAATGAACCTTATATACGCCTGTGTTAAGATTGGGGCGTAGAGGTCATAATAGAATCTTTCTGAAGAAAATCTGTCAAAGAAACTAATGTACGGCAAACCTTTTATCAAGCATCCATTCATCGCATCCAAATACCGTTTATGGTAATTCTCTGTAATAAGTTGCCCAAGATGATGCGATTCTATGGGCTTCAATGGGGTCATTTTTTGTAAGACACCAACTGTGATGGCATTTTCGTCCCGATTCTTTATCGCATTCTTAATGTCATCTACTTTTGAAGCAAGAGGCGCTGGAACACTTTTACGCAAACTGCTCAATATATTTGACTGCAATTCTTCTGTTGTCGAATTGCGGAGAACCAATGGGCGTGAAGGGAATATCCATTCTTTTGCGTTAAAGTACATCGGATAGCGTTCCGGCACTTTCTGGTACAGTCTCCGCCTTGCCTCGACAAATTCTTCCTTACTATCGGTTGTGGTGAGCACCTTGGCCAGGCCTACCTTTTCCAACTCATAAACCAATCTCACAGAGTCACGGAAATCGTTACTGCTCTCGGCCAAATTAGAGTTGGCCGCATAACAGGAATCCGACAGTAATACGGCTGTCAATACAACATGATAGACTTCGCTATCCTTGAACTGCGCATCTGTCACTGTCCGTAACTCCCTATCAAAAATGTGCAGATAGATCGGTTTACTCATCCCACTGTAGTTCTAATTGTAGCGAACTTGGTATTTCAAAATTATTGCCAGCCAGAGTCTGCAAATCACTCTTCTTCAACTGAAAGTTATGAACTTCAGACTCAAATTTCAAATCCTCGTCTCTTAGTTCCACTATTTCACTAGCTCTAGTCTCAATGGAGAAAAACCTTACTGGCAACCCTAACTTCCGGCTATAATATATCTCGAACAACACACCATCGGAAATAGGCCCAAACACCCATAATTCATCGCATCGTGATATCATCTCATTATTGCCATTGCGGACAATGTTCCTGTCTACCCTGTCATCCAAGAAATAGCCAAATATCCTAAAAGGATTTACAGGAATACATCCCTGCTTCATTACATATTCACAGACGGCATTCCTACAGTAAAAAAACTGTTTTGACTGAGCAGTGAAAACTACTTTCCGCTTTTCTGAAGAACTGACCTTGATATGAAATTTTTGTTGAAGATCCGAATCGTAAGCAGATAAAATCCTAGTCACACACGAAGCAACCAAAAAGCCACTGACAAAAGATGAAAGAATTCCCCGGAACATTCCAGTCGCATCACCTGCAACCCAAATGTTTTCAGATTTCATCTGAAGCGTATCCGACAAAGTCGGAAAAACTCCAGCTTTCTCAATAGACGGATGATATATAGTAGCATCCGACGAAGACATTTTTGGGAAATGGGAAGAAAGAAAATCTCTAATGATACTGTCTGCATCTGCTCCCAGTATGGTCTCTTTGCCTTCCATATATGCTGACATAGAGAGCCTCTGTGATTCTTTTATTTTCTCCAGGGCATTAAGGACCTTGTTTGAAGCCCTTTGGTTTTTGATTCCATCATAGCGTAATAAGATACCTATATTGGTAAATCCTCTCCTTCCCTTATCGTCTGCAGAACCATTGAGGCTGATCATCCCATAAGAAGAACTCTCTACAACAACGCCATCACGACAGCAACAGAACGTACGAACGGAAAGATAATCATCTCTATTGTCTATCAGTTTCACATCGGTTTGTTCATCATCATAATAGTCAAAATCCTCGTTCCTACATTCTATTCTAATACCAACCTCGACTAACCTTTTCTTGCTGTCAGTATTAATTCCTGTCATAAAGGGCAGCAACTTCGCATAGATATGCTTTCCACCAGCTATGATGATAGTACTAGCATGCAGAAGGAGTTTATTATCGTTCTGGTTTACTGTTAGATGGTAACTACCGTTTGATTTCACGATACTTTTTACGTCCGATCCTACAAGAATATTGTCATTACCTACAAATTGGCATAATTTAAAAATGATTTTAAGACGCTGTTCAATATTAAGAGTTTGCGATTTATATCGCTTCCTGATGCCTTCCTGTTCCTGCTCTTCTAACCACTGAGACGAAAAATCCTCAATTTCAATATACTGTTCATGAAGGAATCGCTGAAGGCAAGTATAAGCCTCTCTAATGTCGTTCGCACGTAATTGCCATAGTTGTGATGCCGACGGATAGAATGAGACTTTACCATCAGAGAAGAGGCCTGCGCCCCCCACACCGTTTGCAATATCATATAAATCATCCCTACAACGGTCATATATATGTTTTCCCCGCTCCAACACCAAAACTCTCTGCTTTTTCTGAGTGAGGTAATATGCAGCAGCAAGCCCTGATACGCCGCCACCTATTATAATTGCATCGTAAATCATATTATTCCTATTATTCCTAATTGTTTCGCCACGTCTTGTGTCAGTTTGGCAAGTGGGCGTTTGTGTATATCCTCGGGGGTGTCGTATGTACCGAGGATAAAGCGGTTCACATCTGATTGTCTGAGCATCTTCAATGCAGAAGAATTACTGAGCGCTTTCAGATAACCTTGATCAAAGGCCATGCGCTTCCAGACCACTTCCTCGGCAACATCCGTAAACTGGTCATAAAGACTGTCTATATGCAGTTTCTCCCTCAAAAGAGCCAGATGGGTAGTGTTTTTCACCGCATCCATGTGAATAGCCAACTCGTCTGTATGATGCGTCATGATATAGCGAGCCAGAGAAGCATTGGGAATCGTAAAACGATATAGCTCATTGCTTTCTGTTTTCGACTCATTCCAAATACTATGGTATTCTCTCTTGTCATCCCGTTTGTGCATATTGCATGAAGCACAACTGGGCTGGAGGTTGAAGAAGCAGACACTGAGATAGGGGTACACTGACTCCGGCTTCCAATGGTCTAACTGATAATATCCTCTGTCATCTTCGTCTGTCACAGCAAACTGAGAGTTACAATAGACACAAGTCCTGAATCCCAGCTGCTTAACAAACTGAGGAAACACACTTTTACGTATGTCGTTATAACCAAGTATTTCTTGTACGATTTCTGTAAATGTCTTGTAAACAGCATTCCGCCTGTTGCCCAGCTTCATTTTCCTTGCCATCTCCTCGGGTGACAAAAGAGAAGTAAAGTCATCTATCTCATCTTTGATTTTTGTAGGATGGGCTATCAATAAGCCGTTTTCAAGACGTTCTTTCAGGAACCTCAGGAATGCGACATACTTATTCCTATCCCTAAGATTTTTAACGACATGCCATTCTCCGACCTTATATTCCTCCTTAACAGGATAGGAATCGTCAGCAAACAACACCCTTTTATCCTCCACTCTCTGTGGAAGATTCATCGTGATGTCCATTGGAAAAGTCGCTATAGGCAACTTTCCTGTCAGCATCTTCTGATACTTCTCAGCCAGAGCCTCGATACTTGGAGTAATCGTTATCTGTCTCATACCTGTCCTTTCAGTCGCTGGAGTTCATCTTCCAAGGCCTGTATGCGCTCCGCTTTGTTTGCTGAATAATGCTCATAAAACAGAGATACCATCGTGCCATGTAGCAGCGGATCACCTATAAGACTTATCATCTGCCATGCCTTATCACGCTCCGCAGGGTTCTCGCCATCTACCAGAGGTTGTTCCAGGAATGCTATGACATCTGTGATTTTCTTCTGTGCATAGCCTCCTATAAAGCCTTTGGACAGGAAGAAATTTTCATTCAGCAGGGTACTGATATTGGCGCCAAAGGTATTACTAAATGCTACGTTGTCCTCCACATCACCATCCTTCAGAAGCAACACCCTCCCTCTTGGCAAATCACTCAACAGGAATGGCGAGTGACTCGATAGGATGATGTTGATGTGATTGTGTTCATTGATGCCTAACTTCTCGATGGTATCTATCAGTTTGAGCAAGAATGTGCGCTGGTATTCCGGGTGGAAACAAATCTCAATCTCATCGAGTATCAAGTTAAAGTGGTGATACTTAGGGCGCTCGAAATCCCCTTGTCCCTCATACTCTTCCACTGACATCAGGTTTCGCATGTGGTACATGCAACTGCCCATCTGTTGTACAAACTGACGCTCACCAGAACTCATCCGTGAATATTCTATTCTGGCATCCGTTGTCATGTTGCGAAGCCAGATGGTCATCTTATAATACGGTGGTATGAAGTGCAGTTCATGCTCTGCCAAACTACGATACCCTTGTCCGTCACGATAGCTGTCAAAATAACTGTCATAGCTGAATCTCCCCATCAGATTGCACACCTCCGTTGGTACATCATGAGTGATGTAGGCTTTGATGAAATTGATGGTCTGGATAATCTTAGTAGAGATATGGGAAGGTTCACGATAGACACTTTCGCAAAGCGACTCGAACATCCCTTTTTGCAATGGGGCAACAAAGACGTAGGTATCTGGAACAACATCTGATACATGTGCATAGCCTTCGAACGATGGATAGTTATTTGCCACAGACCATATCTTATCAAAAATATAGGCCATTGCTCTTACCACCACCTCCCTGTCTTTCTGGGCAACTAACGCCACATCTATCTCGAACTTCTCGAACATGATGCTCAGGCAGTCACTCGGATCTAATGCCAGGAAGTCCGCATTCTGTACATGATTTCTGAAGTCGAATCCATCCACCTTCTTGGCATAAAACTGCTCATCGAATTCCACTTCAATATTCTCAAACTGATAGCCGCTAATCAAGTCATTATTCCCAAGGAGCAACAAGGCAGCTCTCGCATTCACCAAGTCAGCCTGCCGCTCCATATCATACCGGTTATACCATTTATAAGGTTCCATACCCAGCGGTACCCGATAGCCATCATTCTTGCTGTAGATACCCTCTAACCAGTTTCGTTCAGACTCCACACCTTTCCAGTCCACGGTTTTGTCTTCATCATAGTCGAGAGGAACCAACGACTGCATGGAGTAGTTGGTAACAAGGGTATAAAAGAGGTGACGATAGACTGTCTCATATGTCTGTCCTTTACATTTAGAACCAACGGCCAAATCTATCCTGCCAACTTTCTCACCCTCAAAATACATCCTATCGTTGAAACAGCCAATAGTGAAGAGCTCATTTTCCAACTCATAGTACAGCTTTGCCTGTATACCCTCAATATACCACAGCCTTGCCGCAGCACCTCCGCGATACGAATCACACTCCAACAGGCAACTCAGATTGTTGATGACGCGATACACCATCTCGAAAAGTGTACTCTTACCAGCCCCATTCACACCGCATACCGCCTGAACATTGATATTTCTGCCAAAGAAGTTCTCCGGCATCTGGCACCGTTTTGGATTAGGCACTATCCTATCCCCCTCATTGACATATCTGTCATTGAAGAAATAGAACCGCCCTACCTTTAGGTTCTTGCGATATGCCTCGTCACAACCAGGCAGGAGGCGGATGGCTATTAAGCTGAATGTATTGTCTTGGATGGACATAAACCTAATTGTGCAACGTTGCAGGCTTCATCAGATGCGATACAGCCTGAACGATAAAAGTAGTAAACAAACCTTCGGGGTAAACAATGCGATGTTTCCAACGGTTTCCCCACCATTTCTTGTATCTGGAGTAGATGTATTTGGCAAAGCCTTTCTCCTTGGGCTTTGTGTTCTCTTCGTCAAACAAGTCTTGGAATACACGTTCTCCATATTCTTCTCCCTCTATCATTGGAAAGAGGGACTTGTCAAATCCTAAATAATGGTAACATATATAGTTCTGAGCATCATAGAAGTGATGCATATTCAATTCCTTCACTAATGGAAGGAGACTATTCCAGTCAACTTCATAATGGTTATTCTTTATAACCTTCTAATTTGTAGAGAAACCAAAGCTTTTCACAATCTTCACTACTGCACATAATCTCAAAAAATAAAGCTTGTGCAAAAGTAGTCATTAGCCTGGAGCTACACAAGATGTGAAAATTGGACGCTTACGTATCAAACGTATTACTATACTTTCTATAAATTATATATTCTCTTTCATCCACTCTACAACATCATCATCAATATCAAATGCAGCCCAATTAGAACCTGTGATTTCAACAACAATGATACGCCCTTCATCTTCAATTGTGTTTGACAATATCGTTCTTATTCTACCCACTGGTATAGAACTACATATTACCCATGTACGCTGAAATAATTTTGCCCATCGTGGAAACCTCTTCAGACGTACACTAAGAGGTGGATAATACTTGGTATAATTCTTTAGACTATATGTTACAAGATATGCTTTCATTCTGATGATGCTTTAAAATAGTAACCAACAATAAAACCTAAAGGACCTGACAAAATACCAGAAACAGTAACAAGCATGTCCTTATAATCATCCACGGAAAAGGACTTATACCACCCTATGAGAAAAACTATCCCAATGACAATAAAAAATGCGAAAACATATATCTGAGCTATAAGGCTGCGCGTAGATTCTTTGGGGTCTGACTGGGAATACTTATCTGTGGAAGGCTTTTCCTCGTGATTTTCTTCATTATTTGGAGCCTCAACATCATCCATGTCTTCTGGTTCAATGCCATTGCTCGCCATTCGTTTTCCCAGGATTCTATCTAATAACTTATCTATGAGTTTCATAAGTTGTAAGCGTTATTGCCTATAGATTATACTCTATTATAGATATTCTTTGGTATCAATCCACTATCTTTCTCCTTGGTAAATACATACCGGGTATCAAAATAGTCAAGCTTATTCCAATATTCTTCATCAGCATGCTCTACCATGATGATCTGGAAGGGATGCTTCTGAGAGAACTTTGTAATTCGCTCCATCGCCCTGTTAATAAGCCCAAAGGCATTCTTGAGCTTTGACTTGTCGTCAAGATGGGATTTATCGCCCTTATCTTGGTTCTCATAATATGGAATGCTCGGCTGATCGATAAACAGGAAATTTGGCACGAAATTGCTCTTGTTAGCAATAACAGCTTCATGAAGACCCAAAAAGAAACAGAGATGCAAGTACATATAATTGGACTTGCTGCCAACATTTGTGACCTGAGTGTTATCCTCTGGCCTGATTAATGTCAGTAATCGGTTTACCTCGTCGTATAAAGGTACGCAAGAGTTGTAAGCATCAGACACACCGTGAGGCATGGAATAATAAATGTTCACGAATTCATTCAAACTCTCCATACGTTGTCGGTTAAGCTGTTTTTGCTCATGCAGTTTATCCTTCACACCAGCGATTTTTTCATTCATTGAGGCAAAATCAGACTCAAATCTTGACAGATCTCTAGGATTGCCAACTTTTGCGAGGAGATGCTTCAACTCAACGAAGTTATACAACCATGTGAAATCATTTAGATTCTTCTCCACCAGACTTGCCTCTTTTATCTTTACTTTAATGCTTTCCAGTTGGGCATACAACTGATCTTCACGACTATCTAAGTCTGAAACGCTAAGATCTTTCTCAGAACTTGCTTTCTTGATGTCAAGAAGTGACTGCTGAAGAACAGATAGCAGATCTTTGGTTTCATCGTGTAGCAGCACCTCATTAATATGCTCATTAAGATACTGTATTGGCATCAAGCTGTCTGCACTTTCAGCAAGGAACTTCTGATAATCATCAAATTCCCTCTTCAATTTCTGTACAATAAAAATCTGACGCTTTATCTCCCTTTCTTGCTGCATCAGTTCATTGAGTTCTGACTTCTGCTTGATACGTTTATAAACAGATTCATACTCCAGAATCATGTTATAAGCCCTACGATGTACTTCTTCTTGGGATATTGAGGCCATCTCACTGAAATCAACCATGCCCAAGTCTAAAAGGAAATTGCGTATAGAATTGATGTTCTTATCGTAATTCTTAGTCTTGGTGGTCTGTATCTTGTAACTTCTGTTAAGTGATGCAAGTTTCTTCTCATAAGATGCCAATAACTGCCTCAAGTCGCTCTCACGAACTTCATCAAGACCAAGAGCCAGTTTCAAAAGCTGGTCAAGGAAAAGGTCATACAACTTATCCTTGAAGAAAGCATCATCAAAATAAAGATTCATCGTAGCTATAATGTCTTCAGTAAGATAACAGAAGATTAGGAAATAACGGAATGATACCCGCAAGGTATCCTTACCTTGATAGAGCACAATATTATCAATTCCGAATTCCTTATTCAGCAATCTAGTGACCTTTGTACTATCGGCATTAACACGAGGAATCTCAGGAAGTTCTTTTCCTTCTGAGAAATAGATATCTTCAACAGGTTTATCTTTGCCAGGGGCCAAACGGGCTATAATGTAGTCCTTACCATTCAGATGAAAACTCAGTCCATACCAAACTACGTTTTCGTTAATGACCTCCTGAACTATGGCAGGCCTTGATGACAAAAGGCAGTAATCAATGATACGTAACAATGAAGATTTGCCCGTAGAAGAGTCACCTGTGATGACATTCACCTTATTAGGGAAGAAATCATAGGTAACAGGGGATTGATTGCCCTTAAACCAAAGACACATATGATGAATATAGAAATTCATAGCTCAACATTCAATTCTGAATACAACTCTTGACTACTTAGTCCGGTGAACATCTGAATTAGTATGGAAATACTTTCGCATATCTGGTGAAGCCTAACACTGCCGAACTCAAATTCTGACTCAGCCATGTTGGTATGGCTTCCATCAATGAAAAGCTTATCCCGATCATAATCTATCATTCCCGATTGAGAAAGGATGACCAGACTGTTTAGAATAGAAGGCTGGTACTCCAGATATTTTCGATTCAGTAAAAGCAATGAATTGGTGCGAAGCTTAGTCATGAACTCATCCCTGTTGCCTTGGCACTCTAAGAAAACTGCACGAATACTATCATCTACTGCTAATGGTAAACATAGCGCTAGTCTTGCATAGTCCATCGGGCCATGCTTAAGCATTTCAAGAATGCTACAAGACAGTAATGCTTCATTATTATACAGATTGTCCATCGTCTACCTGCTTGTATTTCTGTTCCCAGTCTATATGCCAGCCTATTCTTGGGTTTGTTCCATCAGATAATGTATAGAAACACCCATGAGACTGGTAGTCATCAAACTCCTGCTCTTCATATTTTAGATTCTTACCACGAACATCATTCAACAACTGACGCGCCTGCGTCTTATGCGTCTCCTCGTCAGAATGTGTGTGGTTATAGAATCTGAATTGCTGTCGCCAGTATTTAAAAGCCCTATTTTCTATTTCATTTCGAGTCTCTTGCGATATCTCATGTTTTCTGACTGACTGACTCATACTTTTGTCGTAATCTAAACGTCTGTCAACATAGTCGTATATTATATCTGCCTCGTCATATCCAACATCATCAATATCTACTAATTGACGAATGAAGGTTGAATTCTGAATGTCGAAGGTTGCATCGCGTTCAAACTTGCAAAATGTAATCTTTACTTTCCGATAGGCCGTGAAACAATGCTGGAAACGAACCTGAAATTCCTTCCTTGAGTATGTGAGAGCATTTCCATTAGACAATACCTCAACTGCATCCTTATCCATTTCTCCAATATAGGCATTATATGCGTCTTCAACCTTTCCTTCATCAACATACTTACCCTCAATTATTTCCTCCTTAATCCTTTCGACTATGTCTGAATCTGAAAGTGTCTCAACATAAACCTTCAAGAGAAAATCTCTACGCAAAGGATAATCCTTCAGCTTGGCTATCTGCTCCTTGGTCGTTGAACCCGTTTCATTCTTTGGATTCGCAGTTTCATCATATAACTGTTTCAAACAACATTCAATATTGTTATACTTACTCGAATCACATCTGAAAGCTTCTATCTTATTATAGAGATCATTGCTAATAACAGTCTTATTTGTAACCAATGTAAAATCAGTCTTGGCAATGAAATCCCGTTGTGCTTCATCGCTTCCTTTCCCTTTGATGATATCCAACCACACACTTATTGATTTCCACCAGTCGCTATCGCGTAGGGGCAAATTTACTATATGAGTTTTTGTAGCCTTTACTGTATGCTTTAACTGGTAGTAGGAATATCCTTCGCCGGTTTCTGTATCCACATCATCTTTATTTTCGAACGACACACTCTCACCATGGTTCATGCTAAGAGCCCGTAGCATAAAATAATGCCACTGATAAAAGAAGCCAGCAAAGGGACCTACTGCAGCATGTCTTTGCTCGGTTGTGTCGGACATAGGCAAACAAATTTAATTACTCTCCCATTGTGGATCTTGTAAGGATTGCCAATCAAAGATTATAATCGGGAGAAGTTGATATTGAGAATAACCTCTTGCGCATGAATGCTTTTACAACTTCGCCAATCTCTTCATGATTGAGACCTCGAAAAAAACTGCTGATATATTGCATTGGGATTCCTCATCATAAAATATCTTTCTTTCATCAGACGTAAATAACGTTAGCTGCCAATTCTGACGTATAGCCCCAAAAGGATGCCCTTTCAGGTGAAACACATTCAAATTGACTAAGTTAATGATTATTGAATATCGGCTGCATTCGACATAATTCAAACAAGCTTGATTCTGTTCTTATTGGCACGATATTTTTATATTGCTTTTTAAACTGCCTTGCAAAGACAAATTGTCATGGACAGCATATTCTTGAGACCCTTACGGGAACAAGCGGCAAAGCCGAGCGTTCGTAATCAGTACGTCCCTTTGCGATTGCTGAAAAGAGGCTCTTAAAATATTTCAATACAGACATTCCCGTCATCTGACAGGTGGCAATGAAGGTATGGTAAAGGGCTGACATCTCAGCCTTGGCATGGTTACCAAAAACAAGGAATACACTTTGCTTGAATAGCATCAGAGATTTCACTCATGGAACTGCATTCTTATTCGGGTTTGTCGAAATCTTCATGATGACCGTCTGCTATCATCTTTGCATACTGCTCATGCTTCTTATGGTATATAACATGAAAGTAAAACGTCTCTGCTACTCCGTCTATCTTTATTTCATTGTCATATATGTCAACGATATGATGTTGGGACATATAACGCTTAAAGATACGGTCTGCAATAATGTTGCTACGATCTGTAGTGAACTGCAGTCTGTACTCATCACCAGCCTCAGAGAAAATGGTATAACTTTCCGTCATCAGACGTAAATAACCTTGTTGGGTTTGGTTTCCTCTGAGCATAGTTCTTTCAGCCACAGATATTTCTGTACACCTGCTTCACGAATCTTTTCTTCCAATTTCCTGGAAGGATCCTTGATTGTAATAGTCCTTGAATTGCTCATAATGAAATTGTTTATATCGGTGGCAAAGATACGAAAAAGATTTGATACTCATCGCTCTTTGAACCATTATTTATCATTTTTTGTATATTCTGCTTCCAGCCTTGCCTGCTGCACCAAGTAACTTTCGTTAACAGTCAAAATGCAAAATTTCTTAATGCTATTGCAGGAATGCCCAGATTTCGCTGATTTTGCAGTGAAAAGGCCGGAAAGGCCCGATTTCCTGGATGTCTGATATTACCCTCTGGCTGTCTCTAGTCGCAACCTGAGTTCTTTGTACAAAATACTTCCTCCTGACGCATGGCATTAACTCACTAATATCCAACACGTTAGTGACACTTCTATTCTTTTACCTGAACTAAAAAGGGGGTATTTGTCAGAACCGGTTCCCTTCTTTTGTTGCAAATGTAAGATTTATTTTTGAATTTAGCAAGGATTTCAGCAAGTTTTTGCAGAAATCCTTGCTAAATTGTTCTTTTTATAAGAAAGAACTAAAAGCATTAGCGAGCGGGAGGGTAATGGAAAATCCCGCCCAGGAGCCTTGGGGGCTGCTAGCTGGGCGGGACGTGCTATGGGTCGGTATATTCAAACTATTTCTTCAGGGCGAGGATGAAGGTGGAGAGGGTGGTGACTACACTGAGGATGGAGAACCACATGGCGGTGTAGTTGGTGAATATCTCATACATTGTGTGGGATTTCTTTGGCTCCACATAGACAATATCATTCTGCTGGAGATAGTAATAAGGCGAGTTCAAAATATTGGCATCCGTCACATCCAATTGATGCACTTCTCTGGTACCATCAGCCTTCTCACGAATCAAGTAAACTTTATCGCGTTTACCAGAGAATTTGATATCACCAGCCTTGGCTATAGCCTCTAAAATACCTATTTTTTCATTCGGAGCCGTATATACACCAGGGCCGTTCACAGCACCTAACATTACATACTTATAATTAGCCATCCGAACCTGAACAATTGGATTCTCAGATTCTGACATATAAGGAGCCACTTTCGACTTAATCAACTCTTCTGCCTCTTTCGTGGTCAGACCACCCAGATGGACTGTACCGACAACTGGGAAGTCGATGTTTCCATTGTTATCAACCAGATAGGAACTGCCCAGATTAAACACAGAAGAAGCCTCTGGCGATAGCGAGTGAACGCCAATCGTCAGCATATCCTTAGGCATGATCTTGGCATCATAGAGACTTGTCGGTTGGGTCAAGTCAACTTTGTCAAGATTCTGAAAATAAGACATCTTTTTAGTTGTCGTACAACTCGTGAGTACAACCATTCCCAATAACAACAGGAAAATATGAACTGATTTCTTCATTTTGCTTAATTATTTATATAGGTATTGATATTTTTTCTTGTTCATATCGATGGCATTCAGCACCAACATGGGGTTAGGGATGCGGGCATCCTTAGCGATAGCCTTGACAGCAGACTTATCCGTCGATTCTGCCTTGACCACAAAGATCGTGGCATCGGCAAACTGGCCAATCTGATAGACATCTGCATATTTTCCCATCTCCGAGGTATCCAAAATCAGGTAGTCATTTGCAGTTTTCAACGACTCAATTTGCTTAGCCACATCGGCACCTGCCAACAGATCGGCAGCCCGAGCAGCTTTTGACCGGTCTTCACGAAGATTCAGGTTCAAGTATTGAGCCCTCTTACCAATCTGGGCCAGACTATCCACAAGGCGCTGGGCGAGATAGGTCTTACCATCACCTTGATTTTGAGAAGTCATCATAACAACCTTTTGGGCATCCTTCAGATTCAAGAGGAGATTAGTCCTTAACGTACGAATGGTGTCGTCGTTATTCGTCAGGAATACCTCGCTAAGAATTGGCAGTTTGGAAGTCTTTTCCAGTTCTTTCTTAGTGTCAATCTTCGATTTAAACAACTCAAACAGAATTATGATTCCTATCGGAAGGATAAAACCCAAAAGAACTGCACCTATAATTACGAACTCTGGCTTAATCTGGCTTGAGCCGCCAATCATTGGATCATCAATCAACTGGCCTTTTTTCATATTTCTTGCCAAATCTGCTGCCACCTCTTCACGTTTCTGAAGCATGGAAATATAAACACCTTGTTTTATTTCACGCTGACGTTCAATATCGGTCATCTCGCGTTCAATTCGAGGCGCACTTGCAAAACGACCCATCGTTTTTCTGTATTCACGTTCTTTCGCTTTTCGCTTAATAAACATGGATTCACGCTTACGAGCCAATGAAGTTTGAATCGTTGGCTGCAATTCTCTAATCTTTTCATTCAGTTTTTGTACTTGCGGTGCCTTCTCGCTCATACTTCTCAACAAATCATTTCGCTGGTTAACTAATTCATTATGACGATCAATATTGGGATCACTTCTTACATCTCCATCACCTTCATCAGTTTTGGCAGTTTCTTGAGTGAAGATTTTGAAAAGATTAGCAGGATTATTAATATAGTCGCTTTGGTAATCATGCATAGTGATATCAAGATCTATTCCAAGAAGCTCATCTTCATATTCATTTTTCTTAGAATTCACATTCGACGATTCAGTCTCAACATCAAGAATTTGGTGATTACGCTTATAGTTTTCCCAATCAGCATCAGAGGATCCGAGTTCTATATCAAGTTTTGCTAATCTTCCATTCACAAATTCTTCATTCCGACGGACCTCTTCATCCTTCTGTTCATTAATGCGCTTATTATAGCGACCAACTAAGGCATTGATAAACTCTATACCACGAAGATAGTTGCCATCATTGAGCGAGATAGTAACCACATCACTGACATTCTTTAAGGGTGGGGCCACAACCATCGCACCAGCATATCTAGCTGCCCTTGCCTTTGGCGGAACAACAGATACATTGATTTCAAAGCCTCCAGCAAACTCAGCAGCCTGTTGAGCATTTAGCAGGGGATTCGCTTCAATGGTCAAAGTTCCGATACTGGTTTTATATGCAACTGGTAGTGTTTTAAAAATCTGTTCAGGCTGTTCAATTTCATCAGCAATAGCACTCATATGATAGCCATCAGCCGTTTTGCGTATGGTGAGATCTATCTCATGATAAGCCGTCAGCATCTCCTCGTCGAACCATTTCAAATGGGCAGGATCGAGGGTTACAACAATGGGTTGGGTCTTATAAAGAATATAATTACGTCCCCAGCTATCTACGCTATACTCTGCATAAAGTCCCAGATCTTTCACCACATCTTTAATCAACGTCGTAGATGTCAACATACGCTTCACCGTCTCAATGCCCTCAGATCCTGTACTAAATGAACTACCCAAACTAATCGGAAGCGCATTCAGCGCCTTTGCTGCCGCCGCTGCGCCTCCCCCAGAATTCGACTCGCCTAAAATCTGCATGTTACTGCTGACTAGGATAAGTTTCGGACGGAACCAGAGATAACCAAATGCAATCATCACACAAGCGACAACGGACACGATAAACCAGCGCCAGTTGAGAATAAAAAGCATCCACATTTGTTTGAAGTCGAACAGCGGAGCTTCTACTTCCTGGAACTTTACGGAGTTTTTTTCTTTTTCTAACAAATTTTCCATGTATCTTATTTCTTCTTTCTTACAATCATATAATCAATCAACAGATGGAGGATGATACCCAGGAGTACATCGATCGAGAAGATCAACGTCTTGTCCCATTCCAGAATCACCAACAAGACCGTCAGTGCCACCAGGACGGTGGATACCATCAACAGCACGAGCATCGTCATCAGGGGGCTCAAGCCCGCCTTCATCAGTTTGTGATGGATATGGTTTCGGTCGGGTTTAAAAGGATTGTGGCCTTCACGGATGCGCTTGAGCATCACGCGGGGGATATCCATCAAGGGAATCATCATCGTGGAGAAGCCCATCAGCAACATGCCACGTGGGAAGCTGACCGAGGCGAGGCTCGACATATAGACCAGCAGGAAACTCAGCAGATAACCTAACGTCAGGCTGCCCGTGTCGCCCATAAAGATCTTCTTGCCTTTGTCGGCATTGCCGAAAACATTATAGAACCAGAGCGGTAGGAGCACGCCCAGCATACCAAAGGATAGCATGCAGAAGAGATACTGGCCCTTGATCGCTGCAGCGGCGCCTAATGTCAACAACGAGATAGAGCAAAGCCCTGAAGCCAGGCC
>CACYKX010000027.1 GCA_902775075.1 uncultured Prevotellaceae bacterium | reverse complement strand
TTAATTCCAAATTTTTGAGCAGCGAATGCAATAAATGCTTGCATTTGTATTGCTGAGTCGTGAAAAAATTCGCCCGTCGGGTCAAATTTTTGAGAGGAATTCTTTCTAAATTTCATTTTTTTCCTTGTACTATTTGACAAGATTACTTTTTTTTACTACCTTTGTAGGCGCATTGCGGAGTATGCTTGAAATTGCCATGTGCTTTTGAGAGCATAAACCTAGCTCTGAAGAGAGTAGGGACTGCGATGCAGGATTTTTGCGGGTAATAAATCAGTATCGAAGATTCTGATGAGGTTTGTACTCAAATAGTCGGCAAAACTAAGTTGTAAACACGACCTCGCGGGATTGGGATACGCCTGTATAGGCGTACCCTTTCCTTGTGTATCGTGTTAAAGATGACAGATACCAGTCCCCAGGCGTCCGTGGGTAAACACAGGTTTTTACGGGTGAGCCGAAAAATATTGGTATACACAAGATGATATAGATGAATTTATGGCCAAACATCATCGCAAAGCATTTGCGTGATATGTTCGGTAAAAGGTAGACAAAAAATAAAATCTCGCATACAATAGGAAATTTTAATAATTGTATGAGAGATAATAAAGAGTTTTTATTGATTGGGAAAGAAGTTTGGGAGAGTGTATGTAGTAGAGTTGCTGCACTCTCTCAGAAAATGCGTGTATATGAGCCTGTTCGTCAGCCTGCAAAACAGACTCACCAGCCTGCTCAACGATACTATAGTAATAAGGAGTTGCAACAGTTCTTAGGTGTGGAGGATAAACTTGTACGGAAGTATCGAGATGAGGGACTATTAGGTTATACAAAAGTAAAGGGGAAGTATTTGTATAGCCTGCAAGACATTGTAGGTTTCCTAGAAAAGAATAAGCATAAGAGTTTTGATGTTAAACTATAAGTGAAGAGAGTTTTCAAATGAAGACTCTCTTTTATTATACATTTTATACTCTAATAATGGTTTATTCGACGGCACAATTAACGAATAGTCTATAAGAACTCGCCTCCTTACGGTTACAAATTAGCTTTTTTATAAAATAATCTAAAAATACTTGTTTTTCTCGAATCTTTTTCCGATATTTGCCTTCAAATTTAAGTTATTAAATATGGAGCATAAAGATTTAAACCGCCTAAAACTAGTTCTCGTTGAAAAGAAAAAGACTGGTGTATGGCTTGCAGGACAGCTTGGCGTATCGTCTGTAACGGTATCAAAGTGGTGTAGTAATATCACTCAGCCGACACTTCCGACATTAGATCGGATTGCTGAACTATTGGAGTGTGATAAGAAGAATTTACTCGCTGATTAAATATGGCTAACGGTAAGAACTACTCCATAAGAGAACAAATACTTGACCAGTATCTCAGTAGCGGTCACTGGTATTCTCGGCAGCAACTTGAAGAGTTTTGCAATCGAGAGTTGGAGAATCGTGGTGAAAGTCCTATCACTTCCAGAACCACAATCCATAATGACCTTACAGAGATTTCGAACAAGTATCGTGTTACCATAGATACAAAACGAAAAGGTAGGGTTATCTATTATAAGTATAGAGACAGTAGTTTCTCTATATTCTCCCGCGAGTTATCTCAGGAAGATCGTGACCGCGTAGTTCAGGCAATGGAATTGTTACGCAAGTTCGAAGGTATGCCTCAGTTTGAATGGGTGGAAGAAATGTCGGCCAGGTTTAGCACTACGTTATATGGCAACAAAGAGAGCAAGCCTATTATCGGATTTGAGGATTCGAGCTACAACAAGGGTATGCATTTCTTTACTCCACTTATCCAGGTAATAAAGGAGAGAATAACTATAGAACTTACCTACAAGAGCTTCCGTATGAAGGAGGAACAAATGTTCAATGTTTCACCGTATTACCTGAAACAGTATAACAATAGATGGTATCTATTAGCCCGTCGTATTGGTTATGAGAAACTAGGGAATTACCCTTTAGACCGTATTGTGAGTTTCAAAAACGCCGGTGTGCCATTTGAAGAATGTGACATAGACTTCGAGGAATACTTTGAAGATGTAATCGGAGTGACAGTGCCAGAAGAAGAAAGTCAAATCGTAGAATTGTGGCTGGCTCCTGATCAATTGAATTATATCGAAACGAAACCCCTGCATGGTTCGCAGACTATTGTCTATCGTGACGAAAATGGGGGAATAGTTAGATATGACCTCAAATTGAACTATGAATTAGAGCAGAAAATCTTGTCCTTTGGCGAGAAGGCAGAAGTCTTGGCTCCACTCGAATTAAAAGAGCGGATAAAGAGTCGTGTTTCTGACTGTTTGAAAAAATATCAAATACGTCTAAATCCAGTGAACGAGTAGACAGTAATTTTGCACCCGATAACTGATTGTTGAACCCGTAAAATCACAAAATGAAGATGATTGAGACCGCAAAAGAGATACTGTTTAAGCAACTTGACAATTGCCTAAGAAAAATAGGTAGCTATGATATTAACTCCATTTTTCCCCTTTTCTATGTTTTAGTTGCACACCATGAAGGTTGTCAACCCTCATTTATTGCTATGTATGAAAAAAATACGGACAGGAGAGTTATTCAATCGATAATAACAAAAGACTCTTCTAAGTCCGAATTATTAGATAGTATTAAAAATGCCGTTCCAGATAGCTATTTTCAAAGTCAGTCGACAGACTATATATTCTCCTTTTATGAGGCGTGCAGACCTTCCATCAATGAATACTATCAAGAAATCATAGAACATATTATTGAGTATTACACTCTTCGTTCCGGGAAGTTTTCTGGCCTGAGTGCTACTCCTACCGAACTTGCTCACTTAATGGCTGGGCTTGTTGCTCGTCAGAATCCGAGGAAGATATATGATCCGTGTGCGGGTCTATGTTCTTATGCTCTTCTCCCTGAACTGACAGAGATTCCCTTTACAGGGCAAGAAATCATCCAACCCATAAAGCTAATTGCCGAAATAAGAGCAAATGCCGCCAACAAGGACATCACTATCATTCATGGAGATTCGACATTTGAATGGAGAGGTAATGAAGGCTACGATTGTCTTGTTTCAGAACTTCCATTTGGCGTTCGCTTGGAGGATAACCGTCATGGTAGGTCTTTTATGCTGGACGATTTTGTTCTGAATAAGTTTATTGAATCAGATTCTTTACGTAAGGCAGTTCTTTTAGTTAGTACATCCACATGTTATAGAAGTGGCTACAACTTTGATTTAAGGAAAACGCTGTGTGACAAGAATTATATCGATTCTGTCATAATGCTTCCTAGTGGGATCCTGCCTGGTACAGGTATAAACTGTGCTATTTTAATCCTTAACAAAGAAAGAACCGACAAAAAGGTGAAATTCGTGTTGGCAGAAGATTGCATACAAAAGGCAGACAAAAGAAAACTTCTGGATGCACAGGCAGTATTTGACCGTATCGATGGCAAAGACGACAAGCAGTCTGCTATAATAGAAGTTGGTGAAACTTATAACCACGACTGCAACTTGACCCCTTCTGTGTATGTTATTAACAGAATTAATGTTCTGCCAGGGCAGAGGCTTGTGAAGTTCTTCGATTTGGTTGTTAAAGAGCGTGGTATTCGTGACTATAATGACCAAAAGGGACGTTTGCTCAAACCAGAGCACATGGCAGATAGTGTGGCATCATTACATTCCAAAGAGGTCAATATCGACATTGACGATGTAACGAGTAAACCATACTTCAAAGTTTGTGGCAAATGCGTTATCTTCAATGTGAGGGCAGACAAGTTCTACATTAAGAATGATGAAGAGGCATTGTTCATTAGCCCAAATTATTCCTGCTTTAGAGTTGATGAAACAAAGTGTATTCCTGAATATCTAGCTGACTGTGTTGCTAATGCTGAATATTTTAGAAATTCGGCACTGGTGGGTGCTGCTATGCCAAGACTACGATATGAGGATTTATATCTGCCAGTCTATGAAAGTCTAGAGACCCAGCATCAGATTATTCAGCGTATTTTCCGACAGGAAAAGAACGAACTCAAAAAGAAACTGGATCGCCTTCAGGTTCTTAGCGGCGAGTCATCAGACCTTATTCATAATTTGGGAATTACTTTCACCAAGATAAGTGCAGGATTGTCTAATCTTAAATCGCTGGGTGATAATGAGACCATAGAGAGCATGGATGATAATGTTCAGTTTGCTCTCAGACAGATAAATTGTACTGGAACTGATTTTGAGCATGTTGTCCCAGAATTTGAGAAGGTAAATGTCTATGAGATACTAGACTCCTACATCAAGGCTTGGGGTAATTTTGGCTATACTACATTTGACATCCTGCCGATTCAGAGAGAAATGGCGAATGATACCAAAATTGAGATTGACAGAACTCTATTCTATACTCTACTCGACTGTATTTTCATTAACGCCCACCAACACGGATTTGCAAAGAGGTATAGTGAGGATAATAAACTCGTCATTACCGTAGAGGGCGTAACCTATAAGGACGATGATTATGTGAGAATTGGTATCTCTAACAATGGCAAGCCACTGCCAGAGAATTTCACCGTTAAAGATTTTGCTCAGAGAGGCATTGTTGGTATCAATTCTTCGCAAGATGGAATTGGAGGAGATCATGTTTGTAAGATAGCACATCATCATAGTGGCTATATCTCTATTGACAGCGAATCGGAATGGCTGACCTTTAATGTTCTCATTCCGATATATACTACATCATCTAAAAACTTCAATGAGTATGAATACGAAAGTATATAGTGTCATTTGGGCCGATGACGAATGGGCCACGTTGAAGAAGGATAAAGAGATACGTGAGCTTTTCGATAAAAATCTTATCGAAGTGTTAGATTATGTACCTACTTCTGAGAAACTAAAAGACGCTCTGGAGAAATATAAAGACAGAGTGGATGCAGTAATAGTTGACGGCAATTTCCCAAGGAACGATGAAGAATATGTTGATCCAACAGATATAAGCGGACTCATACATACAATTGCTCTCATAGAGCTCTTTAACATCAAAAGAGACATTCCTTTCTTTCTATATACTGGCAAAAAGATCTTTCTTCAGGAAATATGCAAGAATGGGGAATTGGATTATTTCACAAAGAACAAGAGGCTAATCCAAAAAGGTGATTTACCCGTACTCGTGAATAAGATCATCAAAGATGTTGATCATATCCATTCTGTTGAATTTATGGTTAAGAAGAAGTATCAGGCATTCCTTAATATGGCAAAAGAGGTTGATGAGCAATGTGAGGAATATCTATATCAATTCTTGTTGGATGATGCACGAGATATGACGTATGATAAGGCGATAGCCATGTTTAATCAGTTAAGATTGATTCTTGAACGAATACAAGAATTATGCAAAGATGCTCAGATAGTGCCACAGGAAGTAAACTCCCTAAACACGTTCAAGTATTTTTATCGTTACAATACACAAAAGGATTATCGAGGATGGAGTGGACTTAGAAGCAAGAGTGGGACGTACAAGCCTGCTGATGGTGTTATGCCGATGGCTGTAGCTCATAGTCTTGGTATCTTAATAGACATAACGCAAGATGGTTCACACAAGAGACAGGATCTTAACCTGTTAGTGTCTGAGTATGTGTATGACGTAAAAACACCATTCCTTTTCCGAGCCAGCTTATATCTGGTTATGGACGTAATAAGGTGGTACAATACGTTGTCAGATGGTTTGAGGAAGGGTACAATAAATCCAAATAAACTATACGTTATTGAGAGAAACTAGAATAATAGTATTTGTTCAAGTCCCGTGAACATATAATTATTACCTTTGCATCGTGATTAAGAAATAAAATATGGCAAGAACGTACAAATATCAGAGTATCAAGAACAACATCGTAAAGATGAGTGTTGAGTCATTGATTGAAGAATTCAATGCCTTGGTTGGCAAACGGTATTGGACTTCTGCTCGTGCTACTCACGATGCAGCAGTAATAGATACTTTTATTAAAAGAGGGGTAGATGTCTCTGCCATATATAATGGCAAGTCTATTTCTTTTTTGCGTCCTGTTGCCCTGGATGCAACCAGATTTAAGTTAGTAACAATTTAATCCGCGCAATATGAATCAAATACAATACAATCAGCTATTCGCATTTATTTGGAACATTGCAAACGATGTTCTAGTGCATGCCTTTAACAAGGGTGACTATAAGAAAGTCATTCTTCCTATGATGGTGCTTCGCCGTTTGGACATTCTGCTTGAACCTACTCATGAGGCAGTATTAAAGCTCAAAAAGGACTTGGAAGAGAAGAATATCCCGGAAGCATCACAAGAACAGGTGTTATTTGGAATTACACGCTATCCGTTCTGTAATACTTCTCGCTTTACCATGAAGTCTCTTCGTGGTGAGACTAATCCCATCCGTTTGAAGCAGAACTTCTTGGAGTATCTTGACGGATATAGCCGTGACGTGCAGGACATTATCGAGAAGTTCAAGCTAAAGCAGCAAGTGGATAACCTGAGTGATGCAGGACGATTGGGCAGTCTGATAGAAAAGTTTACAGATGATGGTATCAACCTCGGCATCAACCCCGTGCTTGATAAAGACGGAAATGAGAAGCAGCCAGGCGTTGACAATCATACGATGGGAACGCTATTCGAGGAACTTCTCAGAAAGTTCAATGAGGAAAACAGTGTGACCGAAGCTGGAGAACACTTCACACCTCGTGACTATGTGGCTCTGATGGCTGACATAGCCGTGTTGCCTGTAGCTGATCGTCTGCGTTCTGCTACTTATAAAGTATATGATGGCGCTTGTGGTACTGGAGGAATCTTGTCTATTGCCGAAGAGCGTATCCAAGAACAAGCCAATCTTTACGGCAAACAAGTGAAGATTGATCTCTATGGTCAAGAACTTCAACCAGAGACTTATGCTACATGCAAGGCTGACCTTATGCTTAGCACGGGCAATGTGAATATGTTTACCTATAAACATGCAGGTCAAGACCGTGAACGTTTCTTCTGTGGCAGTACCATCAGTAATGACGGACACCCAGGTATGAAGTTTGATTTCTGCATCTCTAATCCACCTTTCGGCACTCCTTGGAAGGCAGACATGGAAGCATGGGGACTAAAAGAAAACGAAAAGGATAAGATTGCCGACCGTCGTTTCTATCGTAATATTGGCTATGATGACCAGATACGTTTCATCCCTGGCATTGGCGACCCCCAGATGCTTTTCCTCGCTAATAATGTAAGTCGCATCAACGATGATAGCGAACTTGGAACCCGTATTGTGGAAGTACATAGCGGTAGTAGTCTATTTACTGGAAATGCGGGAGGCGGCGAAAGCAATCTGCGTAAGTATATTATTGAAAACGATATGCTGGAAGCCATTATTGCTATGCCCGAAAAAGACTTCTATAATACCGGTATTAGTACGTTCATTTGGGTTGTGACAAACCGTAAGGAGGCACGTCGTCGTGGTAAAGTTCAGTTGATTGATGCTACAGAAATCAAGACTCCACTTCGCAAGAACTTGGGTGAAAAGAACTGTGAGACTACGGAAGATGACCGACAGAAGATAATGAAGCTGCTCATGGACTTTGAAGAAAGTGAGCAGAGTCGTATTTTCCCCAATGAAGAGTTTGGTTACTATGAGATTTCCGTAGAGCGTCCACTGCGCCTGAAGGCATGTCTTACCAATAACGGAATAGCGGCTTGTATTCAAGACAAGAAGTACAAGGATCTTCAAGAATTGCTCTCTCGTTTGTTTGAGGGAATGGGTAGTAGGGAATATCTTAGCTTCAACAAGTTTGTTGATGATGCCAAAGCTATAGCCAAGAAACATGGCTATAAGTGGAAGAAGGCTTACACGGAAGCTTTACAGAAATACTTCACTGAGGTGTGTCCTGATGCAGAGATTGTCTGTGATGACAATGGAAATCCCATTCCCGACAAGAATCTCACAGAAACAGAACAAGTGCCTTTGCGCTATGAAGGGGGTATTGAAGCATTTATGCAGAATGAAGTACTGCCTTACACGCCTGATGCTTACGTCAACGATGAGAAGACTGTTATTGGCTACGAACTCTCGTTTACAAAATACTTCTATAAGCCCGTACAGCTAAGATCTCTAGAAGAGATTATAGCAGACATTCAAGCTATTGAAGAGAACACAAATGGTATGTTGTCAAAAATTCTGAGCATCTAATGAGAAATTACAATTCATATAAAGATAGTGGAGTGAAGTGGATTGGGGAAATACCAACCCATTGGGAAACGACTCCTTTCAGTCATTTCTTTCAAATTAGAAAAGACATAGCGGGGAAAGAAGGCTATGATGTTCTTTCAGTAACTCAAACGGGAATAAAAGTTAAAGACATAGAGCACAATGAAGGACAAATAGCTTCTGATTATTCTAAATATCAATTTGCAGACCCAGGTGATTTTATAATGAATCACATGGACCTCATCACGGGCTATATAGGCAGAGCAGAATGTCATGGAGTAACAAGTCCAGATTATAGGGTGTTCAGAGCATTTAATGAAAATGCTTATGAAGATTATTACCTTTTGATTTTTCAACTATGTTATAAATGGCGAGTTTTCTTTGGCCTTGGACAAGGGGTAGCAAACAAGGGTAGATGGAGATTACCTGCAAATCAATTGAAGAAGTTTCAGATTCCTGTGCCTCCATATTTGGAACAGAAAACCATAGCATCTTTCTTAAATAAGAAAATAGCAGAGATTGATGAGCAGGTTTCAAAGTTGGGGCGCGAGATAGAGTTGCTTAAAGAATACAAACAGGCGGAAATAGCCCGTGTGGTTCTTCATGGACTAAACCCTGATGCTCCTACAAAGTCAAGTGGAATTTCATGGATTGGCGACATTCCTGCACATTGGAATTTTCTTAGAAATAAGAATATCTTTGTCCCACATTATGAGGCTGTAGGTGATAGAAAAGATATACCGCTATTATCTCTTACAACAGAAGGCGTTATACTTAGAGACGTTGAAAGTGGAAAGGGGAAGTTCCCTAAGGATTTCGAAAAATACAATGTAGTATATCCTAACAATATCATTTTTTGTCTTTTTGACATTGACGAGACTCCAAGGACTGTTGGATTGTGCCATAATTATGGTATGATTACAAACGCATATAGTACATTTGAGATTACGGATATGGTCTTGCCAAGATTTATAAACTACTATTATTTGGTAGTTGATAACATTAAGGGATTACGACCGTACTATACTGGACTACGCAAGGTTGTTCAGAGTAATAAGTTTATGCAATTAAAGGTTCCTGTTCCGTCAATTGAAGAACAGCAACAAATTGTTGATTACATAGATTTCAAGACAACCCAAATTGATCGTCTTGTAGTGGAACTCACCTATCAGGTGGAATATCTTAAAGAATACAAGCTGAAGCTAATAGCCGATGTGGTTACTGGAAAAATAAATGTTCAGAACAACTAAAAATCTTTATCGATATGATATTACATACTAACATGAGCGAGAAGTCCTTAGAGGACATCATTGTTGAGCACTTAGTCAATGTGAATGGCTATGAGCAAGGTGATGGTAGAATCAGTGGTAACGATTACAATACAACCTACGCCCTCGATGATAAACGTCTCGAGTCTTTTCTTCGTGACACGCAACCAGACTTGGTACGAACATCACGTATCTTTGACAATGCGGTAAATCGTCGCAAGTTCTTAGAGCGTGTACGTGATGAGATTACCAAACGTGGTGTGGTAGATGTACTTCGTAAAGGTATTAAGCATCTAAGCAATTCTACCTTTTTCCTCTATTCTCCATATCCTTCTGAACTATCGGAAGTTGGAAAAAGACTCTATAAATTGAATAAGTTCACTGTTATCCGTCAGTTGCATTATTCCCAAAGCAATGCCCAGCTTTCCATTGACGTGGTACTTTTCATCAATGGACTACCTGTGGTTACGATGGAGTTGAAAAACCAACTTACCGTGCAGAATACTGGAGATGCTATTCGTCAGTATCGCACAGACCGTGACCCCAAGGACTTGCTCTTCATGCACAAACGTTGTGCCGTACATTTCGCGGTAGATGATGTTGATGTGCAGATGTGTACTAAGTTGTGTGGTCTTGATAGCTGGTTTCTCCCTTTCAACAAAGGTGTGGATGATGGTGCAGGAAATCCAGTGAATCCTAATGGATTGCGTACAGCCTATCTATGGGAGGACATTCTTTCTAAGCCACGTTTCAGCGACATCATAGAACACTATGCTCAGGTGGCTGTAGAAATAGATCCTGAGACTAATAAGAAAAAGGAAAAGACTATCTGGCCGCGCTATCACCAGCTAGAATGCGTTCGTGCATTGTTGGCTCATAGTGACACCCACAAGGTTGGAGAGAAATACCTGATTCAGCACAGTGCCGGTAGTGGAAAGAGTAATTCTATTACCTGGCTTGCCTATCAGTTAGTAGAAATGAAGGATGGCGATCAGGACAAGTTCGACAGTGTGATTCTTGTGACTGACCGTGTGAATCTGGATAAACAGCTACGTGACAATGTGAAGTCGTTTACTCGTAACGAAAACATTGTTGACTGGGCAAATAGTTCTGGTGCCTTGAAAACTATGTTGGAGAACGGCAAGAAGATAATCCTGACAACTGTTCATAAGTTCTCTTTCATTATGGAAGAGGTGGGCGATTTATCGACTAAGCACTTTGCCGTAGTCATTGACGAAGCACATAGTAGTCAGAGTGGCCGTATGGCTAGTAATACTAATCAGGTGCTGAGTGGCGATGATTACGACGAATATGAAGAACAAGGCATCAATAATGTAATACGTAAGTTTAGCGAGAAACGAAAAATGGCTCCTAATGCCAACTTCTATGCTTTCACAGCAACACCAAAGAACAAGACTCTTGAAGCCTTCGGTATTCCATACGAAAAGCCTGATGGCGAAATTGGTCATCGTCCATTCCATGTATATTCGATGAAGCAGGCCATAGAAGAAGGCTTTATTCTCGATGTACTTAAGGGTTACACCACCTATCAAAGCTATTATCGCATTCGTAAAACTATTACGGAAGACCCGCTGTTTGAACGTACACAGGCAATGAAAAAGCTACGTGCCTTCGTAGAAAGCCAACCTCAGACTGTAGCAGAGAAAGCAAAGGTAATTGTAGAGCATTTCCATAATGTTACAGCCCATAAAATTGGTGGCGAAGCTCGCGCAATGGTGGTTACTGCTGGTATTGAACGCGCTATCGACTATTTCCATGCCATCAATAAACTGTTGGCAGAGCGTAACAGCCCTTATCAGACAATTGTTGCCTTTACTGGTGACTTCAATTATCATGGAAATACTGTGAGTGAGTCAACGCTGAACCGGTTCCCTTCTTCACAGATAGAAAAGAAGATTAAGACTGGAAACTATCGTATTCTTATAGTGGCCGATAAGTTCCAGACTGGTTATGACGAGCCCCTGCTGCACACAATGTATGTTGATAAGTCTTTAAACGGGGTGCGTACAGTCCAGACTTTAAGCAGACTTAACCGTACTTGTCCTAAGAAGAATGATACTAGTGTCATTGACTTTGTGAATAAACAAGATGAAGTAGAACAGGACTTCCAAGACTTCTATAAGACTACTTTGCTAAGTCAAGAAACTGACCCCAACAAGTTGAACGACTTACTGGCAACGATTGAGGGATTCGAGATTTACACCACGGCAGAGGTGGAACTTTTAAATGAAAAATTCTGGAGTAAGGCACCACGCCAGGAGATTGATCCGATTCTTGATACATGTGTCGATAGGTTCAAGAGACTTGACGAAGATAGTCAGGTAGAGTGTAAGAGTGCCATTAAGACTTACATCCGTACCTATGAGTTCCTGAGCACAATTATGCCTGAAAGTAACCTTGAATGGGAAAAGAAGAATACTTTCCTCTCTTTGCTCATACATAAATTGCCACGTCTGACAATGGAGGATTTGACAAAGGGGTTGCTCCAAGCTGTTGATTTTGATCGCTATCGTTTGGAGAAACAAGAAGAAAGAGACATCGTATTACAAGATACTGATGCAGAGATAGCGCCTGTACCTACTTCTACAGCTGGCTATGCCAGTGAACCTGATATGCAGTCGCTACAGTCTATAACAGACGAATTCAATGTAGTGTTTGGTAATATTGAGTGGAGTGATGAAGATGTCGTTCGTCAGCAGATTCAGTTGTTGCTTCGTAATATAGAAAAGAGTGAAACTGTAAGGAACTCTGTCATCAATAACGACGAAGAAACTTCCAGCCAGGATACAAGCGAAGAGGTACAACGAAATGTCAATGTGGCCAGCACATCAAGCATAGAACTTCTTGCTGCCTACCATAGCAATGCAGAATTTCGCGAGAAACTTGACCGTATGGCATATGACCATGTTCGTCGTTTGTTTAATCCAGAATATGATGAGGGTGACCTTCGTTTCAAGATGTCTAAAGCTTATCAAAGTGACTTCCAAGACTTCTGTGATGGTGAACACTATGTGACATACGACAAGGTCTTTGACAGTTTCTTCAAGATTGTAAATGCTGAGACTGTAGAGGACTATCAGGGACTTCGTCAAATACTACGCCGTACTTTGAATTGTCTCTTCCGTACAGAGCAGCGTGAAGATGATTATCGCTCATGGTATGCTGACCTTGTAAGTCGATTCGAGGCATATCTGAAAAAGATATACTGGATGAAGGAAGGTACCAAGATGCCGCTCAATGCAGAAGGTCATGAGCCTGCACTTCGTGAGACTGTCAGCTACTTCCCACGCATCGAGGCGCTGTATAATACTCATAACGAGAAGTTTGCAATGTTCCGCCAAGCCTATCGTGAAGTGTACAACTGGCGAAACCGTGAGAATCACTCTGCTTACGAGATAGAAAGTGAACGTTTGGCAGATTCGCTTCATGGAGCAGTTGCACTCTACCTGTTTGCTGCTATGGTGAATGCTGAAAGAATATTATCTTGATATGTTCAAATCCTATGGACGAATAGAAAGTAACTTTGCATCGTGAAACTTTAAAAATGTATTATTATGAAACAGATTCAGTGTCCACAATGCAAGAGTGTTTTTACAGTAGATGAAGCAGATTATGCTTCTATCGTTAGTCAGATTCGTACTTCGGAGTTTCAGGCTGAGGTTGATCGTCGTATGCGTGAATTGGAAAAACAAACACAAATACAACGTGAGGCCGATACGTTGGCAGCGGAAAAAACTTATCAGGACAAGCTGAATGCCAAAGAACAAGAACTAGGCAAGAAGGAACAAGAGATAGCACGTCTGACGGAACAGGTGAAAGGTGCTGTTCAGACTGAGCAACTGAAAACTACTCAACAGTTGGCCGAGAAGGATGCAGAAATTGCCCGCTTGAAAGAGCAGATTACTTCTGCTGTCCAAGCTCAGAAATTGGACTTCAACCAGCAGCTTGCCGAAAAGGAAGCAGAGATTACACGTTTGAAGTCTGAGGTTTCTCAGGGTGATAATCGTGTTGAGGTCGCTGTCCTGAAGGAGCAGAGTCTCGCCAAAGATGCTTTGCAGAAGAAAGACGAACAGATTTCTGAGTTACGTAATCAGGTCGCCTCTGAAAAGAGTGAAGCGGCTATCCGTGAGAAGAATATTAAGGATAACTACGAGAGTCAACTGCGAAACCAGCAGGAGATTATCAACCAGTATAAAGATTTCAAGACCAGACTGTCAACTAAGATGATAGGCGAGTCTCTTGAAACCCATTGTAGTAACGAATTCAATAAAGTTCGTGCCTCAATGTATCCCAATGCCTACTTTGAGAAAGACAATGATGCCCGTACTGGCAGTAAGGGTGACTTCATCTTCAAGGACAGTGTGGATGGCTTTGAGTATATCTCCATCATGTTCGAGATGAAGAACGAGATGGACGAGACGGCAACTAAGCATAAGAACGAGGATTTCTTCGCAAAACTAGACAAAGACCGCAATGAAAAGGGATGCGAGTATGCGGTTCTGGTGTCTATGCTTGAATTGGATAATGACCTGTACAATGAGGGAATCGTCGATGTTTCATATCGATACCCGAAGATGTACGTAATCCGTCCTCAGTTCTTTATGCCTCTCATCTCTCTCCTGGTTCAGGCTTCCAAGAAGAGCCTGGAGTACAAGCAGGAGCTTGCGATTGCAAAACGTCAGAGCATTGATGTTACCAACTTCGAGGAACAGTTGCTGGACTTCAAAGATAAGTTCGGTAGAAACTACCGTCTGGCCAGTGAGAAGTTCAAGACAGCCATAGATGAAATAGACAAGTCTATTCTCCATCTACAGAAGATCAGGGAAGCATTGACTGGTTCTGAGCGCAACCTCGAACTTGCCAACAAGAAGGCTGAGGATTTGTCTATCAAGAAGCTTACAAAGAATAATCCGACTATGAAGGAGAAGTTCGATGAGGCAAGACTATTGTCAACTTTAAATAATAATCAAGATGAAGGAAGTGAAGATTGATTTAAGACCGCACTATACTTTTGCATACTACACAAGAGGTGCGATGTTCGGTAATGAGTCCTTGCTTTACTACAGTAAGAAAGACGGTTCATTGCATTGTCTGTCCGGGTCTTCTTTGATTGAAAGTTTCATGGAAGAGGGAAATGACAACGAATATGTCATGCCAATCTCTGAAACAGAAGCTAAAAATCTCGAAAAGGTTTTTGGACTAATGGTTGATGCGACAAAGTTGTGTCAAGAGCATGAAGATTTCTGGTGTGTCTTAGATGGTGAAGAGTGTCTTGTGATATGCGGTAGAAAACGAGCTCGATTCGATGGCCCAGGGCCTAATGAACAGTTGGAACCGTTCAATAAAATGGCTGATCGATTGTTGCAGATTAATGGCGATAAAAACAAGTTGCAGAAAATAATGAAGACTGTTCCTAAAGTCTCTGAAACTCTGGAGAAATATATTTCCAGCCTATCACCATCTCCGACAAAAGAGGGCATAAGCAGTTGTAATATTGACAAAGATATACCAGAAGCGTTATGATAGAAAAGATTGCAAGACTGTGCTGGAATACGCACGACTGGAAAAGGCCATCTGGAAGTGAGGGAAAATCACTTTCAGATAGTTCCTATGAGAAAATCGTGGGTTTCGGCCATGAAGAGTGGCTACTTGATGACTCAAAGATTTTGCCAGATGGCTATCACTATGGCTTTTTACAACCGATGAATGTTAAGAGCCAGAAACATGCCGGTATGGTATATGACATTCATTTGTTTGCAATCTCACCCCGTAAGCAGAAAGTTTATATCGGTTGTCTGCGAAATGCCATCGGCGTCTCGATTGAGGAAAGTAAAAAGGCATACGAGTATTATAAGGCTAATGGCTGGATTGAGGAAATGAAGCAGGACATCAAATATGTGGGTGGAATAATAAAAGACTTGAAGCCTTCAATGATGTTCAATGTCAAATTCAGGTTTGAAGATGCCGAAATCAATTACTCCAACCAGCCTATTCTCAGACCAGACTCGATAGGTCATCGCTATAATTTGATGGAAAAGGTCGGCGATTTCGAGTACGAAATTGACGATGAAGGTAATATTGAGACTTTGGACACAAGTCTCATAACTCGTACAACTAAGGCTGGCGAGATTCTTATTGATCCCCTTCATAAGAAGATTCAGAATGCAATTGTCGAATTATTGAAGGACCAATATGTTCACCTTTATGTGGAAAAAGGAACAGATGGTACAATAAAGCAAAAGGTTGACATCAAAGGTCTGCTGAAAGATTCTGAGGAATGGCATTATTTTGAGGTAAAAACTTATTCGGCTAAGCGAAGTATTCGTGAGGCATTAGGGCAGATTCTTGAATATGCCCATTATCCATCAACCAAGCGAGCGAAGAAGCTCTTTATCATAGGTCCAGAAAAGCCAGACGATAAAGACAAATCCTATATGCAGTTCATACGTAAGACATATGGGTTGCCTATCTGGTTCAGATGGTATTCTTTTGCAGAGAACAAATTATATGAAGAAATCTAAGAACTTAATCAAAATATACTATTATGGCAGAAGTACAGTATCAAACGTTGGCTGAATGTGAAGCCGCAATCAAGACTCTTGAAACAGTCGGTATGCCTATACCACAATGGATTTTGTCACAACGGGCAAAACTTATGAATACAGGAAATGGAAGTCCTGTTGTACAAGACAGCGAAACTCCGATATATGACACCTTGGTTGAAAACTATCCTTATGGCGAAATGCCAGAGATTAAAAAGAAGTGCATTGAAGATACAGTAAACCAGTTATTAGAGGAAGGACCTCATGCCGAAGAGCCAGGATTGCTTCTTGGTAAAATTCAATGTGGAAAGACTGACACCTTTGAGGATATTATAGGACTAGCTTTCGATAAGGGTATTGATGTCACAGTGGTATTTACTAAAGGAACTAAGCCATTGGCTGAACAAACCTTGAAACGAATGAAAAAAGACTATCGTTTCTTTAAGAAGTCGGATGATCTTGACCAAAAATGCACCATCAACATCTATGACATCATGGATGTATGGAAAACTATGAAACCAGCAAGAATAGAAGGATACAAGACGGTTATTGTTTGTAAAAAGCAATCTACCAATTTGGACCATCTAATTAGCATGTTTTCTCAATACTGTCCTGCATTAAAGAAGAAAAAGGTGCTAATAGTTGATGACGAGGCTGATTTCGCTAGCAGAAACTATCGTGCAGTGAAATTAGAGGCATTAAAGGATGAGGATGGGAATCCTATAGCACAAAATGCAGAGACTGAAATGGCTAAAATTAGCCAGCAAATAGATGACTTTAGGAAAATTCCAGAATTTTGCCGTTATCTACAAGTAACTGCGACACCATATTGTTTGTATCTCCAGCCACAAGGTGAACTTAATCTTAATGGTAATATTATCAAGCCATTCAAACCACGATTCACGACGCTTGTTCCTGAGCACAGCAAGTACATTGGCGGTCAGCAATACTATATTGAGTCCAAAAATCCCGATTCTATGTATAGTCATTTGTACCATCAAATTGACCAGAAATGTATAGATGTTTTGGGACACGAAGACAAAAGGTATCTGAATAATGCTGTTGCTTCTGGAAATATTTATGGCTTGACTTATTCTCTAGTTTCTTATTTCATGGCAACTGCTATCAGACGTATTCAAGTACGTGAGACAAAGAATAAAGACTACATGTCAAGCGCATTGATTCACGTAGAAATAGATAAGAAAAACCATGATTGGCAAAGAAGAATAATTGAGAGGTTAATAGAAGACATTAAGCGGGCTATTGTAGATGAAGACCAAACCGATCAGCGTATATGGTATGCCATTGATGTAATCTATAAGGATTTTGAAGAATCAAATCGCAAAGGTAGAGAAGAAGGACTTATAGATGTTGAAGTTCCAAGCAAAGACGATGTATTGGATGAAATACGCAATATCTTTAATCCTAAGAAAATCAATTATCACGTACAGGTTGTAAATTCTGATGAAGAGGTTGTTAAGCTATTAAATGAAGATACGGGAGAATTAGATATGTATCATGCTGCAACGATTTTCATTGGTGGTAACATTCTTGATCGTGGTATAACAATCAAGAACATGCTTTGTTTCTTCTATGGTCGTAATCCTAAGAGCTTCCAACAAGACACCGTTTTACAACATGCGCGTATGTATGGAGCACGGTCCAAAGAAGATATGGCTGTCACTAGATTGCATACTACAGATCAGATTTATAAGATTCTTGTCCGTATGAATGAACTCGACAATCAGCTTCGAGAATGGTTCCTTGAAGGTAAAGACCAAAATGACACAAATGCGGTATTTATAGGATATGATAAGAACATTAAGCCATGTTCCTCTCAGAAGATTAAGGCTTCCAATACCATTACGCTTAAGCAACAGATTCGAATGCTTCCTATTGGATTCTGGACTGGCACAAAGAAAGAAATACTGAAAACGGTTGAAAAGATTGATCGTATCATCGAGGGACTTCCCAAATATAATCCAGATGAATTCTTTGAAATAGACAAGAATACAGTTGTTGATTTGTTACATTTGATAGAAACCACATACGTTTATGATAACAAATTCTTCAATACAGACAGGAAGAATGACATTAAAGAACTCCTGTGTGCTTTGGAGTATTGCACAGAAAAGTCTGGAGGTAAGATTTTTGCACTGCAACGCAAGGATCGTGATTTGAAACGTATAAGAGAGAATGGTGGTTATACCGATGCACCGGATGATGGTCGTACAGACTTGAAGCCTGCTCGAGAAATTGCTATTGATGCCCCTGTGATAATGTTTATTAGAGAGAATGGTGCAAAAGCCATTGACCCTGCTACTGGGGAAAACGTTGGATGGAATAATGCTCCATTCTACTGGCCTGTATTATTAACTCAACAGAATATTGATACTGTTATGTTTGCTCTTGACCAAAGGAACAAAGGATTAAGGTCTGTTGTTGACAATACGGCTTTATTAGATGGAATTGATCCTAAAGATGTGCTATTCCTTACTTATAAAGGCGATCTTGAAGAACATTTTGGTCCAGAAGGCACAGAATATGATGAGGACAATTATGAGCTAGAGACACGTAGTATCAAAGAAACCACAGCCTCTCGTTATTTACAAAGAGATGACCGTGGTAATTGGGTAAAGAATGCTAATGTGCCCTTTGACGAAGCAAATGACCACGGATTATATTCATATAACAATGGCCAATTCCCCTTTGTTTTGAGACCATACAAATATATGATGCTTCGTAATGGCCGTACTTCTCAGGCAGATATGATGTTGTTAGAACTCGCAGATATGTCAACATGGGAGGTAATTCCAGAAGGTCAATTGGATGAAAACGGAGACTTACTTGACCGAGAGTCAAGCAATGTTTTGCTGCATGGTAGGGATACCATCTTAGACAAAGGAATGGGTGAGACCGAATTTGAAGATAAGACTATTACGCAATGGACGATAATATATGCCATTAAAAAAGTCTTAAAGTCTAGGCGATATACGATAGATTGGGATAATGTGTTTGAAGAAGAAATTGAAGAATGATAGCAACAGTTCCATATATCGAAAAGAAGTTTGAGGAGTTTAACCAACAAATCTTTGCTGGAAAACTCCCCAAGCTTCCTGTAGAATTGAGTGATGCCAAGACTTTTCTTGGCTTATGTGTCTTTAAACGTCGCAAGGGAGAGAATGGGAAAACGGAATATTATGACTTCAAACTAAGAATTAATACCCGTCTTGACCTGCCAGAGAATGAAATAGAGGATGTTATCATTCACGAAATGATTCATTATTTCATTGGATTTAACCAACTGGAAGATGCAACAGCCCACGGTCCGATATTCATTCACATGATGAATGAAATCAATAGTAAATACCACAGACACATAACAGTTTCTCATAAGAGTACTGACGAACAAAAGGAGGCTCTAGTAGATAAGAAAACTCACTATCATGTGGTGGCAGTCGTCGCTTTCCATGATGGCCGTACTGGAATTAAAGTACTTCCACGAGTTATACCTAGTATCTTGAAATATTATAATAGTGTATTGAAGAACAAGGAAGTATTGGCAGTTCAACTCTATATGAGTAATAACACTTTTTTCAATCGTTTCCCCAACTCAAACTCTCTTAAAGTACACTTCTTGGAGCCAGAGGAAATAAAACAGCAGATAGCAGGAGCAGAAATCTTAGAGTGCGATGGAGATAGTATAATACGCAATAGATAAATGAACAACGAATATCTTCCCCCAGTATTAAAGGAGTTCAAGTATTACAAAGGAGAAGCGGAAAATGACTCTCCCTTTCCTGCTGATGACGTCCGTGCTCGTTATTGGTGGGGTGAAAGAATGTTCGCAAGTATCGATGATAATGAACGTCTCTTTACAGATTACATGAAAGATGTAAAGAAATGGAAGAAAAAACTTAAAAAAGACTATCCTAACGAATCTGCTAAATTATTAAAAAGGAACAATGATCGCCAATTGTGTGTGGCTCTTTACATAGTTTTGTTATATGGGAAGTGGTGTCCTTATGGCAGCGACGATTTTATCTTTGATTATTAAGTTCTTGCATAATAGTTAATTATTATATAGTAACAAATGAAGTATCCTAGTGAATTTGTTTCTTTAGTTAACATGGCGAGTTCCATGACCAGTGATAATCTAAAGTTCATTGGTCAAGGGAATCCTAATGCTTGTATTTTGCTTGTTGGCAGAGATTGTAATATAGATAGATCATCAACAAGGGGGAAAGGCTGCTATGAGATGGAGTACTTGCATAATGTTAATCAGTGGAAAAAGAATATTGATAATCAAACAGATGTCTCAGACATACCAGAATGGAGTATTGGAGAAGATAAGTATAACCCCATGTTTCCATACAAAGGGCAACATAATATCAAGGCTGAAAGAACAGAGTCCGGCGAGGTAATTAATGGTGGCGCAAGTTCTACATGGTGCTCGTATCAGAAACTATCTGACAAGCTATTCCACTATAATTCACCGGCATTTGACATAGACTTTCACCAACATACATTCTTAACAGTGTTAAGCAGTATTCCATGCCTCACTGATAATTACTCAAAAGACGTGGAACTATCTGTTAAAGAAAGATGCAATAGTCTATTCAATAGTCACTATTTCCAATCATTTCCCGTTACTATTGTTGCTTGCGGAAGGTTTACCAAAGATTATCACATTGATATTGAACAAGTTTTTGACCAGAAATATCAAGGAATTGAGCAAGAAGGGAACGATTGGTTACGCATTTATGAACATAATGGAAGGTTGTTAATTCATACAAGACCTATTACATTATGCTCAGATGCTTTATTAGATAAGATTGCCTTGAAGGTTCAACAGTATTTGGAGCCCCCGTTGCTAAAATTCTGTCTATATTATGATGGTACAGATGAAAGTTGCGAAAATAGTCATTGGGGATTTTACGAAAGACATTGGGTCTATGGATATATCAAGACTAATAACCAAGAGTTCCAATGGGAAGTACAAGACATGATTCATCATGGAATCAGTGAAGATTGGATTGACAGTTTTGGAATCCCTAGGACTTTAGTCGGCATTTTCTTCAATCGCTATTGTCATTGGCTAGGTCTTTATGACATCAAAGACTTTATGAAATGGTTCGAGAATGTCAGAAGTGGAAAGGAAATATGAAAGATTAGTGTCACTTTATAATAATTACATTTTGATGGAAAATATAAAGAAATATAAGTTTGTATATAGGCAGGAGAACCTCCAGTATCTTTATGAGAGTGCAATAAAAAGAGTACAGAGGGGACGGGTGAGTGTCTCGCTCCGATGGAAGAAGTCTGATGTCTGAAGGCTGATGTCTGAGGGCTGTTTAACCTAAAAACAAAACCGAT
>CACYKX010000026.1 GCA_902775075.1 uncultured Prevotellaceae bacterium | reverse complement strand
GGCTGGTCATCTGCGTTCTGTAATAACTCATACACAAATCGATCATCTGCATTAGAATACAGATCATCCATAATATTATGTAGAGCATTGACAGTATTCTTTGCGTCACGTTCTGTAAAGCCCGTATCCTTGAATATCTTACGGATTTGGGATTCACGAGATAACTTGTCTTTGAGATTTGTGGATGGAAGACCAAACTTCGTATCTGCTAACGTTATTATAAAGGGATTCTTATCCCTAAATTTCTTGGGGGACAACTTAACGCTAATTCGCCAGATATCTTGTTTTTCAAGTTTATCATTGCATGCAGTCCAGAGTTTTACCTTGGATAATACAAAATATCGCCTTCGGTATTGCGAATGTCTTCAAAATAAGCAAAATCATTTCCTTTTTTATCTTTATGATCTGCTTTTTTATAGGTTCCCACCATTGTAAGTACGCCCTTTGCATCTGGCGTAATATTCCAATAACTGGACAGATATTCCAACACTTCGCTATCAGAACGAGTTTTAAACTCTGCTATCTGTTCTTCAAACCACTTGTTTCTCATGACTACGCATTTTTAGTTTTCATAAACGTTACCATAAATTCCTTGCATTTACGCTTGTCTTGACGTAATGCCTCGATGGAATAAGGGCTATACTTCTCGAACATATCCAATCCACGTCCCAAGGTAATAGTCCATCCTGTATCTGTCTTGATGCAGCGATCATGGAAATCACGAAGCTTATAATCGAACTCAATACCATAACCTGCAAGGTCATCCTTAATATCATCCAGTTTGTCTATCAGGTCTGGAATCTTCTCTTCCTCTTCATTGGTAAACAGATGGAGTTTTAAGTCATCTACAGGACGGGTCTCTATCAGCATGGTAACAAACTCCATAAAATTCTTGATTTGCCAAGGAGCGCGAATATACGGGTCTTCCACCGTAATCTCTTTTGCCTCTGCCATATAGGTTGCAAAAAGCTTCTTATAATTCACACCAGTTTGACCCATGCGGAATGATAAGTTCTTCTCCTGAAGAATAGGAATACGAGGACGCTTCCCGTCATTACTTTCAGTTTGGGGCATTCCTTGATTCATGGCTTGCGTATCACCATCATTCAATTCTCCTTCTTCAGGATTCTCCACAACATTAGTTGGGAAAAGGTGTGCATTGCTAATTCTTTCAAGCGTATCAACATTAACTTCCAAGCCATTCTTCAAATTGATGTATTTGAATACTGCTGGTTCTGCTTTGAACGTCTCATCAACAACATAAAGTTGGTCTTTCACTCTTTTTCGACATTCGGCAGCAAAGTCTATTAACTCGAACGCTTCCTCATCTGTCATCTTTCCATCAGGATAGAGAAGTTTCATCATACCAGAGAAAGTCTTACGAATGGCTAAGTGGTCACGCTCAGATAATGTGCCATCAAATTTTGCATACTCCTTCAGAACCGAAGTCCTGTCATCGTTACGCATGGCGTGGAGTACAGCTGCAATATAATCCGTAATGAGACCATATCCTTTTGAGAAACTGTCTTTCTTCAGCATCTTTATCTCCCATCCTGGATTATACAGATGAATACGGTCAAGGAATGCTCCTTTCACGAAAGATGTTGGGATAGACTCAAACAGATGGCTGTTTTTTAGCATGTATGGCACAGTGTGCTTGGTGTTGCCGACAAATACCATTGATGCAGAAGCCTCATGAGTCGCCTTACCTCTGTTAAATGACTTATTGGCAAGATAGTTCTGCATGGTGTCTATCAGCACAGCATCGACAGAACGACCTTTCTGCTGCTCAAACTCATCCCATGCAACAACGTCCCAATAACCAACCAATCCAAGAATTTCCTTGTTACCACTCATCTTAACGAAAAGACGAGCCGATGTAACGTCACCTCCACTAACGAGAACACCATAAGGAGATAGTTCCTGGAATACATGACTCTTACCTGTTCCTTTCGGACCAAGTTCCATGAAATTGAAGTTATTCTCTACATGAGGTAATAAGCGAGCCAACGTAATGAACTTTTCACGACGGTTCATGTGCTCTGGATTCAGACCAACAGTGTGCATCATGAAGTCAAGCCATTCTTCTGTCGTGAAGTTCTGACGTTGCTCTATATATTCGTCGAGGTCGATATTCGATATTTGTATGGGCTTCAGATTCTGAATCTCCCAACGCACCTTAACGTCCTCGCCTGAAATATATCCAATCGTGACTATACACCAAACACCATTGCCGGAAAGAAGTTTGGGATTTTTACGGACGTATTCTGTTCCAATAGGTACTCCAGAAAGACCTAAGTTGGAAAAAGTAGCATTATAGGCATCACTTTTCTCATTGAGTATGACTGTTACTTTATCAATGATTCGATGCTTTCCGTTTTCACGAATAATGCCTTTGACAGACTCGGCTTCGGCACGGTGAACATAGTTGTTCTTGATTACTTGCTTGACCTTTTCAAGTCCATCGTTAATTACTTCTTCGTCATCGCTGGCACAATATTGTCCCAGCAAATACTCCAGTACGTATGTCGGCACTGGAAGACCTCCCTTCACGAGGAAAGCCAAATCCTTTCTTACGACCTTGCCGACAAAGGCGTTCATTACTTTTTGCTGTAGTTCCATATTGTTAGAAGTCAAAATCGTTTTCAATCAATGTGTTATTCGTCACGTTCTCCTTGATGAGCGGATTGAGTTCATCCGTCACGTCAAAGACCTTCAGCTGAAGAACCTTAGCATCGACATTTCTGTTGAGCGTCAGGTCAACCTGGATCTTTCGATTGTCAAGTGACGGGTCTGTTTTATCCAGTGGGATTGTCTTGACAGGTGTGACAGCTTCATCATTATAGTAGAGTGCCACATTAACAATCCTTTCCTTCATATCCATTGAGACTGCCTCTGTCTGCAAAAGTTTGAAGCGCAGACGTGACGCTTGCATGGAGAGTTTTCTGTCAAGTACCATCACACCTACAGGCTGTTTGTTGTCTGCACGTTCCTGACGGCTTGTGATCACAGGTATGATGAGTTCCTGCATAGCGGCTCCACCATGTGTGAACATATAACCTCCAGAAGGAGCCGACAGTCTGTTGGTTCCCTGGGGTACAGCCACGAACACGTCACCGACATTCACCATAGCCGACACTTCATCCAATGGAAACTTGATGATACCGTTCACCTCCTTATCAGAAGTGGTGAGATAGTAGCGAGAGCTGCGTTCCAAGGTATCTTCCTCAATCTTGTGTTTGTCTTTCTCAGCAAAAATGATGTCATTGAAGAGGAAACCATGGTCGCTCGTCACATACACCTCAGTTACATTGTATGAGGCATGTATCTTCGGAATCATCGTGCCCAATTCTGTGATGGCTTCACGACAGGCTTGGGTCACTTGTTTGGCATTGCCGTCGTGCCCCGTCTTGTCTATCACATCGTGGAAGATATAGACCAAAGAGTGCTTGAAAATCTCACGGTTCTTGTCCTGGTTATATTCAGCAACCGTCTCAAACGGAACACAGATGGCTCCATCTCTATACCTCTGTAGATGGTCTGACCTCTTTTCTGTCGTGTCGAGTATATGATTGTCAACAGCCATGTCCTGCTTATCGCCCTGTCCGTAGAGCTTCAACTCATTGTGTGGCAACAACGACGGTTTGCAATACTTTGTTTCTGTTGGAAGCATGGCAAGGGCTGGCTTCAATGTGGCTACATGGCGTGACTTTGCCAATTCGCCAATCAGCTCCTGTGCCACCTCATAGCGCAGTGCGTCGCTTACTATTACAACAACTTTCTTCTGTATGGGCTTGATGCGCTCGTCATAGAAGTCATATTGACGAAGGAGATGAACCTCCTGCATACCACCGGCATCCTTGATACAACGTGTCCACTCCAGATTCATACGGTTACAGAGTTTGGCATAGTTCTGGTCAAGATTGCCCTTGGTCTGCTGTATGGTGGTGAATAGTTCACAAGAGGGGTCAATCTTGAAGTATAACTCTTCTGCCTGACGGTAAAGTTGGTCAACAACATAGTAGTCCTCCTGATACCGCATCACATATTCATCTGGAGTGTTGAGCGTGAGCGAGCCAAGTGAGAGTGCCTTCTGATAGAACCTTGCCACCAGAAGAGCATAGTCCATCACCTGTGCCATCACACCGTGGTCATTGTGTTTCAGAAGTAAGTCTTCTACACGATTCGTGACAATCTCTGGCTCTGTCTCGATCTTCTTTTCCAAGAGCGTCTTGATGATAGGCAAACACAAGGCTTCAGGCACGAAATAGAAGTTAGCTTCTGTTCCATACCAGCGAATCAGTTCCTCATCGCGGATGTCTGCACCTAACTCATCGAAGAGTTCCATCAAAGCCTTTGCTGACTTCTCTTGACTGAGTGCCAATTCCAGTATGCGGTTCATCTGCTGCAAGGCCAGACTATCGTTGATGCGGTTTTGCTTGTAATTGTCAGCACCCACAGGAGCCAAGTTCTGTACGATGGCATTATATTTCAGCACTTTCACGATGCTACCCACCTTTGCTTCTGTGTTTTCGTCGTAGGCGACTCCAAAGATGTCTGTCAACTTCTGTTTCAAGGCTTCACTTATATCCTTGCTACCTCTCATCTTGATAAAGAAGTCTATCTGCTTCTGTCGTTCACTGTCACGTCCCATCAGAAGCAGACGCACAATGATGGCATCCCAGTCTAAGATGCGCTGCTGTCCCATGTAACTGCTGAGGAAACCACGGACGAACTTATCTGTAGTGATGCTCTTGTTCTGGTAATATGGAGCAAACAGCTTCTGCATCTTGTCCGACTGTAGCTGCTGTATGTTCTTCTCTATGAACCGTACCATTTTCTTGTCGGTGTCAGGAAGTCCGTTCTGCTGGATGAATGCAGCATAGTCCTGACTATGGTATTCCATATTGGCTACCAATAAGTCCATCAATGGGAAGGTTGCTTGCAGGGACTTTACTTGCAGGGGCGAAGGCTGGTGCATCATCAGGATTACCTTGTCATACTGCCAATCGTTATCGAGATTGTATTTCACGGTGAACCAGTCGCCTTTGAAATCCACATATCGATAGCCTGTGCGCCATTCCACACCTGCAAGTTCTGCGGCAAGAAACTCATTGTTGAAGATGAACAGCACCTTCAACTCTGGGTCTCGCTCGAAATATTGATATATTTTGTCTTGTACCATATATTTAATCTTTTATCTGTTTCAAAAGCACCCAATGGCCGGCTGTTTTGCTGCCTTCACGGATGATGACTCCCTCTTTTTGTAGTTCCGACAAATCTCTTTCAATAGTCCTTGGAACTACCGACAGAACTTCCGACAAACCTTTTGCGGATATATGAGGATAGTCTTTTATCAACTTGCATATTTTCGCCTGTCTGTCAGTCAGTTGGGCTTCCGACATGTTTCCGACATTCTTTCCGACATTCTTTCCGACATTGTTTCCGACATTCATCATCTGCATGAACTTAGTCCGTTGGACTGTCACCTGTACGCCGCCACAGAAGTTCTGGACTCTCGGCATCGGTATTCCAGCGGCTTCAAATCCATCACGAATCTTCTTGTAGCCACGTCCCCAGGTGTCAATAAAGCCAGCCTTAAACATCGTATTGGCGATGTTTCGGTTGCGTGGCTTTGATGAATGTCTGCCCATAAGGGTTTCTTCGGTATATCCTTCAGGCAGCTCACCTTCATTCCACACCTCTATATGATCATCATAGACATGCATCTGAATGTCCGGCCCCGTATAGTCCTTATGCGCAATCGCATTATAGAGTATTTCTCTCATTGCTTCTTTGGGTATCTCCAATGTCTCGTAACGCTGCATACCCTCGAAACGTACAGGAGAAACCAGATATTTGGCTTGCAATACTTCCATCACACGGTCTGCCATCTGAATGATATTGCCTTCAATGACATCCTGGAACATAAGGTCTGCTTCATCCTTTCCAAAACGACCTATCTTGAATGCGACACTGGGGAAGAACTTCAGAGGATTCTTGCCAAACAACAGTATGGCAGCATTCTTCAGCAAGCCGTCATCGTCAATCAGTCCGAGACTTTGCAGGACTTCTTTTGTTGATGCTTCACGCTGGTCTTCAGGAATGCGTTGTGCATCTATTCCTTTGCGCAGGAAGTAGTCAATGGCCTTGCGGTCAATATCATCAAGGGTGGCACGGTCGTTGCTTACGTCATCCCATGAACGTCCCATCTTTTTCAGAATGAACTGTTGAAGGGCTGTACCACGCAACTCCTGCTTGGTTGAGCCGGAACGGTAATGATAGATACCCTTGTAGGCAATGGGAATGTTGCTTGGCTCAACAATAATCTCTATGTAATCCAACTTTCCCTCATGCAACAGATTCACATCAGCAACAATGCCCAGATGGGTGACAATCTTATTGGGAATGTCTTCCATCAGGCGTTTACTGTTGTCCACACCAATGATTTCTTTCTTATCATTCACGCCGATATAGATACTTCCACCACTGGCATTGGCAAAACCGCATATCCATTTCAGATACTCGTCACGCCAACTTTCCTTGTATTCTATGTTCTGGCTTTCGCCGTTCTTTATATTTGTCATATAAATAATAACGTTTTCAGTCCTTACTTTATTTTCGCCAACGTATCTCCGAACTTAGCATAGTTTACAACCACGCCATCATCGAGGTCGAAGGCTATTTGCTCGTCGGCAATGACATGGAGGCGGTCATGGTATTCACGGCACTCCTCAATCTGCTTGCCAATGTTATCAAGTTCCTTGCGCTCACGGGCATTGAGGTTGGCGGCGTTGGCTTCCATCTCACTTTGCTTCTGCATCAGCCATTCGATGTGAGGAAGGAGGTACTTCGTGCGGATGCGCTCTGCCGTGTAGGCATCCATGCGGTGCATATAGGTGAGGCACTGGAAGGCTCCCTTCTTCGATGAGAACAGCCAGTAGATTGGACGGTTCTGATACATCTTCTTGTGGTCTTTCCAGAAGTCCTTCACAAAGTAGTCATCGATGCTCTTACCAAGACACTTCTCTATAAAGTTCAGGTTTTCAACCAATGTTTCTTCGCCAAATGCTGCTACGAGCCATTGCTTGAAGCGGACAGTGGCATTATCGGCAAAGTCGCTCTGTGCTGACATCAATGGAATGATGCCGTCATCGTCTGGCTCAAAGCGGGTGTCAGGAACCTGCTCATTGTATTGCTCCAGACCATCACCTTGGTTGGCAAGGATGAGTCCGGGATTGTCGATAGAATAGCGTCCCATCATGCAGCCTACGGCATAGCTTATGAGTTGCTTCATTAAGACATCCCTGTTCCAGCGGATTGTGTCACCATAACCAGAATCATCGCCTGGTGCTGGAACAATACTTATCTCTCCTTGTTGAAGTATAGTGATTTCTCGTGTGGGAACAAAAGGCTCCAGCTCGTCTTGCAATCCATAGATTTCAATGAACTGTTTGTTCAGTTCTTCCTCATTGCCTTTCAGCTGATAGAACCGAGCTTCCCATTGCTCTTCAAACTTCTTAACTAAGTTTTGTATGCGGTATAATACGGCATCACAGCCTTCGGTCCTAGATTGGTTGCATTGAGCGACAAGAGGATTAGCTTCAAAATCCCATGAAGTTTCGTGAGAGTCCCAGTCGTGCTTGGAAATTGAAATATTGAGTTTTACCAACTCTTTTGTTTTATCAGCAGCTTTTAAAAAAGGTAATTTGCTTATAGCTCCTGCTGTAACCATCAACGTAGGCGACAAAGCAAGTAACAAATTCTTTGCTACGCATGTATTTAGGAAGCCTCCAATTTCATAAATATCTCCACCAATAGAAAAAAGACACATACCTTTAGACTCTGATAGAGAGTTACAAGTATATCTAAAGGATGGAGAGTTTGAGCAAACATCACCCCATGAAAATGATGGTTGAAATTTATATTTATCTTGATAATCCTGGCAATTTCGCTTTTCAGCTTTTGCACGACGAATTACTTCATACCCATTACCTTTCCAATTTATAATATATTCATTATTACCATACCATTTTCTAAAACTACCGCCTTTAGTTATTGGGTACCATTTTTCGATAGAATTTATTGTTTCTTCATATGATTTCGCATTAAAACGAATGTTAGAATCTGATACTTCATGCCACAACCGCATGAATCTAGAGTTATCTCCAGTTATTATGCCCTTTGACCCCCATGCTAATTCACCAATTGGAACATTATCAAATAAGGAAACAACAGTATCGCTTATCCAATAAACAATAGGATTTCCAGGAATCTTCTCGAAAGCTTTCTGAGAAACCGAATTAAAACAAATCTCACTTGTTTTTGTAGAATTTGTGGTTTTAGCACAAAAAAACATGTTCTCTTTATCCGCACAGTTATTCCCTTCCACCAAGCGGAAGTATATTCCACTGCGGTATGTGTAATCTTTAATATTAGTGATGACAAATGATGCGTTTTGCACTACTTCACCTGAAAGTTCATCAAATGTATGTGGACCAAGTTGCAGCAGACTATCTATATGGGAGTTTTCGAGGACGCTCTTTCGTAGATCATCAAATGAAGTTTGAAACATCCAACTCTGCATATTGATCATACCGTACTTGCCACAGTCAGCTAAGCGGTCGATGGCAACATCCATGAAAACAGCAAAGAGGTCAGCTTTGCTCTTAGGATAATTGTCTTTCACGTACTTGGAAAGCGTTGCATCAAAGCGGCCACTACCCATATAGGGTGGATTCATGCAGATAGCAGCATACTTGTCTGTCAGAGCCAAGATAATACGCATATATTGCAGCAACAGACGATTCTCTTCTGTCACTATCTCACCATGTGCCAACTGTTCTTCATATTCCTGCACTCGAACCATAACCGTGTTTCGGGTAGCATCAGACAGGTAGAACTTCATGATGCTTCCCAATGTATCGGCATTGTTCATCAGCTTCAGGGATTGCCTCAGTTCCTCCAACATCTTTTGGTTACTGCCCATCAGGAAGTTGGGAAGTGCTGCATCATAGTTAGGTAATACCTCATTGATAGGGCGAGGCATGGAATAAACTCTTGGCATCACCTTAGCATCGAGGAAAGACTTGTCTTTTCCACAAGCCTTCATTAACAAGGCGAAGGTGGCCAGTTGTTTGGCACGAGTGTCAATGTCAACACCAACAAGGTTGTAACGGAAGATGTTCTTAATAGCATCTGTCCGGCTGTAGCCTTCGTTGACATACAGGTCATAGAGCAAGTCAAATGCCTCATTGAGAATATGGCCAGAACCAGAAGCAAGGTCGGCTGTCTTCAAATCCTTCAAGTCTTCGAAATGGAATATAGCCTCATGGGGAGTCTTCTCTGTAGGATCCACAAGATACTTCCATTTGTCCTTCAGCTCATCCTCATAGGGATTGTTATCAAGATAGATACGCCCGATGGTGTTCTGCACCATGTACTTCACGATCCAGTTAGGCGTAAAGATCTGCGTGGCAGGGGCAATCTCGTCCGGGTCATATTTACCTTTCTTAGCAAAAGCTTCATCCTTGCGGTCGGAGATATAGAACTGGTAAAGCCAGCCAATCAGTTCAGCACTAGCATACTGCTCTTCAGTGATAAATTCTGTCTCATTGACCATATCAATAAAGCCACCGTCGGACAAGATGTTGACAGGCAGTAACAGCTCTGTATAATCGGCAATCGCCCCGAAACACTTGTTGATGATGGGATTATCGTGACAGTAAGCCACGATCAGCAAGGCAAACTGCTCAGATACCTTACTTGGATCATCCAGCAGTTCCATCAACTGACTGCGCACTACCTCCGTCATCTGGGGCAGACGGCCTTGCGTGGCCTCGTTCACGATGGCAGGGATATGAATATCATTGCTCTCAAATTCGAGAACTGGAGGAATGAATCCACGCTTCTCCATGATGCGGATGGCCATGAAACGGTTAAACCAGGTGTAAGCGGCTTCTTCGGCAACTTCACGGATGCTTCGAGCCTGAACATTCTGGTAGAGTGACATCCATTTCCGATAGAAGTCTGTACTCACCACGTCATTCATAAACACGGCACCGCCCTCCATCTCCTGTGGAAGTTCTTGTGCCTGACCTGTCTTCAAATCAAAGCCAAGCGACTGCAAGCGATTCTTTACCCCTTGCATCAATATCATGCGAGCTTCAGTAGCGAAGCGTTTCAATCTTCCTGTGTCCATATCTCAATATTGCTTATAGCACATTTATTATTTTGTTACGTAGATGATGATTCATGAATCGTTTATCTATAAGATACTGTTTTAGTATCTTTTTATACTCTGGTATCTTGGCAAGTTCTGGTACACCATAATCGCCCATAGTGAGTATCCATTCAACATTCACTTCTTCTTTTTTATCGTAACCTGATGGATCTAAGTGAAATTTTAAACACTCGTAGTCCTCAGACAGACTATCTATTTCAGAATGTACCGCCACATATTGTTCGTTCTTACGCATTTTTGCCAACTGCCAACAACAATGACTTTGATAATACGTGGGGTTATTCTTTATTTTGCCAAGTTTGGTTTTAAAATCATCAAGAGAAAGAATGTTCAGATTATTATGAACTATAAAATCCAAATAATCTCTGACTTGACGAAGGTTCTTCTGGCAATACGAAGAAAATTCTTCTTGAGAAGAAGGCGAAATCACTTTATACAAGTAGTATAAATTGTTGGCGTATTTTCCTTCTTTAAGTTGTGACACATTCAGTTCATAGGTGACTCCGTATTCTTTCATGTAGTGAGCTATCCATTCATAGCTTTCATCACAGTGATCATACTTTTCTAAATCACCAATGAAAATGTCTAAGATTGAACAAAGTGTTTCTTTGTTCGGTTTTAGATTTGAAAGAAGGAACACTAGCAAGTTATCGTTAACCTTGAAACTGACAATACAATCCCAGTATTTTAGGATGGAAGAATAGACTTTTTCTGTGTCTATTCCTTCGTTACTTACCTTTGCTGTCACATAAATAAGATTTTCCAGATAGTTTCCGAATACAGTTATATCTACGAAAGGAACATGGTTGGCAGTTGCGAGACTGTTCCAATACTTGTTTATTGTTTCAATAGCATCTTCTGTCAATTCAATCGATTCGATTTCATATCGGCGGAATATTTCTTTCAATTTTTTAGGCTCAACACAAAAAACAAGGGCGAAAATACAAAAAGAAAACAATTTGTCTATTTTCGTTTGTCTTGCACCGAGTCCCTTAAACTCCGCATCAGGAGTGGCATAGCTGTTTAATATTCCGCAAACAGTGTTATATCCTATTGATTTGTAAAAACTGTTATTGTCGCATACAATATAATTGTTATTGCAGAATTGGAACGAACGTTCAAATTTAGACAATAAAGAAACGATATTGCTATTGATGGAGCAGCCGCCTTTCTCTCCAGATTTCCTTTGCTGAAAAATCTGTTCTTTCTTGTCTTCAGTTTCAACTGCTGTGTCACCCAAGGCACGATAGGATAGCAAATCTTGCAATGTTTTACGAATTCCATCAGGAATAGGAATGCGACTTAGAACTTCATCTAATTCTATATTTGAAAGTTTATCGTGTATTTTGCGAGCAATTTTTTCATCAGTCATTAACAGCGTTGCGAATACGCCATTTCTGATAGCCCACAAATTATATAAACTTATAAAGTAAAGGATATATTTCCTTCTTTCCCAGGCTAACCTTCGAATTTGGTTATATATATGATATGCTTCGTAATAATTTCCCAATTTATACAATACGAATGGATATTCTAAATCTTTAGAGTCACCAGTTAATTCTCTTGAGCTCAGATATATCAAGCGCTTGTGTAAATTATTGAAGTCAAAATGATACAGATACCACAAGGCAGAGAGATTGCCCAATGATACTTCCAGTTCATATTGTTTGTTTGGATCAACAATAACAACATCATCTATCCTAAACAAATAGTTGTTATAGGCCAATTGTTTTAGTTCTTTCCAATCGATTTCTGGATGTTCAGTAACGAACTTCCTTCTTCCAGCAAAAGACTTTAACTGTTCGTGCAATGCCTTGAAATACGGTGACCATAGCTGCAATCCTTCTGAATGAGGATTGAATGTTCTTCTGTCTTCTGGCGGAAAGAAATATTGTAAACCATTCCCAACAACAGCAAGTTCGTCCTTGCACTCTGAAAGTTGAGCATACAAAGCACTGACAATATCATGTCCAGAGGATTTGTCGATATTCAATATACAATTGATAACCTTATAAAGATATTTTCCTTTGGGATTTTCAAGGCTATTTAATTCGTCATCATCTCCTGAATATAGTCCAGCCATGTCTGGCTCATCAACATAAACAACGTTTATACCTTTATTTTCATAGTAGGTACTAATGATATGTGATGGCTTCGTATCTGAAACGAGATAAACCCTCTGCATACTATCATGTAGAACAAAGTGCAAGTCGTTCAGTATCATTTTCAGATTCAAGTCTGAGAAGGAGAAACCTATAAAGACAACCAATTTACTGGCAAACAATGAAAGGACAAAGGATCGGATCAGCGGGAAGTTCCTTGCATAATTATAGTAGTCGGATTCGGTTAGAACAATGTTGTTCCTATCGAAATCGCCATGCATCTTTATCAGTGAATTAGGATAAGACATGTTTGGCATGTCATCATCTCCCTTGATAATGTCAAATTGTTTAGATTCCTTTTCTATCTCCTGTTCGATAAGATTGTCATAATTGGTGGTAATTATATGGCATGGTTTCAAGTCGAGAATGGATTTGTGGATAGCATTGGGGGCCACTTTGTTGTATTTTAGGACCTCCTTAACTTTATCCATATATTCCTTATCTCCTCTGGCATCTTTATATAACTGTGCAATCTTCAAATCATCTGTCTCATCTTCTGCTCCACAACCGTCTTTCATTTCGCTGATGAGTTTAGACCAGATTGGTACACCTGAATTATTAGACACACCAGCCCCTACAAAAACGACTAATCGCCCTTGTTTGCTTGCTTCTTTTATATGCAGGAGATTTGAATATTGCAACTTGTCCATAACTTAACTATTTAATTTTTGCTAATACATCCCCGAACTTGGCGTAGTTGACTACTACGCCGTCGTCGAGATTGAAGGCTATCTGTTCATCGGCAATGACATGGAGGCGGTCGTGGTACTCACGGCATTCCTCAATCTGCTTGCCTATGTTGTCGAGTTCCTTGCGCTCACGGGCATTGAGGTTGGCAGCATTGGCTTCCATCTCACTTTGTTTCTGCATCAGCCATTCGATGTGAGGCAGCAAATACTTTGTGCGGATGCGCTCTGCTGTGTAAGCATCCATGCGGTGCATGTAGGCGAGGCACTGGAAAGCACCCTTCTTCGATGAGAACAGCCAATAGATTGGGCGGTTCTGGTACATCTTCTTGTGGTCTTTCCAGAAGTCCTTCACAAAGTAATCGTCGATGCTCTTTCCAAGACATTTCTCGATGAAGTTAAGGTTCTCAACCAAGGTCTCTTCGCCAAAGGCTGCTACGAGCCATTGCTTGAAGCGTATTGTTGCATTGTCAGCAAAGTCGCTCTGTGCTGACATCAAAGGAATGATGCCGTCATCATCCGGCTCAAAGCGGCTGTCAGGAACTTGCTCATTGTATTGATCCAGACCATCACCTTGGTTGGCAAGGATAAGTCCGGGTTTGTCAATAGAGTAGCGGCCCATCATACAGCCTACGGCATAACTGATGAGTTGTTTCATCACCACGTCAGCATTCCACTTCAACTGATCATCCTCAATCTTTATTTCTCCCTGTTGTAGAATGGTAATTTCATCCAGAGGAACATCTGGAGTCAGTTCGTCTTGCAGTCTATATATCTCAATGAACTGGCGGTTCAACTCCTCTTCGTTCTCATGGAGTTTCATGAAGAGGCGCTCCCACTTTGTACAATAGGTTTCATAGCACCATTCCACACTCTCTGGCTGAGGTGCAGCAGGGTCTATACAGATATGTTCACCTGTCTCTTTATAGTGCTTGTCAATTACGTAATCAATATTGTCGAACAATACCTGTTCGTCCATCGTCAAGAGTTCGTTGCGCTGGAAGTCCCATGATGTTTCATGGGAATCCCAATCTTGATGAGAGATAGAAATTGATGAAACAGCGATGTCTGTAACAACCTTTTCATTCTCTATTATAAGGGGCAATTCGAAAACTTCCGCAATGTTGGTGTTAATCGTAGGATTCATCAAATTAAGAAGAGACTTTACAATCTTAGTATTGAGATAACCAACGACATAATATAAAGAGTCTAAACATTCCTCTTTATACACAATAGTTGGTGCGGCCTTGTTAAATAACACATTATCGGGCAAATATCTAAACCCTGTACCAAGACTAGAAACAAGATTCCATGTAATGCCTTTGCGATACCAAAGGTAACTATTTTGAATCCTGGCAGCTGGATTGTCTCTATATTCTTGTTGAGCTTCTTTAGACCAATTAACTACATCTATAATGTTGCCATACCACTTTCTGAATTCTCCACCTTTTGCCATTGGAACCCATTTCCTGTCTTTACCAGAATTATTACGGCTAACTTCCCAAAACAATCTCATATATTTGAGGTTGTCACCAGTAATATTTTGACCGTCACTTATCCCAATAGAATTGATTCTTTCACCTTGGAAAGCGTTCAAAATAGGTTGACTAATCCAATATCCTATAGGATTACCTGGAATCTCCTTGAATTTAAGTTGGTCAGCATAAAACTTACCATAATCTTTCTCTAAATACAACTCACGGATTTTGTCAACACTCCGAACTTGAACATGCTCTTTAAACAGTCGACGATAATACCCCTTGCCAGTAGGTTTCCTATTTTGTATGGTGAATGCAACAGAACCAAAATCAGAACCGAATATACCTCGTCCAAGATGTAACAAGCTAATTATTGATTGACAGTCTATAACAATTGTTCTTAATTCTTGGAAAGATGCAAGAAACATCCAAGAGGGCAAATCAATCATTGACCAAAACCCATGAGGTTTTGTATTGGTCATGGCTTTTAGCATAAAGGCAGTCATTAAATCCGACTTCCCTTCTCTATAGTTAAGCTCCAAATAATTCTTCAGATTTGAATTCATATTTCCGTTGCCCATATATGGTGGATTCATCACCAAGGCAGAATACTTTTCTGTCAGAGCAAGAATAATACTCATATACGGCATCAGTTGGCGAATAGCTTCAGGAACATGTGTTTCCTTCTCGTATTCCTCCATTCGAATCATGATGGCATTGCGAGTTCGTTCAGAGATGTTGAACTTCATGATGCTGCCGAGGTTCTTGGCTTGATCCATCAGTTCGATGGCATCGCAAACCTCCTGTATCATTTCCTGAGTACCGCCAAGGAAGAAGTGTGGGAGCGTTTCTCGCAGGTTGTCCTTGTAAGGATATGGTTCGGGCATATCCAATACACGAGGCATAATGTGGGCATCAGCAAAGCTGCTGTCCTTCTGACAGGCTTTCAGCAACAGGGCAAACTGTGCCAACTGCTTGGCGCGAGTGTCGATGTCAACACCTGTGAGGTTGTAGCGGAAGATATTCTCGATGGCCTGACTACGGCTATAGCCTTCAAGTACATAGAGGTCATAGAGCATATCAAAGCCCTCGTTAAGGATGTGACCAGAGCCGGAGGCAAGGTCGGCAAACTTCAACTCCTTCAGGTCTTCATAGTGAAGAATGTTCTCCTTAGGAGTAGGCTCACTTGGCTCAACAAGGTACTTCCAGTTCTTCTGAACATCTTCCTCGTAGGGATTGTTGTCAAGATAGATGCGTCCGATGGTATTCTGCACCATGTACTTCACAATCCAGTTGGGCGTAAAAATCTGAGTAGCTGCAGGGATGTCCTTGGCTTCGGCTTTCTTGCCTTTCTTGAAACTGGCAAACACATCGTCCTTCTTCTCGGAGATATAGAACTGGTAGAGCCAGCCAATGAGTTCAGGCGAATGATAGTCTTCTTCGCTGATAAACTCTGTATTGTTGAGCATGTCCACGAAGCCACCTTCAGCCAAAATATTGGTTGGTAATAGCAACTCTGTGTAGTCGCTGATATGACCGAAACAGCTGTTGATGACGGGATTGGCATGACAGAATGCCACAATGAGGATGCGGAACTGATCGTCAGTCTTGCTATCATCTAATAGCAAGTCTTCAAGCTTTCGCTGCTCATCGGCGCTCATGTCCGGCATACGTCCCTGACGCGCCTCGCTCACAAGGAGAGGAATGTGAACTCCCTCGCTTTCATACTGAAGGACTGGCGAAATGAGTCCGTTCTTCACCATGATACGGATGGCCACCATGCGGTTGAACCAGGTGTAGGCAGCTTCCTCGGCAACCTCCTCGATGCTGTGTGCTTTTACGGCACGTTGGAGTGAGCACCATTTCTGGTAGAAGTCCTCGGACACGGTATCGCCCATAAAGGTTGCACCGCCACCCATAGGCAGCGGTTCTTCCGTTACATTGCCATCAGGGAGAAAGCCCAAAGCCGTAAAGCGATGGGCGACTCCCTGCATCAGTATATTGCGAGCTTCAGTAGCGAAGCGTTTCAGTCGGTTTGTATCCATATCTTAATTTACGATAATGTCATTGTCATCACTAAGGTACTGCATGAGCTGCACCTTCAACGATTGCAGATAGAGGTCAATGTCAGCCTCTGTATGCATCGGTTCAGTAGTATGCGTATTCAACTTGACCACCTTACGGACACGAGGTCTGGGCTGCGGTGGTGTTGGCTGGCCACCATCGTCATGAACAGAGGAGGTTCCATCACCTGTTCCTGTAGGCTCAGTTGGTGGCGTCGGGATGACGATAGCAGCGTTAATCTTGCGCATTTGTTCCTCATAGAACTCTGCGGTATTGGCATTGGCCTGAAGTGCATAGAAGTTGTTGGTGCCAGTCTTCAAAGAAATTGTGACATCACGTTTTGCGAACTTTTCTCGTGCGACGTGCATGTCAGTAGCATACTTCTCCAATTCATCAAAGGCCTTGTTATATTTGGTCTTGATTTCCTCCACCAATTCACGCTTTTTCTCCTGTAACTGTCCGTTGAGATTCTTCTTCAACTTCAGGTAGGACGGCATCTTGTTCCAAGGTTCTTCGTCTGTATTGATAGCCTTCAGAGCAACGACGGCTTCCTGTTGTTCTGTAGTAAGGAATGAGAAATTATCCCTGTTCTCATCAATAAACTGACGAATCTGCCTGTAACTATCAAATTGATCGCCATAGAAGGAGTTGATGCTCTTGCATTTGTCGAAAAGTAAACTGGCTTCATCCTTAGCCGCAATAATGGTCTCAAAGAACTTCAGATGATCGCGGACTGTGAGCCACTGCTCCATAAGAGTAATAGCATCATCGATGGTATGAGCAAACGGACAACCGTTTATCTTACGAGACAGTTCACGGTAGTTCTTCAGAAGACGGTTGAGTGCGCTGTCATCTGTTTCCTTGCAGTTGCGGAATAACTCCGTACTGTCATTGCTGCCCTTGACAGACATTACATTGAAGATATGTTTCCAAGCCTCGATGAAGTCGTTCAGCACTTCCTGAGAGATAGCCTTTGCTTTCTCCACCGTGAACTTGCTGGCATCACGGACAATGTTGCGAGCCGTGTCTTCACGACTGACATTCGGATTGTTGTTATAGTTGAATGCATACTGATGACGGCGAACCAACTCATTGAGGAAATAAATGGTGGCAAAATCACTCCATCCGTAAGGCACTTTGGCAAACATACGGATGACATCGGCTACTGTCACATCATGAGGCTGTCGGTCAAGCCAATCCTTAATTTTCTTTTCGGGAATGTTCAACGGTGTAGTTATCAAAGAATCCTCCACAGGACGCAAAATCTTAGCCGATAGGTCGGATTGTGTCTTTGGCACTTCTCGGTTGTCAGCAAGTTTTGCAAACTGGTATAGTGACTCCATGTGGCGAGCCAAAAGGTTCTTGTAACGTTCTGCTTTCTTTGCTGTACCTGTCTCAGATGGGGAAAGGACTGCACCGCAAGAGATAACAGGACAAGCATCAAGCATCTGCTGGAACTGAGGTTTGATTTCCTTGTCATACAGATCCTTGGCGCGTTGCTGGAAGAGCATCTTGGTACGCTGACGTTCCTCACTAATGGCAGGTTCCTGTGCGAAACGCTGCACACGGCAATAGTAGAGGAAGTTGGCACGAAGTTCCTGATTGTCCTTGAACATCGGATAGAGGAAATACACGAGGTGTGTTCCCTGTGGTGTATTGTTCAGACTGAAGCCGTACTGGTCAGGTGAATCGGTGCTTGCGGTAGTGACGAAATCAACATTGACATCGGCATTATTGCTGAGATAGTTACGCCCATCGATACTGATACCCACATTGAAGGAACGAGTGGCAAAGGTCTCTTTATTGGATGGATTGCCGAAGTGGTCGAAGAATATCTTCCTCAATTCGTCACTATAGGTGTTGCTATCCACCTGCTGATTCTTAATAATCTGAGCCACCTTGGACTCTTCCTCGGTGAAGAACTCGTAAATCTCAGAGCCGGAATCGGTCTTAACCTTACGGATTACGGCCTTGTCGATAAGATATGCCAGTACAGAAGACACATCCTGCTTGATGGCTGCCTTGCTGGCATCAATCTTCGTCATCAGCAATGTGACCACATTGTCAATAGTGGCCGAGAACTGCTGTTTGTCTTCCTCCTTCAGGTTGCAAATCATGAAGAGGACATATACGACACGGCGATAGAAAGCCTGTTTCTTCTCGTCTTCAATCACATCAAGAGCTTGACGTGCGTTCTGGAAGGCGCGTTGTCCCAAGTGCTGCATGGAACCTTGCACCATAGCGCCAAAGAACTTGTCGAAGGGGATAAACTCACCGACCTCCATTTCCTGTGTGTCACGGGCAATGGAATAGGTGATGTTGATAAGTGAACGCTCGTTACCTTTCACTTGCTTATCGACATAGTTCAACTGCTCAAAAGCATCAAGCACATTCTTGATGAGTTGGAACTGATACGGAACGAAAGGATAATAGGCAGCAAAGTTGTCCTTATCCTTATAGGTCTTGTATGTGCTTGGCAACACGAACTGAGCATCCAACTTGGCTTTATCCTTGTTGTACATATCGGCGAGCATAATTTCCACGTCGCCTTTCTTGTCGAGAATACGTTTCTGGGTGATGTATTCAGGCGAAGTACCCTGCAATGAAGCACGAACCTCGAAACGTCCGAGAATCTTTCCGACCTCATCCTCAGGGTTGGTGGCATTACCGCCCACATTGCTCACCACCTCTTCGAGCGTCTGCTGGGCTGTACATGCAATCCATACCTTAGACTCACAAACCTCATCCAGTCGCTTTACGAGTGACTGAAGCTGTAGCAGGAGGTCACGATGCTGTCCGATGAACTGGCTCACCTCATCGACGAAGAACAGCAAACGGAAGTTGCGGTTGTTCTTGGCATCGATGTATTCTTTCATTTCAGCAGCAAAGGACTCAACGGACACATTGACATCGTTGTTGACAATCTTGGTACGAATGACATCCGTTGCCAATGCTGGGTCAACTTCCTTAGCCATCTGCAGAGCCAAGTCAAGGCGACCGGCTGCAAAACGAGAAATATTACGTTCCCAATCGTAGCCCTTGCTCTTGACATACTCTTTGAACTCAGCAAACTTGCCGTCATCGTCAAGAGCTTTCTCCAGATATTGAGCCAGAGCGAGATTGAAGGAATTGTAACCACGCTGAGCATTGAACTGGTTCCAGAAGATAGTAGTGAAAGCCTGTGCCTGGTTGGAGTTGGCATCATGAACATCGCCGATGTTGAACATTACCATCTGTACCTCTGCCTGTGAAGAGTACCATTTCTTCAAAGACTTTACTTCCGACAATGAAACACCATGGTCATCAAGCTTGGTCATGCCGTTGCTGTTACGGATGATTTCCTCAATGGCTTCTTCCAGACGCATGAAGGCAAGTTCGCTGTAATGCCCATCAAGACAGTAACTGACATATTTCAGGAAGTGAGACTTACCAGTACCGAAGTAACCGTTGATCCAAATACCAACGTGGCTACCTTGGTTCTGCTTGATGTTGGTGAGTATGTCGAAGAGATTGATGACAATTTCTTCGGTAAACACATACTCAACGATTTCAGTCATTACAGTGTCTTCACTCAGGTCGGAGGCAGAGACGGCAGGATTTACCTTGCGGTCAAGCCCTTTTTCGTATAAATCTTTGAATTTCATATCGAGGTGGATTATTTGTTTACTAATAGGATGGCACGATAGGTATGGGCATCTTCCAAGGTGTCGAAGAGGGAGAATGAGTTGCCCTCCTGATGACCTGGATAGAAGAGGATAATTTTATACCGTGATGTATCGTTGTACTTCTCGTAGCGAGTCAAGAACACATTGGTTCTGATGTATGGGAACATCTTGCCGATACCGTGAATGAACACGTATGGCTTGTTATAACCGTCATTGGTAGCCATGTGTGCTTCTATCTTGTCACGCACAAAGCGGATAAAGTTATCAGAGTTGGCTTCTGAGGTCAGCTCTGTAGTTACCATTTCGGGATGAGTTTTGTCACCCTCGAAGGTATCTTCCAGCAAAGAGGTGTCGCCAAACTTCTCATTGCTGAGATATTCACAGAACACCTTGAACAGGTCAAGCTCCAGGGCATTCACGAAATTGGTAGGACGCTCCAACTTCTCCCGGAACTCCTGAATCTGCCTACGCATTTCATATTCATTGCTGGCAGGGTACTGATATATGTAATAGTTGTAGAAGATATTACCGCTCTTCTCATCCAAGAATTGTGGTGAGCAGAGGTAATTGTACAACTCTTCAACGGTCATTCTCTTCATGATAGTCTGGCTTTAATATCGTTAATCTCGTATGGATAGAGGAAACAGGCTTCAAGAAACCACTCCTCACCAGAACGAAAATAGTATTCTAATTCTGAATCGTCAGGATGGATGGACTGAAGTTCATTCGTCTTCTCTGTCATCAATCCAGCCTGGCGAAGGATGGTGAGATATGCACCTGCACAGCGGTCTTTAGTATTGTCAGACCAACTGTCCACAAATTCATCATGTGCAGCAATCTCGTTGAACTCCATCATGATGTCAAACTTAGCCAACTGATGGTCAACAGAGTTCCAACGCTTGATGGACACATTGAAGTGGAAATCAAAGACGAGTTTGTAGGTTTTCAGGATGGCGTAGAAAAGCCCTGCTCGCTGACTTACCTCGCTCCATCCTTGCCATGCCTGCCAGAAATGAAGAGGAACGGCGGCAAAACGACGCTTGAACTCCAATACAAATGTACGACGTGCCTTTCTTGAATTGATCTGTAAGATATGATTGTTCTCAACTTCATCCTTCAACAGTTGTTCAGCATCCGCAGACATGAGTATTGGCAGGATGCGCTTGAACTCATAGTAGAGGAACGAACATCCTGTGATTGCGGCTGTATATGGACTATTATATTTGTTCATTTTATTATTTTTCGTTGCAAAGTAATTACTCATCTGTGCGGTCTTTCTGCACTGATAGATATTTTTTCAGATTTTTGCTGATTTTTTCCTTGAACTGCTCTCTGAGTATTGCAGGTTCAAGCACTTCCACGTGTGGGAAGTAAGAGAAAATCACAGATTCCAGTTCCTTGTTAGGACGAACCTCAATTTGAAGAATGCAGTCTTCTTCACTCAGGACTTTCTGACTGTGGTGGATTGGCTTCGACACAACATAAGGGAATCTGTCAGGCTCA
>CACYKX010000025.1 GCA_902775075.1 uncultured Prevotellaceae bacterium | reverse complement strand
GCAACTTCGTCTATGCGCCCAAAGAAGATATTGATCACCTTTATAAAGATGTTGTGAAGTCATGAAGAAACCACTCCCCAACACCAAATGCACGGTAAAACTCCGAAAGTCGGAGTATCGTGAAGAATGGTATCTCATCATTGAGAGCTACCCAGTATTTGCCTATCCCGGCGCCAAGCCGTCGCGGCACAAAGAGGCATTGAACCGTACCATCACGACCCCTGTATGGGATAAGAGCCGGCCATCACGACCCAATGCCGAAGGTTCTGTGTCGTACAAACCCAAGCGGGACATCAATGGTGTCATCGTATGCCGCTCGGATATGGATAATGAGGCGTGCCACTATGCCGACAAGGTGAGAGCCTTGCGACAACGTGAATACGACAATGCCGCACTCTATACGGACAACGAGGCAGAGCAGGCAGCACAAAACGAGCGGTCGATGCAAAACTTCATTCCTTACTTCAAACAGGTTTCCGAAAAAAGGCACCGGAACAGTTCCGACTCTATCATTACCAACTGGGGACGTGTCTATGAGTTGCTGAAGGTTTATGCTAATGGCGACACAATACTCTTCAGGGATATTGACCTGGGCATGATAGAGAACTTCAAGTTCTTCATACTGTATGCTCCTATGGGCGGCAATAAGTCAGGTACGATATCGCAGAATACGGCCTCTACTTATTTTGCCATCTTCAAGGCAGGACTGAAGCAAGCTTTTGTGGATGGCTACCTCAAGGTGGACCTTGCCGCTAAGGTGAAGGGTATTCCCGAACAGGAAAGTCGGCGCGAACATCTTACCCTTGAGGAGCTCAATACCCTTGCGCACACCCCCTGCGACATTCCCGTCATTAAACGGGCTGCACTTTTCTCCGCTCTTACTGGCCTTCGTCATGTCGATATCAAACTAATGACGTGGCAGGAAGTGGTAGAGGCTGGTAATCGTTTTAGGCTCGACTTCACACAGCGTAAGACGCATGGTGTGGAGTACATGCCTATATCCGCTCAGGCTTATGAACTATGTGGAGAACGGCAGGAAGGCAACAGGCTTGTTTTTGAAGGCTTGCCGGATCCCTCTTGGATTTCTAAGCCGCTGCAGCGGTGGATTCGATCAGCTGGCATCACCAAACATATCACGTTCCACTGCTTCCGTCACACCTACGCCACGTTGCAGCTGGCCAATGGTACCGACATCTATACGGTAAGCAAGATGCTCGGACATACCAACGTGAGAACAACACAGCTATATACCAAGGTGGTCGATAAAAAGAAAGAGAATGCTGCGAATGCCATCAAGATTGACATGGACTTAACAAAATCATAAAATTTACCGCACATGGCAAACCTTATTGAAGAGATAACCAATCGCCTGCTATTGGTGAATAGAACGATACTTTCCAAGAAAGCACCCGAAGAAATCGTGTTCGAGGATGCTTCTGTTCTCGGGGAGTTCTTTGCTGATTTTCAATATACGAACCATCTGATTGATGCCGCGGAGAAACAGGCGCAAGAGGAGATACATGCCCTTATCGTAAGCAACGGGAAACTGCTGGATGCCTTTTCTGCTTTCAAGTCCTTGGATCTTCAGATTTGGAAACAGGTGGATTATAAGCGTATTGCGAAGGAACGTGATGACATCAATCTGAAAGAATTGAGAGTTGTGGAAGAGGCTGCAACAAAGCTTTGGATACAATATCAGTCAGAGAGCAACCGACTGGACATGATGCCTTTCGACACACCGGAATTCATTCAGTTGGACAAGAAGTGCGACCAAAGTAGAGAAGATTATTACAAGGCTCATGAGTTGGTGGAGAAACAATTTGACATATACAGGGAAGTGATGGATAGGTGTGCCCATGTGTACTACTTTGAGATACAGTTCCTGGAAATCTTGATTGATAAGATAGCACACATAGCACAGTCGATTATGGCAGATGCTAAGCGAATGGAAAAGGAGGTCGGCACATGAATAACGAGATTCTCCTATTGAAGGAAACAGCGAAGTTGAAAGACATCGTTGACTTGGGCGTTTGCGTTGCTATCTATCAGACCTGTAATGGTCGCCAGTTTCGGGATATGCCGGGAAGTGTCTTTGTCAACTTCATGAATTTGCAAGTGGCTAAAGATGCAGTGTGTCCGCTGCCCCGTGAGAATCAAAGAATCTGCTATATGATCTATGCGGTATCCCTCACCATTACTCCTGCCAACTATGCCCGTCATTGGGTCTTGGGTGTGTTGGAAGTATGTGGTATTGCTGCCGACTACTACGATAAGCATCACAAGGATTTCCTTAGTGTTACAGCCTCAGAAAAGAACAAAATATTCGTTGAACAGATAAAGGAAGCCATAAAGAGAGCCTTATAAGGACAAAAGCCACAGAAAAAAGGCATACTTCCACAATCCTTATACATATTAACAAATATCGGATATGCTAACTGCTCATTATCAAGTAGTTGGTATATCCGATATCTTTATATTCCCACAAAAAGCCACACAGAGCCACACAAAGACATTGCTAATTTTGCATACAGAGATTTACTAATTAAAAGGACAAAATCATGATGCAAAATCAGATTACATTCAACGACATGCCCCAATTGATGGTGGATATGATTGAAAAGCTCAAAGAGTTAGGTGAGAAGGTGGATAAGCTGATGCCTTCCGAGAAATCGACCGAGCCACAGTGGTTCAATGTGTCGGCCTTGATAGACTACCTGCCCAATCATCCCGCTGAGCAGACCATCTATGGCTGGACCAGTGCCAAGAAGATTCCCTTCCATAAGAGAGGGAAGAGCATCCTCTTCAACAAAGCAGAGATAGATGAGTGGCTCAACAATAGTACTCATCACAAGTCGGTCCAGGACCTGGAGCGTGATGCCATGTCTTACATCAATAGCAAGCGAAGTGGGCTCGCCAAGAAAGGAGGCTGGAAATGAACTTAAGAAACTGTATCAATGGCCTCTACGACTTGGATAGCAAGCGATACGTAGAATATGTCGTAAAGCAGGACAAAGTCGAGGCTCCTTCTCCTTCCTCGTTGTCAGCAAACCGTGTGAAGATGCTTGGCATAGAGTTGGGGAGAGCCCAGCAAAATGCTGATGGCATACCTTCCAACGTGGGAGTATTGTCCATCAAGAGCGTTAATCAGGCTATGAGCGAGGCCAGCCTGCGAAGCAATCCGAAGGAGTTATTCGGTCCATTTTGGTTCGAAGGGGAAATAGGGTGCCTCTTTGCCGACTCTAATGCCGGCAAAAGCATTCTTGCTGTACAGATTGCTGAGGACATAGCAAAGAACTATAAGGTGCTGTACTTTGATTTTGAACTTTCTGACAAGCAGTTCCAGCTGCGCTATACCGACGGCCAAGGCAACTTGCACTATTTTCCACCAACTCTTTATCGTGTGTCATTGGATCCAGACAACCTTGCCAATCTCGACATGCCTTTCGAGGAGGCCGTAATTCGAGATATTGAAAAGGCGGCAGTTGTCTGTGAGGCTAACATCATTATCATCGACAATATCTCCATCCTGTGCATGCAGATGGAGAAAGGTGATGATGCGGCCAAACTGGTCCAAAATCTCAGGGCTTTGAAGAACAAATACGGCTTCTCCATCCTCATCATAGCCCATACGCCAAAACGTGACATGAGTCGGGTGATTACGCAGAACGACTTAGCGGGATCGAAGAAACTGTTCAACTTTATCGACAGTTGTTTTGCCCTCGGTACCAGTGCGCAAGGAACCGGCTTTCGATACCTCAAACAGATTAAAGTGCGCAATTGTAGTATTCAATATGGAACGGACAACGTGAGAGTATATCGCATAGAGAAGGATGGTGCGCTTCTGCACTTTGTCTATCTCCACGACTCGCCTGAGCATGAACATCTGAAAGAGCAAAATCGGGAGGAGCTGAAAATGGAGGTAAAGAAGCGTGTGAGTGAAGGACTGTCCGTTCGTGACATCAGTCGTGAACTTGGCATTTCGAAGTCTGCCGTTGGACGTATCAGGCAGGAAGTTTGTGACGGTTCAAAGAAAGATGTCCCAGCAGGAGACACGGGACAGCAGGGACAACTGGGACAGCACATAGGGCAGTCATTGCTGGAGCACAGCGACAACAGCCTTGTCCTTGACTCTACTACGGAAGGAGGTGAAGATGTGCCATTCTGAGATAATCCATTACCTCCCCTTTGATTATGTAGTCAGTTCATGGAGTATGGAAAATGATTTCTTCCGTTTCCTTCGGGAGAGATGTCATGTTAGTGTGGCAGAGCTTGAATGCCTGCTTTGTCGTTATCTCATCGGTTCAACCCGCGACGGAGGCATCATCTATTGGCAGTTGGACTTCAACGGCAATGTCCGGACGGGAAAAATTATGCACTATGACAGAAATACCGGGCACAGAGTCAAGACAGGGCTGGCTGCTGATTGGGTCCACTCCCGACTTCGACGAAAAGGACTGTTGCCGGAGGACTTTTCTGTTAGTCAGTGCCTCTTCGGCGAGCATCTGCTTCGAAGCGATGACATTAGAAAGGCAGTAGCTCTCGTTGAATCTGAAAAGACGGTCTTGCTCGGCTCCCTTGTCTTTCCTGAATATGTCTGGGTGGCGGTCGGTGGCAAAGCAAACTTCAAGCCTGAGCGCATGTTCGCTCTCTGCAACCGTACGGTGATAGTCTTTCCTGATGTGGATGCCTATGATGAATGGAAGGAGAAGTCCAAAAAATTCTTCTTACCCAAACGTGTAATCGTGTGTGATCTGCTCGAACGCCAGTCATCAGCTGCTGAGCGTGAAGCCAAGATAGACATTGGCGACTGGCTCGTAGCGGCTCTTAAGGAGAAAGCGAGATCTCCCTAACATATGTGCTTCTACTCTATCTTTATGTTTCAGCTTTCTTTACAAATATGTGTCGCTTTCCCCATCTGAGCTTGCTTCATTTCATGCCTTCCATATGGGGCGAAAACCCGTTAATTTAAGTTAACGGTAATTAGGCTTACCGATTTTGCAAATCGGTGGTCGCTTTAGAGTTAGTTCGTGGGTATAGATTCTATGAAAGCAAGCTTTAACAGATAGGAAAATAGTTTACATCAATACGAAATGGCAACGCTTCAAGAAGACATTCTCCTTCAGTAAGGTTATAAGTAGTGATATGGAAGTTCTGTCCCACATGTCCCAGTCGTCCCCTGTCTCTATGTGGGACAGATACAATAAGATCATCTCTATACACATTTTTAGGAACAACACTCAAGCTAAGATGTGTGTCTTGTTTAAGATAATGCATAAAACGACACAAGTACAGAAGAAAGTGTATTCTTCTGCACTTGTGTTGCAATGGTAGCTGTTGTCCTCAAAACAGATTGAGGAAAGAGCGCATGAGCGAGGAGCCTGCCACACCGCCAGCTATACCGCCTACAATGCCACCGACGACGGTGCCGATTCCTGGGCAGATGGCAGTACCTACTGCAGCACCGGTAGCCCATCCGCCTGTACCTGCAGCGATGCCAGAGGCGTTGCAAGCCACATCCTTACCGAACTCACCGGCACTCTTCTTACCTCGTGCAACATCGATGGCCCCAGGTATAGAGGTGACAGCAAGTGTGACGGCACCCGTGATGGCATTACTGCTCAAACCGCGTACAAGCACGTTTTTAGCAGCACCGCCAACAACTGCCTTGCCAACGAATCCGCCTGCAAGCTTTTCGACAAAGGCCTTACCAATCTCGGTCTGACATGCAGCCTTCACAATGTTGTTCGTGCCACGTTGCACGAGTGCTAAGGCATCACGGCCAACGGCTGTGCGAAGCACCTGTGAACTAGTAACGCCCGAGACCAAGGCCTGTCCTCCTACCTTCGTTGCGTAGATGGCAGAGTCCTTAATGGCATCTGTTGGAGATGCACCATGCGCTATAGCGTAAGCTGCTCCTACGATGAACGAGAAGCCAGCTGCAGAGGCGCACCCAACGGCTTGTGTCTTTACGTCGAAGACGATGGAGTCGATGGTACCTGCCTTAGCCACGTTTACGGCCTGCTGATAGGTACAAGAGCCTCGCTTGACAATATTCGTTGCCTCGGAAGGATCGTTCACACCTGGCACTTCACCATTGGCTATACGCTGTCGCATGAGTCTGACGCACTCGTCATATTGGTCGCTTGGCACCTCCAGCTTCTGTCCTTGATAACGATAGCCATTGCCATCAAAGGCTGCTGCTACCGTTTTCTGTGGCGTCTGGCAGTATTTGGTCTGTATGGCTTGACCGTTGACGATACGGTCCGGTCCATTGAGACTGTTGTCGCGCCCGACTTGATCAACCTTACGTCCTGCCCAGCGATCGTGTTGAGCATTGACGTCTTCAGCTGCGAAGCCGTGACCGCCATAAGGGTTGTGGTACTTGCGGTACTGCGTACCCTCCATGGCTTTGCTGTTGGTAGCCGATGTGTAGCCACCAAAACCATTGTTCTCGCACTTGGCATTGCTGCCGTTAACACCACTCATGTACTTCTTCTCCATCTTTTTATGGGTTTGAAGTTAGGCGTTCTTTTCGCCCTATGCCAATTGCCTAAGCTGACAAAGGGATGATCTAGTTAAGATCTTCACTTATAAATAAAAATGAGTAGTGCGTGGCAGTATGTCAAAGAACTGAGACAACCAAGTAGTAGCAATTATTTTGCCAATAGTAGAAGAATCGACAGCTTGTCGTATGACATTCGGTGCAGAAAATCCGCACCGAATGTTTGGTATCTCTTATGCCATATATCAGACCGCAATACTCAGAGCTGTTTTTCTTCACCTATAATCTCTGGATTGAGCCACGATGTCTCTGGCTTCGCAATGAGCCTTGCATCCTGATACACCTCCTTGAGTCCCAAGATGGTCTCAGGAGTGTATATCCTTTCATCGGGATGTGGAGTCAGAACAAGGGCAAAGTCAGGATGCCTAGTGTACTCTCCGTTGAGATAGATTGGCATGAGCAGCTGAATGCGGTGCTTGGCCGGGTAGTACATTGGCACAATAAACTTGTAGTTTCGACGAGCAATATTTTGTGCCAGCTTTATAGAATTATCAAGCTGAGTACCAAGAATATTGGTAGCCGTACATTGATATTGCTTGGGAAACCTCTCCCTACGTTCGCCTATGATGTGCTCGTACTTCTCCATATCATTGTCTATAGCCCATTCCACATGGAACACTATGTCGTTTATGTCCTTGAAGAACTCCGGCACCCTTGGTTCTGGAGCATCATTGGCATATCCAAGTTTATTCCGCTGCATCATTGATGGAGATATTGTCATGTCACAGAAAAATTCTTGAACGCCGTGTCCTATGATTGCGCCTTCCAAGAAAAGGTCATGCCCGAACTTATCGATTAGGTTGGTGTTGAACATGGCACGTGTCCTATCTTGGTTGTAGATGATACGGTCTTTGTAAGAGGTCGTATCGGTCATGTCAAGCACGTCTTTCTCATAGTAAAGACGGTCCAATTCGCACTCAAGATACGACTTGAGTATAGGAAACCTGATTTGTCCCTTGTTATCCTTGAATGTCCATACTTCCTGCATGCATTTGTCGGACACCTGCTTCAAGAAAGCATTTGCCGCACTCATGTCGGTGAACTTCATCCTGCCTATGGAGAAGTGGAACTTGTTGCCAAATTGTAATCGTTTCCTGAAACTTTCGTCAGTTCCCCATGAAATGCCCTGCATCTTGTCATCTTGTTTGCTAAACCAACCTACAATAGGAGTTTGGCCATCCTTCGTCTTATACGGAGTAGAGAACCTGATATACTTTGCCTTGCTCTTACCTACGGGGGTACCATCTGGGAACTTTGTGTAACCTGCGCCATTGTAGAATTCTACATTGTTGTATTGCACTTCGCAAATGTCAGAGACTGCTGCACCCGACATATCGTTCAGTTGTTTCAAAGCCTGTACGTCGACAAATCCAAGATCATACAACGTCTCTTGCTTTTCATAGTCCCATCTTACGCCGACAAATCCCTTATCCTTACTTTTTCTAGTGAAAAATCCATATATAGGGCTGCCGTTCTTGCTCTTCCAAGGAAGGAGAAAGCGGAAACCAAGACTATCGGCTTCATTCTCTACAATTGATCCGTCACTATCCAAAAACTCTTTTGAGAAATTTGGAGAGTCAACGAAGTCATCCAAGTCTTTGGCCGAAATCTTCATTCCGGTGATGCTTGACAGTACACTTAAATCATTTACACCCTTTGCGTTTGGGCGATGGTTTGCTACGAAACCTAAGCTAAGGAAACCTTTTTTCATGTTAATGATGTTTTTCATTATATTCTGATTTTAAAAGTTAATCTCAATGTTGATGCTGCAATTTGTTTGCCGGACAATTATTTTGTCAGATGCCACTTGGTGCAGATTTCCTGCACCGATTTAGTAGCCTATTCGTATTGTGTGAAGTCCATACGACTGATGTCTCGCATGAGCGCTACTACGGAATTTGGAACATCTTTCCGTGCCTTTGATAGCATTTCAGCAAAGTCTTCGTCGCTCGCGTCGGAGTTGAAAGCCTTCTCTATGTCGCTTCGCTCGCCAGGTGGCATTGTTAATGAAATGCATTTGCGCTTCATAAGGTTACGCAGCACAACGATGCCATGGTCATATTTTGGTTTGGCACGAAGCAACTTCTGCATAAGCAGCAGCCCAGGATCCTGCGTGTGCAGTTCGTTGATGACGGCTATCATGTAGAGCGATTTTGCATCAGGCATAGCAAGATCAATGCCGTTGCCGAGGGTGGCGTTCACGCTATCCGCTTCGTCATATCTGCCAAGTCTGGCAAGGCAACGCGACTTGATGTATAGGGCGTTTCTGTTTTGTCTTTGCTCTAGTACATCATCTATTAGATGTAATGCGGTTACCGCATCATCGGCATATAAGCACAATATGGCAGCAAGGAACCTAACAACATAATGTTGTGAGGAAATCAAATCGCTTGAAGGGCGCTGGATGCTGCCATAAAGGTGACGGTCATCAATGACTGTCTCGAAGAAACTTCGTGCTAAGATCGCTGCTTCCTTAATGTCGCCGTTTGCGGCATGGTCTCTTATAAGTGACAGATACCGATGTGCCGCGCTGTCATAGTTGTAAGCACGGAGGTCCTTGTATACAGCTTTACCACTCTTAACTTCGCTTTCTATGGCTTTGGCATCATTGTAACGGATAGAGTATGCGATTATCTCACGACTCGTGCGGGCATACTGTGGCGGTACGCAGCGCGACAAAAATAGACCTCCAAGAGTGCGCACGCGACTGAGAGCCACGTACAACTGGCCAACGGCGAAGATACTTGCCGAAGAGAGGTTGAGATATAGTTTGTCGAATGTCATACCTTGGCTCTTGTGTATAGTAATCGCCCAGGCTAACTTCAGTGGGTATTGTGTAAAGGAGCCCGTAACATTCTTTTTCAGTTTGTGCTCCTTATGGTCGTATGCATAGTCCACGGCATCCCATGTGCAACATGGTACGGCGTAGGTCTCTCCACTGGGAATGGTTACCTCGATACCGTCATCAGACAAGTGGCATACTGTGGCTATAGTCCCATTCGCCCAACGATGCTGTGTGTCGTTGCGAGTGAACATCACCTGCGCTCCAACCTTCAGACAAAGTTTTTGGCTCACGGGGAACCGCTTATTCTCGAACTTTCCGTTGATAGGACCTTCATAGATATGCTCCTCGCCGGTAAGTGAGTTGAGCCTTTGACAGTTGATGTCATCAGCGGCACGGTTGGTAGGTACAAGCGTAATAGTACCATCGTTGTCCTTAGGCTTGGCTACACGTGTGTTGAGACTCGCTATGTCATCAGGTGTAACACGGTTGAGCCGGACATGGTCAAGGATGGTCCGAAACACAGGGTCATCCTGACGGTATACCTTTTGGAATTCAATCTTTACCATGCGTATGCGGCGCAGAGCGAAAGCTTTGAAGAAGTAAAATGTATTCGTGTGATATATGTCACGCATCAATTCTGTTTCTGCTCCTTTTTGCACTACCGGCGGTAATTGAAACATGTCGCCTACGAACACTATCTGTTTACCACCGAATGGAGCAGTGCTACGCAATACTTGCCGCATCGTGAAGTCTACGGCATCAACGATGTCGCAGCGCACCATCGATACTTCGTCGATAATGATGGTATCGGCATGTACGAGGGCGAGAATCTTCGCTTCGTTCATCTTGCCACAAGTACCTGGCTCGCAGGTCTCCAAAGGAAGCCCGAAGAAAGAGTGGATGGTCTCGCCACCGGCGAGGATGGCTGCGACACCTGTAGGAGCAAGTGTGATAAACTGCTTCGGAACGGTCTGCTGCACACGATGTAGAAATGTCGTTTTACCTGTACCAGCTCTTCCTGTAAGGAAAAAGCTGCTGTTGGTGTGTGCTATCAGGTCGTAAGCGAGCAACTGCTCGCGTTTTTCTTTGTCTATGTGTATTTCGTTCTCCATATGGTTGTGATTTTTGATAGTTAGTGTTGTTCGATGGCAGGAATGATCTGCATGAGACGCGGAGGATAGTCGCCATTGTTGAAGTCACGATAGCATAGGTCAACAAGCCCCTTTGCCTGTTCTTTGACTTTCTCCTCTGAAAGGGATATGCGGCTTGCTTTAAGCATACCCTTCAAAAAGTCGGTGACCATCTCTTCGGTATCCTTGCGTATCTTATCGGCATTGTGGAACACCTTGTTAGGATAGTCTCGTTTCTGTATAAGCTGCATTTTTCGCCCGTTGAAGGCATACACCTCTAACCCGTCTAAGTATGTCCACGAGTGAAACATGCCAACTTTTTCCACAATGGCAATTCGGTCGCAGAAGCGGATGCCACGATAGTAGTGGTTGCCGTTTTGACTCTCATGCTCGTCGAAGATAAACATCCTCTGACTGGAGTCCCACACCGGGCGCAGTTGTCGCGCGGGAGTACCGTAAGGTGGAAGTATGTCGTCAAGGAAGTCCTTTGTGATTGCTTGTGTCAGTTTTGCCATAGTCAAAAGATTTTAAGGCGTTGAACATGTTAACATTTGTATGTTTATGGTCTCCTTTGGACGGAGTGTTGTTTCAGAATAAGGTCCGTAAAAGAGACTTTTCTGCGTCAGGCGAGCTGTTTCTGCTCAGTCTCGGCTATAAGTTGCCGCGACATGTCCATGAGTTGTTGCTCAGAACAGGGAACATTGAGCATGCGCATTTGCCCTTGGAGGAAATCATGCAACATGAGGACACTCTGCTGTCGGGCGAAGTTTTCGCTGAATACCACCCAGTCATAGCCGCCCCACGTGCGTTGGCCGATGATGCGCGGTTTACACCCGTCAAAGGCGAAGAGCGTAATGCCGTTCAGGAACGTGTACTTGTACCCCTCGCCGATGTTGTAGAACACGGCAAGACGCGGTGACAGCCGTATGGCGCGGTAGTAGGTGTTCCCTGCCTGGCTGGTGTAACCCATGGTGAGGAAGATATTCTTCTCAACATTGTATGTGAGTTGTGCTCCTGAGAGTGCGGGAAGGACACGTGATGCGACGAGTGCAAGATTGTTAGATGTACTATTCATTTTTTTGTTACTTAGTGGTTTAATAGATTAAGAATTTGGGCGCAAAGTTTAGTGGTTCTCAATAGTTCCGTTTTTGAAACCATTCCTCACACACACCTTTGGTATCTGCGGAGCTCACGCATGCAGTTCTTTCCACATGCAGAGGTAATCCGTTCCGTCAGCAAGTCATCGCTACGTCCTATGTATTTATACGCTGCTTGCGCTTGACGCTTTTCCGCTATGCGACGCAATACGCGCATCTGTGCACCTATACCCTTGTGGCTGTTCCGTGGCGACAGTGAGATGAGAAAGCCGTCAAACAACTCGTCCTTCATGTCGTCTGTGGTATGCCTGTATGTCTCTCTCACGGCTGCACGCTTGTAACTCATGCATTTCCCTGTTCTTGCCCATGACTCGGCAACTCTACGACGTGCGTTGGCTTCTGTTCTCTTCCTCATTTCGGTTGTGGTCTTTTTCATGGTTTTTGCTCCCATTAGGTTGCCGCCAATGTGCTTTGCAGCGTCATCTCCAAGGCGGTTTTGGATGATGACGCTGCAAAGATAATACTGTTTTTACGACTAAGCAATAGTTGTTGGCTGCTATATTGGTTCTTTACTTCTTGGAACCATTCTGGGGGCAGTTATCAGTCTTTTGCACATACCTTTTTGCCATATCTTCGACTCTTCTCCTAAAAATATTCCTCACTTCCTCTGGAGCCACAACCTCCAACTTGTCGCCCATCATCAGTATGCGTCCGATGAACTCGTTGTTAACTTCTACATATACCATAAACTCACCATATTCGCCGTCTTCGTGCCGGCCGTATGGAATACAGACTCTCTGCGACTTTTGTATAGGCTTCGTGTCGGTAAGATTGAAGATATAATTAGAATATGCCCTAATATACACATTCTCTGTCTTATGATCGTCCTTGTGGGTTACGCCCACGAGATTCTCGAAATACATCTCATAGAAATGATTTGGAGCGGGAACATACTCTTCTTCCATTACTATCTTCGGTATTTCCGTAATGCGGTCAATAGCAAGATTGAAGCCTTCCTCCGGAATTTTACCTTTCGCATGTCCCAACAGATGCCATCGGCCGTTATATTCCTTCAGGAAGTGTGGATGGAATGTTAGCGTCATCTCTTCCTCGTCAAACGGCTTGTACCTCACAGCGAGTACCCTATGGTTGCGTATCGCTTCATAGAGGTATGGCAACATATCAATGTTCTTCAGTTGACGGTCAACGCTGGTACTGATAATCTGCTCACCTTTCCGCTTTCGTCGTTTAATGTCCAATAGGTCAAGACTGTCTTTCAAAAAGTAGTCAAGCCAAGATGTCGGGAAGAATCCTGCGGAGTTCTGGCAGAACTCATAATATTTTCTGATGTCTTTGATAGCCTTGGCATTGCGCATGTCACGGAGAGGGTCGTCATCCTTGCCGATATATCGGAATTTCTTATCGCGATTATTACCTTTTATTTCAAAGTTCTCAATTCCGATAGCCTTTCGCAAAACCATAAAAGCCTTTTTAAGCTCTACATAGTAGTCGCAATTTGAGACATTGTATTCAAGTGGCTTTCCAAGGAAGTCAGACATGACATCTGCGTTGGTAAACCATGAACGGCTTATAATCCGCCCATAGATGCACCTGATGAAGAGAGTACGATAGCTGTCACCATCAAAGATATTTTTACTAATAACACTCATTCTTTGAATCTGACATTTTTAGCAAAATAAAATTTACCATTAGAGCCATCCCTTTTTGTATAGTTTCTATAATACAGTTCATATTCTACTTCTGCACCATCATAAAAGTCTTTATCCTGTGATGATTCCACTTTATATGTATATCTGGTGCGGTTGTCTTGAACCTTATTTTCTTTAGACATATATATCCCCGCAGACTTAGAAAAAAAATTCTCAATTAGAGGTTCAGATGATAATTCCTGATGTTGTTGAGATAACATCTTTAACAATTCAGAGTGGAAACCATTTAAGACTACTTTCTGTATGTGCTTGAAGTCCTTGTTTTTATATGGTTCAACACCATTATTTATGATGCGTAGAAGTGTCTCATTGGACATTGCTCCTTTAACTGGTTCATAATTTCTATGGTTAAACATATGGCGAAGTGCTCTTACCATATTATCAAACTCCCCATACTGGAAGCCCACAGGAAGAAGAGAACCCATATTACTTCCTTCATAATATAGCTTATAAACCGATCCGGAGAAAGCGTCAATATCTGCTTCATTTTGACATAGAATCTTCAAAACGTTAAATTCTCTTGGATCTTCCACTGAGGCTGTAAAAGGCTCATTATCCTTATATCGTTGGTTTACATCTATTCTTAGTCGAATAATTTCATCTACTAATGAATTTAGTTCCTGCTGCTCGTTATCATCTGTGTCTTCTGCATTCTCATCTTCCTTACAAGCTTTTATATAGTCTGCAAGGTAGCCTATCCCAATAGAATAGGAAATCCCATCTTTTCTTACAAGTCCTTTTGCCATCAAACCACTTATTGAATCTGGCAATACATCAAAAGTTTCAGCACCGTCACACAATGTAAAGAGGGCCCCTTTTTCATTGTCTGGCATGAAACGGTTATTGACCAATTGTGAAAGGTGGTCTCGCAGGAACTGATAAGTTGGCGCAGCAGTTGTATGTGTATTAAGTATGTGGGCACCTATTGCTTTTGCATAATAAGGGACACCTCCTGTTTTATTGAAAGCAGAATCTTCTAAAGACAACAAGACTTTCTGCATATTCTCATTTTTTACCAATGAACACTCATGTTCCCACATTGTAGAGAAGTCTTCTTTACTTAACGGATCTAATGTTATAGACTCTAAGCCGCAGTTTAATTGTGGAGAACCAATGTCTGTACACATTTCCTTCCATGGAGCAATTCCAGCAACCCAAAATTTTAGATTGTTTGAAGAATCAGTTGCTGCACCTCTTATTCTGAAAAAATCGGATGGGCTTTCAAAGGCTTCTAATAGTAAGTAGTCTATTTCATCAAGCAACAAAAGTACATACTTATCCTTTTTGCTTACTATGTCTGCTAATGAGAATAAAGTATTTTTTTGGTACTCCGAATCCCATTTGGACATTTGAATACACATATCCAACTGTTCTGTTGATATATCCAAAGAACACCTACGAGAAATCTTTAAAGTCCCTTCATCAATAATGTGATCTGAACACATCTTCGCTGCTAATTTTGCAGCTAAGTTTCTATACACTTCAGAGGTGTTTTTATGACTCCCCGTTTGCGTCTTTACATCGAAGAATATGGGATAAGCTTGTATTTCCGGATGACAGTTTAAGTACGATTCCATAGATTTTAACAGGCATGTCTTACCAAACCTCCGACTGCCAATGATTCCTGCATTCCCTCTCCGTTTGGCACAAGAAATCAGTGTATCTATCTGCTTTCTCCTGCCATACAACAGATTGATATCAGCAATATCTACACTATAAATAAATGGTTCCATATTCTAATTTTAAAGTGCAAGTACTAATGTTATGTCGCGATGATGCGCATACCACCATCTTCTAAATAAGTCAACGTTAAGCCTATAGACTTCGCGGTTCTCATCTGTGAATTGCCGAAGCACTTTGCGTTCTTTCAAACGCTCCACAGCCTTTATCATTTCTAATTGTTTCGATTCTGGAACATTATAATTATTCCAAAGTCGTTTAAGTTCATCCATGCTTACTCCCCTTTCTATTTGAGTACTTACTCCTTTTATCAAGTAAGAAATGCTTGAAATCAATTTTTTTTCAGGATTGCTTTTAGGATCAATTTGGTTGTTATGGAAGTTCATTTCATCTAAAACATCCCAAGTGTCCATTTCATTAGGCAGGTCTTCTCCTGTTAGCACCCTCACTACATGATCTACTTCATTATAGCCAAGATGTTTACGCTTATGCGTAATTGCATACTTTCCACATTCCAAACAAATCCACTGAATCCAATAAGGAACACAGCCAGAAAGGGCCCGTATATATGCCTTTGCTTTGTTGTCAAAAATCAACTTAGGTGACGCTGCGTCAATCAATTCGTCTGCATATTTGTCTTCTATTTCATTAATAGGCATTGAGATGGTATTTGTCATCTGCCCTACAAAACCATACTCCTTAACTCTTGGCAAATCCTTTATATCATATGTGCCAGCATATACGAAGCAAGCTTTCCCCTTTAATGACATTTCACGCAACAATTTAATAAAGGAAGAATCTATCACTCCACTTTTAAGCATTGGTTTAATTGTAGAAAACTCATCTATCGTTATCAAAGGTACTATATTTTTCGTAGATATAGCATCAATCATCTTCTCAAAATCTTCTTGCCTTAAATTTTTTGGCAATGGAGGTTGCCCATTATGATAACAGCCGTCAACAACATCTGCAATATCATCCGGCAGCTTCTCATAAAGGCATGTATTGAGCAAATTAGCCCATAATGGCGAAGAATCCGAATTAGAATATGTAATCTTTGAAAGATCCCACTGAAAAGTCATAATCTTCTTTTGTGGTTCGTCCATAAGATTTCTTCCGTTTATTCTCTTGCATAAATAGTCCAAAATAGATGACTTTCCTGTGCGTGTCAATCCATATAAGATGTAGGTCATAGCCCTCTCTCGAGAAAGATAATGAAGTACTAACTTTGAGAGTATTTCTTCCCGGCCTTTAAACACCTGCTCCTTAGGTGTATTCGAAATGCTCCATGGTATTTGGGAATCATCTGTTATCACATCTCCTATTTCCCTCTCATATGAAGCCTCGAACGTCGTTGTTGGCAAATCCTTCCCTTGGTATTTTACAGTAAGTTTAAATGTTACATCTACATATTCTAGTTCTTTTAATTTCAATGACTCTATTCGTTCGGCACATGATACTCCTGCAGGTAATTCTTCAGAATGCGAAACCATATATTCATGGCCTAATATATCTGCAGAAATCGTAAAAGACTGTGCAGTAGAGTCTCCATGATTGGTTACCACAAAGTCTATGAATCCTTTTTCGTCTTCTTCACTCTCTTTTATATACGGTGGTGTAGCTTCTATTTCGAGTTTAGGGAAGGTGTTCTCATTATATTCTTTTATCAATCTTCCCATTCCTGCAACCCAAACTTCTATGAGATGTGAGAAGAACACCCTTCCATAATATGTAGTAGTAGAATTAATCACTTTTTGACTATCAAGTAGGGCTTGTTGCGAAGTACTAAGAATGCGCAATCGCTCATTTTCCTTACGGCTTGCATATGGTTCAAGTATACCCAATACTGTATTAATTGCATTATATATCTTAACATCTGTAGAAGTAAAGATTTCAATGTAATTTTTTACTGAAGACCATTTGTCCTCAAAAGATTTTATATCAAATGGACTAAAAACCCAAGACAAGCAATTATCAAGAATGTCCTGCAATTCTTTAGTACGCTTCTGACGATGCTCAAATATAGCATGTAAAAATGTGACAGAATTATAATTTGTTGGAACGGCAGAATGCTCTATACTATTAAAGATCTGCCTAAATTTAATATTTCTCCTTAACCTCATCATAAAAGGAAATAACGCCTCACCATACAATTTATTCCAAGCACCTTCTGCCTTTGCACCGACAGAAACACATGTTTCAAAGAAAACCTTTTGATTTTCAGTACCATCGCCCTTTATACAATCTTGTTGTAGTTGATCAAGTGTCCATTCTTCCCAAGAGGAATCTGGAGTCTTACCGCCTTCTACATTTGATACCACAATGGACATTTGTAGATATTTAAGAAAAAGCTCTTGAAGGTATGACTTGTCTCCTAATGTATTATATATCCCCAAAGCTTCCAAATAATAACTACAAGCACTATCTTTATAAGCTTGCAAAGTCAAAAGATTTCCCGAATCTTTGTGTACTGCATCAACAAAGTGAGAGAACATCCCCTGCCCCTTCATTCGTGCATAGTTAGCAACGGCTGTTTTATACATATTCGTGTCAACTTGATTGCTATTATAATAAGCAGCAGCAGCATTTAAAAACATTTCAGCTCTTTCTTCAATAGCTATACTTGTGTTTTCTCTGTCCTTTTGAGCTTTTCCAAAAAGTTGTGCCGCAGAGTTTTGAGACTCTTGTGATTGCAGTTCCTGTTCTCCAGCTTTTTGTTTAACATCTTGTACCAACATTCTACTTGTAAAAGAAAAGTCATGTGCGACAGGCGATATACTTTCTCCTTTTACAATAGAATCTTCTTCATTAGATGCATCACTTGATATGGAACTCTTCAACTTCTGAATTGCTTTTTCGTTTACGTTAAAATGCAATGCATAATCCAAAGCTTTTAAGGCTTCTTCATTATTCCCCATCTTAATATAAACGCGCCCCATAGTGAGGTAAAGATGCGATAATCCCCTATCGGAAACATCTGGTTGATGTTCACTATAAGCTATCAATATAGCAAGAACTCTTATAGCCTGTTCCGAATGATTTAATGCAATCTCTGTATTAACAATTCTATCCAAATAGCTACGTAAGTATTTAGGAGTTGGCTGCCGCGTTTCAATAATTTCATACGATTTTTCTAGACATTGCTCTTTGTAGCCGTTCCTTATCATCGTACTGAGTTCTTTCTCAAGATCTTTACACTCTTTCTCTAATAATGGAGACTTCCTTTTGCTTAGGAAATCTTTTGTGTCCTTAGAATCTATAATTGTCGGTTTTTCTAACGCATCGTTTATAGCTCCTTCTTTACGTATTCTTACTCTTTTAGAATCTGGTATAGTATTCAAATCTATACGACCCAAAATAACAGGTTTTTCTTTGCGTTCCTTTATTAACCTTTCCGCATTAGTCATGAACAATGTAGACGTTGACGACTCCTTGGTAATATCTTTATGATCTACCAATTCCATTGAATTTCCATCAGAAGTATTTACATCTTCTGTGTTGTCTTCATCATCGTTGTTGCCATTCTCAATTTGACCCAAAAATAATTTTGTCTGCTTTTTAAAATCCTTAAGTTCCAGATATATTTCTGGATCATTTGACATTTCCTTTTGTAGAAAAGTCAGAATGTTCATTGTCTGCGTCTTGACTCTTTTCCACTGGTTGTCTTTCTTAAGTGCAAGAATTGCTTTATTGAAAAAGCCGATAAGCCCACCATAAGACATTTCCATTATAGAACAATAGCAAAGATTATTGGTGCCAACATTAACACAATATACACGTTTCCCTGGTACGCAAAGTTTCTTTTTATATCCTACTATACCAGGTACTACACATTTTACTTCTTTGCCTTCGTCAGTCAAGACGACAAAACCAGGCTTGTCTTGTCTTGTTATTGTTGAGTTTGTGACTATTAGACTTTCTTTGTCAACCTTTGCCGTTTCGAATATTCGAATGAAGAACACGCTTGCTTGTTCCGCAAAGGTGTCTATTTTTGCAATTGTATCTTCTGAGTTAGCTTCCTCTTTCATATTTAAATTCTGTAGCTCTACGCTATCAACCGCATTCAATCTAATCCTTACCCAATTTCCTCCTGCTAAGGACAATTCAACAAAAAAAGGTGTCAGATTCTCAACTTTCCCTATTGATACTATCCCATTATAGGTCAATTTAACTGACATACCTTTCATAATCGTTGTAAAAAGAGACTTTATATTTGCCGTATTAATCCAACCACAATTTGGGCAAGAAGATGCTGCTTTCGATATTAACTTACCACAGTCAGGACATCTCATAAGATGGCTATTCTGTTCAATAAGAGACGTATCAGATGAAGCTGGTAATGCTTCTATATTTACTTTTGCCGAAGGGGACTCGTTTAAATTACATTTAGAATTCTCAGTTCTTTGCTTAGCTATAAAATATATTTGTTGGGCTATGTTTTGCAACTTTATACCAGGCCATGTTATTGGCTCTAACTTTGTAGCCACATTTAATATTGCAGGAGTTTCTTTTACCAGATGATAGCTAAACACTATATCATATACACTAACATATAGACATTTATCAGATGCATCATAATAACATTTTGCATCATGATAATTATTTGGATTTAAAATTAAATCTTCTACAGCTTGGCTAATCTTTGTTTTAATTATAGCGTAAAAAATCTGATTTTTCGTACTTTCCTTCGCTGCGCGATTAAGTAAATTTAATGCAGCTACTGCATAAAACAAAGAATCAGTATCATGAACATCATAGTCCATTATTATAGATTTGGCCTCTGTAATGACATTCTCAGACAGCCTTTCTTCACCAATACTATTGTATATATTAATTATTTTATCAGATATTTCACTCATAATCTAAAAATCGTTATACATTACTCTTACGCTTGTCAACAGTTCTTATAAAGGGTTTTAGTTTGTGTTATCTTATCTGAAATTATTTGTCGAATTTCTTTTGGTTCCACCACCTTCATTCCATCTGAATAGTATAGCAGTCTTCCATACATTTCTGGATTTGGACGAACATGGAATCCTATAGTTCCATGAGGATAGCCTTTCGTTTCATCATAATGGAATGGTTCTAACTCTTTCTGACTTGGATGAAGCGGTTTAGAGACCAAAAGCCCATGTATTTTAGGTGTCAGCGTTTCAATAGTTACATCTATGGCTTCAGTATAGTCGGAATCACTAACGCCTATGAGGTCTTTAGAAAGAGACGTATAGTCCTTTGACGGCTTGGGCGCAAGTGTTTTCGAAATCTTACGAAGATCCTTTATTCTGTCAAGTGTATAACGCTCGCGACTATCATCTCCTGTGCTTTCCTCCGTATGACCATACACAAACCATCGACGATTATACTCCTTAAGATAGTACGGGCTGAAAGTAACGTTGGCAGCAGGCTTGTCGAAAGAGCAGTAATCGAACGTCACCATATGTCTTGTAACGATTGCATCGTAGAGTACAGGCAGATAGATGTTGTTTCGATAGTCGCACTGCTCAAACTCTATAACGGGGTTGTCATCTCGTTCTGGCAAAAGGCCTAGGTATAAGGGAAACAATGGATGAACCATACCAAGCGATTCCTCTAATAGCATAGTCATATTGTCATTCGCAGAGACTTTGTTACCAAGGCATACTATATCTTTTAAGTCATAATCTAAGGATGGGGGATATTGGTATGTGGATCTGCCTTGCAATATGTTACTATTCGTAGAAAAGAATCCTTCCCCTTTGCAGAATCCAAAGTAAGCATCAAGCCTCTTAAGGAGTGTGTTTGCTTTCTTTAAAGGATTTGAATATTCAGAATAAGCACGTGCACTTTCATAATCGGGAATAACAACTCCAATATATTTGCAATATTCCCTAATTATCTGCTCGGAGTCAAACCTCTGCCCTCTGTGGTCGTTAAGAAACGGAATGATAAAGTTGAACATCTCAACAGGAGATGCTCTTTTTATCCTTTTATCATTATCCGTTTGCCACATAGATTGAAGTTTTTGTTTCGGTTCTAACAATTGCAAATTTACTAAATATCCCTTTAATGGTTCCAAAATTCCGAGTTAATTTTTGTAAAAACGTTAGAATTGCTGTATAAGGCTTGGATTATTACTCTTGTTAGGGGGGGCATAATGTGGTATTTTGGATATTAGTAGGCCATTCGTTACGATTTGTATTACTCCATGTTGCATGTCCTAGAAAGCATAAATGATCTGCTATAGGAGAGTCGTATGCGCAATTTTGAAAAACATTCGTTATATCTATTTTGTGTAATAATTTACTTTTGGACAGCTTTACTTTCAAACGATTTTCTCCAAGGAATAAGCCCTTAAGCGATGGCGATTTTTTGAAATCGCTAAGCCTAATTAGCGTTAACATACATTAACGCAAAAAAATCAGCCTTGCAAATGAAGGCATATGTGGAGCAAGCTCATGGAAAAGATGAGATGTTTTGTAAATAAAAGAGAGGGGTACGTGTACTAATGTAGGGTGTGATAAATCAAGATGTTCGATATTCCTAAACAATGCTTTTTCTCCACCCGGAGGAATAAAAGCTTTTGGCACAAGGGCGACTGTTGCCATCCATAGCAAGTGCCTATCTGTAAGTGCGCAAGTTAAAGATGGAACTGCAATTTTCGGTGTCAGATATAGACCTTAATAATCTATACCTGAAAACACCGGGGGGTTAGGGGGCGAGCAGCCCCCATGCAACGTAAAAATTCAGATAGCAATACAAAAAAACAAGAAAGGGGACCGCTGTCTCCCAAAGATTACTTACTTTTGTATTGCAATATGTACAAGCAAATAACCTCGGAGCAAAGGTACACAATTTCTATCTTACTCCAACAAG
>CACYKX010000024.1 GCA_902775075.1 uncultured Prevotellaceae bacterium | reverse complement strand
ACATCGCATCCAATATCTTTCAGGGAAACCACATCAAATTGGTCTCCGAGGATTTCTCTGATTTCGCGTAGTTTATTTTGATTATTTGTTGCAAAGACAGTTTTCATGATTACTCTTTCTTTTCCAATTTCTTGGTATTCTTGATTCTTACCTTCATTTCATCGAATCCTTCACCATAGACACCAATTACTGCAGATTGAGATACAAAAGCATTAGGGTCTATCATCTTGATCAGTCGGAAGATTGTCTGACTTTCGTTCTTCTTTGCCAGAATACACAGTACCTTCATGTCGTTTCCTGTGTACCAACCATGACCATCGAGAATGGTTACACCGTGATCCATTTGTGTACCGATGGCATCAGCAATTTCCTGGTATTTATGACTGAAAATCATGAACTGTACACTCTCCCTTCGCACGTTCATCACGTAGTCGAGCATAAAGTTTTCCACAACCATAGTGCATAAGCCGAAAACTACAGTGTGAGCGCGGGTAAGAAAGTCAGCACCGAAATTAGGGATGAAGATACAGGAACCGATGATACATAGGTCGACAGCGATCAATACTGTACCCAGCGAGAAGTTATGATATTTGTTTACCGATGCTGCAATAATATCAGTACCCCCCGTAGAACCATTATGCAAGAATACGATAGCCAGTGAAGTACCCGTCATAATACATCCAATGACGAGCGACATAAATTCCTGTCCTGCTCCAAGTATTTGATGCATTTCACCATGAGGCCCTGTCACCATCCTTTGAGCAGCCCACAACAGGAATGAAAGCATAAAGATTGCATAAATGGTCTTCATTAGGAATTTTAATCCCAGTATTTTCAGTGCCATTACCAGCAGTAAGGCATTGATGATAAAATACGAAAAAGAGATTTCAATGCCGGTAGCATAGAAGATGATAGCCGACAAACCCGTGATGCCACCTGTTACAATTTTATATGGCAATAAGAAAACTGTCCATCCGAAGGTGTACAGCATGAGGCCGAGGGTTATATAGATATAATCCTTTGCCTCATTCCAGTATTCCTGTTTATTCAGTGTTTTTATCATACAGATAATTATTACTTTTTCAATACGATGTTTACGATTCGCTTAGGTACTACGATCACTTTCAGGATATCCTTTCCGTCGATGTATTTAGCACTTCTTTCGTCAGCCAATACAGCTTTCTCTATCTGATCGTTTGTAGCATCGGCTGCAAAGTTCATTTGGAAACGAGCCTTTCCATTGAAACTGATGGTAAGTTGCATTTCACTTTCTATCAGATATTTCTCATCATAGCTTGGCCATTGTGCGTCGCAGACACTACCCTCGTTGCCTAATGCGTGCCAGAGTTCCTCAGCGATATGAGGAGCGAAAGGAGCTATCAGCACTACCATATCCTGCAGAAGTTGACGATTGTGGCATTTCTGCTGACCCAATTCGTTTACTGCAATCATGAAGGCAGAGATAGAAGTGTTGTAACTGAATTTCTCGATATCCTCGCTTACCTTCTTAATCAACTTGTGTACACTCTTCAAACTGTCCTTGCTTGCTTCTTCATCGTTTACAGCCAACTGGTCACTATTCTTTTCCCAGAATAGATTCCAGAACTTCTTCAGGAAGCGGAAGCAACCATCGATACCGTTGGTGTCCCAAGGTTTACTTGCTTCTACAGGACCTAAGAACATTTCATATAGACGAAGAGTATCAGCACCATATTCAGCAATGATGTCGTCTGGATTTACTACGTTGTACATAGATTTAGACATCTTCTCGATAGCCCATCCACATATATATTTACCATCTTCAAGGATAAATTCTGCATCTTTGTATTCTGGGCGCCAATTTTTGAAAGCTTCAGTATCAAGGATATCATTCTTTACCAAGTTTACCCATACATGGATAGGAGTTGTATCATATTGATCTTTTAATCCCTTAGATACAAAGACCGGTGCCTTACTGTGATCGTCGCTATTTACGCGATATACAAAGTTAGAACGACCTTGAATCATACCTTGGTTTACAAGTTTATGGAAAGGTTCTTCTTGGCAGCTTATACCGTTATCAAACAAGAACTTGTTCCAGAAACGACTGTATATCAAGTGACCTGTAGCATGCTCTGTACCACCTACATAGAGATCCACATTCTGCCAGTATTCGTCAGCTTCCTTGCTAACGAGAGCCTCGTCGTTCTTAGGATCCATATAGCGCAGATAATAAGCACTTGAACCAGCGAAACCTGGCATTGTGCAAAGTTCGAGAGGGAAAACAGTCTTGTTGTCTACCAATTCCTTATCAACAATTTGTTTCTTCTCAGCATCCCAAGCCCATTTCTTAGCACGGCCCAATGGTGGTTCACCGCTCTCTGTAGGTTCATATTTGTCAATCTCAGGCAATTCCAATGGCAGACATTCCTCAGGAACCATCTGTGGCATACCGTCCTTGTAATATACAGGGAATGGTTCGCCCCAGTATCTCTGACGAGAGAAAATGGCATCACGAAGACGATAGTTGACCTTCACACGACCTATACCCTTCTCGGTAACAAACTTCTTAGTGGCTGCGATAGCTTTCTTTACGGTGAGACCGTTCAGGCTGAAGCCATCCATACCTTGTTTTCCTGCAGCAGGAGAATTGGTGACGATACCCTCTTTGGCATCGAAACTTTCCTCACTAACATCAGCCCCCTCAATCAACGGGATGATAGGCAAGTTGAAATGCTTGGCAAAAGCATAGTCACGACTATCGTGTGCTGGTACAGCCATGATAGCTCCTGTACCATAACCGGCCAAGACATATTCTGAAATCCATATAGGAATAGCTTCACCTGTGAATGGGTTGATGCCATAGCTACCAGAGAAAACACCGGTAACCTTACGGTCTGACATACGCTCCAGTTCGGTACGTTTCTTCACGTAGTCGAGATATTTCTCTACTTCTTCTTTCTGTTCGGCTGTTACTACCTGTTCTACATACTCACTTTCCGGAGCTAGAACCATGAAGGTGACACCAAACATGGTATCTGCACGTGTGGTGAAGATCGTAAGCTTAACATCACTATCCTTCACAGCGAATTGAACCTCGGTACCTTCAGATCGACCAATCCAGTTTTTCTGGGTTTCTGTGATAGAATCGCTCCACTCTACTGTGTCGAGGCCATCCAACAAACGCTGAGCATAAGCGCTTACACGGAGACACCATTGTTGCATCTTCTTCTGAACAACAGGATATCCGCCACGTTCAGAGACACCATTTACCACCTCATCGTTGGCTAATACGGTTCCTAGTCCCGGACACCAGTTAACTACAGTTTCGCCAAGGTAAGCGATACGATAGTTCATCAGTGTTTTCTGTTTTTCAACATCGCTCATTGCCTTCCACTCTTCAGCAGTAAACTCGAGTTCTTCGCTCTGTGCGACATTCAGGTTGTTGGTACCCTCTTTCTCGAAATGTTCTATCAACTTTTCGATAGGCTGAGCTTTCTTGCAATCGTTGCAATAGAACTCCTTGAACATTTTCTGGAAAGCCCATTGAGTCCAATGATAATATTTAGGGTCACAGGTACGAACTTCACGATCCCAATCGAAGCAGAAGCCAATCTTATCGAGCTGTTCACGATAGTGGGCGATATTTGCTTCTGTCGTGATGGCAGGGTGCTGTCCAGTCTGGATAGCATACTGTTCTGCAGGAAGGCCATAGGCATCATAACCCATAGGGTTGAGCACGTTGAAACCTTTCAGTCGTTTATAGCGAGCATAGATGTCGCTGGCGATATATCCTAGAGGGTGACCTACATGAAGACCCGCACCTGATGGATAAGGGAACATGTTGAGTACGTAGAATTTCTTTTTGTTCTTGTCTTCGACAACCTTATAGGTCTTGTTCTTGACCCATTCACGTTGCCATCTCTCTTCGATTTCACTGAAGTTGTAATCCATTTGAATCTATATTATTTGTTTTGTTTTCTTATATAAAGAAGAACGCACACGCGTTCAAACCGCAAAATTACTATAAAATAGCGAGATAGCAAAATAATAAATAGGAAATTCCTTGGAGGGTATGGTTTTAAAAATTATATTTGCAACGACTTGAGATCATAATAATCTAAAGTAAGCATTTTATTAACTTATAAAAAACAAGACATTATGAAGAAGTATGTATGTAATGTTTGCGGATATGTATATGATCCGGCAAAGGGCGATCCTGATAGTGGTATACAGCCAGGGACACCTTTTGAGAGTATTCCAGATGACTGGGAGTGCCCTGTATGTGGTGTCGGTAAAGAAGAATTTTCGGCCGTAGAAGAATAGTTTTTCTGATCATTTATTTTTTTTGCCATTCAATATATCGCAAATATGTTGAATGGCGAAATTTTATTATTATTTTCATTCTTCTAAGAAATGCCATAATACTTGTATAATCGTTTACAAGTTTTGGATAAAGTGGCAGCTTGTGAAACATGCATTTGGGATGACAGTTATTTATTTTAAGCACCGATATAGATACTTCTGTTTTAGTTAAAAAATATTAAAAGTATTGCATTTTAATAAAACAAATACTATATTTACGCAACAAACTTGTACGACAAAGATATAAAAAAGACAAGTTTACGACCTTTTCGACAAATGCATTAAAATTCTTATTACTATTTATTACATCTATATACATGAAACAGACAAAGCTATGGATGCTTGCCGTCATCCCTGTAATCATTTTCGGCACATGTGTGATGAGTTGTTGTAACAGCGACGAAGATAGCTCTGTTGTTAGTTCATCTGACAATAGTCAGTTTGTAAATATTACCGATGTGGTACCGGATGCCATTTTGGAGATACGTTATTATGGCACCTATAATTTTGTGGGTACTCGTATCGATGGATATGAGGAGCCTACGGCATTATTGACGAAGCAGGCGGCTGATAGTCTTAAGGCAGTAAGTGATGATGTGATGAAGCAAGGTTTTCGCCTGAAGATATATGATGCCTATCGTCCGCAGAAGGGTGTTGACCACTTTGTGCGTTGGGCCCATGACCTGAAAGATATTAAGATGAAATCATATTTCTATCCCGATCTTAGCAAGGACGTACTCTTTCCTCAGGGATATATATGTCTGAAGAGTGGTCACACTCGTGGTTCTACCGTCGACTTGACCCTTTTCGATATGACAACAGAAAAGGAGCTTGATATGGGTGGAACCTTCGACTGGTTTGGCCCAGAAAGTCATCCCGACTTTTGTGGTAATCCAGAGACAGGAGAGTATACAGGCGACAATTCCAAATCACCTTCTACACCGAAACGCAGTATCACTGCTGAGCAGTTTCGTAATCGCATGATCTTGCGTCGTGCCATGCTTTCCCATGGTTTTAAACCTCTTGACACCGAATGGTGGCACTTTACGTTGAAGGATGAGCCTTTCCCTGACACTTATTTTACATTTCCAGTAAAGCAGATTAAAGAATAAGCATATAAGATAAAAATATGAATAGGGTATTGCATTTGACAGAAGAGGCAGCTCGTTGTATGCTGTGTCAGGATGCGCCATGCAGTCAAGTATGTAGAAGTGGTAATCCGGCTAGAGCTATCAGAGCTATTAGATTTGGTAATGAGAAACTGGCAAGCCATTGGATTATAGATTGCACGGACGAAGATTTGGAGAGGGCAGAAAGAGCATGTATCCATTATGACAGACCAATACGGATTAAGGAAATGTTATGTTCTCTCGACAGAAAAAATATCACTACAGATAAGCTCCTTCCTAGTCTTGATATTGATTTCTGTGGTATCCACTGTGAAAATCCTTTCTTTCTAGCTTCGTCAGCAGTATGTACCAACTATGAGATGGTGGCACGGGCCTTTGATGCAGGCTGGGGTGGTGTATTTTATAAGACCATATGTTTACAAGAAATCAAAGAGGTATCACCTCGTTTCGATGCTTGTCAACAAGAAGGTTCATCAGATTTCTATGCCTTCCGTAACATGGAACAGCTAAGCGAGAATCCCTATGATATAGATTTTAGTATTCTACATCGTCTAAAGCAGAACTATCCTTCAAAGGTAGTAATAGCTTCTATCATGGGGCAGACCGAGGAACAGTGGATAGAGCTGGCAAAGATGGCAGAGAAATCGGGTGTAGATGCTATAGAACTAAACTTCTCGTGTCCGCAGATGCATCTTGCGGGCATGGGTAGTGATGTTGGTCAAAATTCAGAATTGGTACTATTTTATACAGCCTATGTGAAGCGTAGCGTATCCATACCGGTTATTCCAAAGATGACACCTAACATCACGCATATTACAGAGCCTGCCATGGCTGCTTATTTTGCCAATGCTGATGCTATTTCGGCTATCAATACCATCAAGAGTGTGACGATGGGAGATCGTGCGAGGGTGAGTGGTCACAAAACAATCTCCGGATTGTCTGGACGTGCCGTCAGACCTATTGCGCTTAGACATATTTTGGAAATATCCCAGAGTCCTGTAATGAGCAAGGTACATGAGAAGAATATAGAATTAAGTGGAATAGGTGGCATTGAAACATGGCGCGACGCCTTGGAGTTTATTCAGTTAGGTTGTCGTAATGTACAAGTATGCACAGCTGTGATGCAATATGGATATCGCATTATTGACGATTTGATTCTTGGTTTGCAAAGTTATATGGCAGAAAGGAAAATCAAGAGTCTTTCAAACCTTGTTGGTGAGGAATTATCGAATTTCGTTACCCCAACCGATCTTGATCGTACGACTATCGTCTATCCGAAGATAGACCTTGATAGGTGTATTGGCTGTGGGCGCTGTTATGTGTCTTGTATGGATGGAGGCCATCAGGCCATCACTTTTGATATAGAATCTCGTCGGCCACGCATTGTTGGTACCCATTGTGTCGGTTGCCATCTCTGTCGACTGGTTTGTCCTACAGAAGCCATTAATGTTACGAAACGAGTCAATAAAAAATAGGTAGTATGAAAAAGATTAAATTAATATTGACTGCCATTTTGATAATTTATGGCATAACAGTTATCCAAGCAGAGACCCTACGAGGAACCGTGAAAGATGCGATTACAGGTGAACCCCTTATTGGAGCAACGGTAAAGATTGTAGAGGTGGAAAATGCTGCAGCCGTTGCTGACCTCAACGGCAACTATCTGATCAATATCAAACATGGAGGTCGTTATACTATAGAGGCCAGTTATATCGGTTATGAGCCGAATGTAATGAAGGAAATTCTGATCTCCGGTGCCAAAGAGGTATTACTTGATATTACTTTGAGTGAGAGTAGCGCAGAACTTAATGAAGTTGTGGTTCGTCCTCGTGTGAACAAGGAGTCTACGGTGAACCCAACGGCACTTGTTGGTGGTGTAATGCTTTCGATGGAAGAAGCCAATCGTTTTGCTGGTGGCATCAACGATCCGGCACGACTTGTTTCGGCCTTTGCGGGTATTTCGGCCAGTAACAATGGCAACGGTGTATCTGTTCATGGTAACGCACCTCAGATGATGAAATATCGCATCGAAGGGGTAGAAGTATTTACGCCTAACCACTATAACGATTTCTATGAGGCAGGCTTCGGTATGGTGAGTGCGCTGAATTCCAATGTTATAGGCAATTCTGACTTCTTTACTTCGACCTTTAACGCTAACTACTCCAATTCGCTCAGTGGAGTGTTTGACGTAAAGATGCGTTCGGGTAATAATTCTAAACATGAGAGTATTTTACAGGTAGGTACTGTTAACGAGGAACTTACCTTAGAAGGACCTTTGTCGAAGAAGACTAACAGTAGTTATATTTTCAATTATCGCTATGGTTTCACATCTTTGGCTGATAAGTTGGGTATCATTGATTATGATACGGATTACAATTTTCAAGATTTCTCCCTAAAGTTGAACTTCCCTACAAAGTATGTAGGAACCTTTTCGTTTTTCGCTCTTGGCTATTATGATGGGGCAGAAGATAAATATCTTGATATTGAAGACATCAAGAGTATTTATGATGCATCGCGACAGAATGGACATATGTGGGGACTCTTAGGTGGTGGCTCGCATAAGATTTATTTCGATTCAAAATGGACGTGGCGTACCACTATTGCCTACAATGCCCAGCATGTAAAGGCCGATATAGGCTATTGGGGGTTGAAGCGTGGGACTAATAATGTGCTTTCTATTCCTATTGCGTATGAAGAGCCAAAGACAGTACTTCCATATAGTTCGCAGAAAATGAATGAGGACCGTATTCTCTTCAATACCGAACTATCGAAGCAAGTGACTTCGAAGTGGTTGACGCAGTTTGGTGCAGAGTATTCACACCGATTTTTCAATTTTGGCTATAGTGCCACCGATTTTGTCTATTCCACGGCTCCCTTCACCAAATATGTATGTACCAAAGGTAACACTGGGTTAGGCAGTTTGTTCTGGCAGAATATCATCAAACCTTCGCAGCGCTTTAGTTTGAATCTCGGTGTTGCTGCTAATTATTTTCTCTTTTCGAAAGATTTAAGTATAGAGCCACGTATTTCAGCCAAGTGGAATATGGACGACAATAATACACTTTCGTTTGGCTATGGTCTTCATTCGATGGTGGAGCGACTGGATGCCTATTTCTATGAAGTGAATGGTAAACAAGTGAATAAGGATCTTGGACTATCTAAGGCACACCATATATTGTTGACCTATATGCATAAGTTCAATGACAACCTGAACCTACGAATAAATGCCTATTATCAGTATGGTTTCGATACGCCTGTAGGTACAAATGGCTCTACGTTCTGTTCTACCAACCGTTTTATGAACTATTTCGACGAGCCTTTGGCTTCTGATGGAAACACCCGCAATTATGGTGCCGACATCACTTTGGAACATTATATGAATCATGGGTTCTTCGGTCAGATGAATGCCTCTGTGTTTAAGTCGGAGTATCAGGCACAAGATAAGGTGTGGCGTCCACAACTCTATGATCGTGGTTATAATGCTAAGATACTTGGTGGTAAGGAATGGATGGTGGGCTCACATCGGCAGAATGTGTTCAATGTCAGTGTGAAGTATACCGTGCAGGGCGGTCTACATTATACACCGGTAGATGTAGCTGCTATGACGGCCTTGATGGATGCTGGTAAGTTGCCAGAGGATGTTATCTATAAAGAAAATGAGGCTATGTCGAAGCAATATAAGCCAGAACACAATGTTGATCTCACCATTAGCTATAAGTGGAATAAGAAGAAGGTAAGTCATACTATTGCCTTCGAAGGAATAAACATCCTAATGAGTGAGACTCCATATGCCCAGCGTTTTGATTTACGAACCAAAACAGTGCAGATAGAGAAAGTAGGTATCTCATTACCTAACCTCTTTTATCGTCTCGACTTCTGATCAATAGAATGATGCATGAAAAGTTGACAAGACAGATTGAAAGTTTTATGGCTAATTGAAAATATAATTAAGGAAGTAATGAAAAAGATTTTGAACTGGGTAGCTGCCACTATCTTTACGATTTACGGTATAAGTGCGTTGGCATCGTGTTCGAATGATGAACAAATCGTCGTCCCAACAAATGAAGTGGAGATGCAACTACAAAAACTGACTTTGCGTGAAAAAATAGGACAACTATTCTATGTGCGTCCGGAGTGTCTTGATACAACGATTCACTTTAATCAACCTAGTAGTATTGATGGTAGTATCGACGACATCAAGAAGATCAAGTTACAGGCTGTGAACAATACTATGCAGGCTGTGAACGAGAAATATCCTATAGGTGGCATCATTCTCTATGCACATAATATCAAGGACGAGGCACAATTGTCTGCATTTGTTTCGCAGATACGTACTTTGAAAGGTTCTCCGCTGCTTTGTATCGATGAAGAAGGAGGGCGTGTAGCGCGTATCGCCAATAATGAAAATTTCCAAGTAGAGAAGTTTGAGTCGATGGGAGCCATTGGTAGCACAGGCGATCCGAAGAATGCTTACCACTGTGGTAAAACCATCGGCACCTATCTGCAACGTTATGGATTTGATATTGATTTTGCCCCCGTGGCCGACGTGAACACCAATCCCGAGAATATCGTCATCGGAGCCCGTGCTTTCAGCGCCGATCCCAAGGTGGCTGCACCGATGGTTGTCAACTACTTACAAGGGTTGAAAGATGCAGGAGTAGTAGGGTGCATCAAGCATTTTCCTGGTCATGGTGACACCAAGGCGGACACACATTTCGGATATGCACAGAGTTTGAAGACATGGAAAGAAATGAAGGACTGTGAGATGATAACCTTCAAGGCTGGTATTGCGTGGGGTGCAGAGTTGATAATGACAGCTCATATCAGTGTGCCCAATGTTACGGGTTCTGATATTCCTTCTACCATGTCTCCGGTTATCCTACAGGACAAGTTGCGTGGCGAACTTGGTTATCAGAATATCATCATCACCGATGCGATGGAGATGGGAGCCATTACCAAACAATACAACAATGCTGAAGCTGCTGTTGGAACGCTTTTGGCGGGGGCAGACATTGTGCTTGGTCCACAGAATTTCGTTGAAGCTTTTGATGCAGTTGTCAGGGCTGTGGAGGAGGGTACACTCACTGAACAGCGTATCGATCAAAGTGTACGTCGCATACTGAAGTTGAAAAAGCAAATAAGACATTAAGAAAATCTATGGTCCGCAACTTGAATTCAGGAAAGTTTAAATTACCTTTCATTGTTTAATTTTTCATCGCGGAAAAGTACTCATAATTTGAGAATTCAGAATAAAAGACTGGTAGGTCGTGAATATTGAAAATATGGGTAAAACATAACTCTTTGATTAATAGTGAGTTATGTTTTTAATGCTTGTTAGGGTATCATGATATACTGGATTTATGGGTTTATTTAGTTAACTATATAAGCCTATATATCTATTTGCATCAATTTACGCAGTTAACTTCATCGGCTTACGAAGTTAACTGCGTTCAAAAAATCGATTACTTATGGGATAATTTTCAATCTTTTTCGGGTCTAAACGATTGTCGCAAACTCTAGATGAAGTAAACCCCTTGTCATCTATATTTTAACAGTTCCATGCCAAAGTTTAAATATCCTGAATTCAACTAGCAAGTGCATTTTTTGATGACATGCTAAGAATAATTAAAAAATGCTTAATTTGAACGAAGTTTCGAGATTATATCGTATTTTCGCCCCCATAATATTTATTCTCTAAGTGACATGTTGATGAACGTTCAAAAAAAATAATGTCATCGTCGATTACTTCAGGGTATAGCTCATAGTGAAAGGATAATGATTCATCATTCTATAGGATGAAAAGAGCTACATACCGATGTTGACATTTGTGTGTATCATTCGTATTAACCTAATTTATTTCCTTATGACAATGAAACAGATTTTGAGAAAGATGATGTTTCTGACCTCCGTGTCAGCCATCACAATGGTGCTGCCGATAGCGTGTAGCACAGACGAGAGCTATAGTCCGGAAACAGAGGTATCTCCGATGAGTGTGGATACTTTTTAAACCTGAAGTATTGGCACCTTCTGCTTCTGTCTATGTGGGTAATGGCGTGGATGCCGACTTGAAGCAAGCTTTTACGTGGGCCATAGCCCATCGGGAAACAGATCCGTCGGCAGCTTCTGTCTTAGTGGTAAACAAGCTTAATGATGTGAGCGAGGATGTGCTGAGAAAAATCTTTGAAAGCAACAGCGAAAACTACCTCGTCTGCGTCGTCAATCCTGTAAAGGCCGAACTTGATGCCTTTGTTAAAAGTCATGACTGGATAACAATGAACACGGAAAACATAAATGATTCTACCTTCATTTATGGGTTCAATGGTGCTCGGCGAAATTACTATATCAGTTTACCGGCAAATTGTGAAGGTGACCCTGTACTGAAAAATATCTACTGTGCACAGAATTACTACCTTTACCTCTCCGGTACACTCTCTGACTATGCAAGTCATTTGAAGATTGATTCCGGTTCTGACAAGGATAGTGATGTAGATAAAATGGAGGACTTCGCTAACTTCAATCACATTTCGGAGACGCATCCTTTTTCTGTCCATAGACGGTTCAGAGAACTTCCTTTGTCTGATCCTGACTATCTCGATGGAAACTGCTCGGTAACAGTCAACTACGATATCTATATGGTACATGTCTATGATGGTGAACCGGGTGCAGGCGATTATTATGGTGTGAGGATGACAGCAAGTATTGCCAATGCTGGAATGTGGAAAGGGAAAGGTTGGAATGTACATGGGGGCTGTTATGTGCGTTGGTGTGGATGGTGGAACAAAAACTTTATCGTCGAGGCGCGTCTTAATAATGCTAACATGGTAGAAGTGCCAAATATTGGTTTTACTGCCGGAGGTTTCCCTTCGCCTGCTACCACAGTAGGGAAGACCACCTATCAAGATGTCAATAACTTCAGTTTGAGTATGAGTCAGACTATAGGTGGAGAGATTGGTACAGGTAGTGGACAGGGTAGTATGGGTGGTAAGGCAGAACTATCATTCAGTCAAGGTTGGACATGGTCACACTCTGAGAACCGCACCATCAGTGACCTTGATATCATCAACGAGACAAGTGGGAGTAGGCCACGCTGGCAACTTACTTGTCAAAATCTTCCGGAGTTTAATTGGAACGAAGATTATGGTTTTAAGATCTCTAATTCTAAAGTCTATCGTGGTACTATCTCTGTGCAGGGTTCTTGGTTATGGTACGATAAAAACGGTAGAGATAATATGAATCATATTCCTTATTACCTATATACCACGTATACAGCCGGATATACGATGCAGAACTTCTTGACTACCTGGGCAGACCTTCAGGAAGAAAATGTATCTTTTTCGTGTGCTCACAAAACCCAGTTGCCTAAAATGATTAATATTACGTCAGGTGGACTGGTTCTGGTAAATAATCTGAAAGACGATGCCGCCATCTCCAATATCCAAGTGTGTGATGCTAAAACGGGTAGGGTGTATAGTGTTTTCAAAAATACAGTACCCAATGGTGGTGAACAGTTGCTGGGCCATTTCAAGACCAGTGGCTCATATGTCGTTAATTTCCGTGCTTGTGTACCTGGAAAACAGTTTAAAGAGTATGTTTATATAACGAATCCAAGTATCGAGGTAGAAAACAAGAGTACCACGAAACTTTATGCTCTGAACGACTTTAAAATGCGGTAATTCTTATAATTCATTTCTGACAAAAACGCCCTCATACATCTTTTGCGAGATGTGTGAGGGCGTATGTTTAGAATGCAGAAACGTTATCTGTTATTTAGAATTTAAAGTTGCAAGGAATTTCGAATATTCTTTCTTGACAGCGTCTAATTCTTTGACAAATTCTGGAACAGCATGCAGACGTGCAAACATTACAGATGCCTGAATTCTTGCAGCGTCTACGTCGCTCTGCCAATGATAGCCCGCTATGACACGACTTTGACCATAATCAAAACCGCGCTTTAGAATTTCCTCGCTATGTGTAGGGTTGATTTCTGTCAGCAACAAGGCATCCATCCAACCTGCCAAAGTGTGATAAGAAGGGTAGGAGCTACTCTTGATATGACTTGCTTCTTCGGAAGGGATAATTGTACCCTCACCAAAACGTACATAAGGACGCTTGCGGAAAGATTGGTTCTTGAGAAATTTCCCCACAGCGTAAAGATCATTGCTTACTTTCTCCATGAGGGCTAATAGTTTAGGCAAAGTCTGTTTGTTTATCGTATTACCGAAAGCTTTAGAATAGTTGGTTGCAATATCTTTTGCCCATGCAGCTGCATCTGCAACCGCCTGTGAACCTCTTTCGGCTCTCAACCCCTTGCCTTGCCAGTAACCATAGTAGTCTTTGAACATACGGATATTCGTGGTATCTGGAGGAGCAGGCATAAACTTGCGTACGGAAGCATATTGATCGACAGGAAGAAATCCGTTGCTACAATTAATATTGTTTATTTGTGTTTTTGATACCTTGAAATATTCTTTCTTGGCAGATGCTAAGTCCTTGCAAAATTGTGGGTCGGCATGTATGCGTGCATAGGCTGCGGCTGCTACTGTGAAGGCTGCATCTACATCACTCTGCCAATGAAATCCAGCTATAACACGGTTGATACCATATTGATAACCACAAGAGATAATTGTATCTTGTCGGGTTGGATTAATCTCACTGAGTAGTAATGCCAGGCACCAGCCTCGGTTGGTATGTCCGGAAGGGTAGGAACCATCATGGAGTAAATCTTCCTCATCGATAGGGTAGATGGTATGTTCGTTGAATTGTGCATAGGGGCGACGACGGAAATAATATTTCTTAGCCTTGGTAACAGCTTGATAAGTAGAGTTCAGGTATTTTTCCACCAAGTGATAGAGTTTTGGAGTACGCTCTTTGGTGATAGTCATCCCGAAGGCACTACTGAAGTATACTAATGTGCTGTCAAGATTCCAAACAGCTCCAAAGCGAGCTTGCTCTACGCGTTTAGGATTGTTTCTCTGAGTCTTTCCCCATAGATACTGGTTGAAATCGTCAACGAACGAAAGTGATGCCGTGTCGGGTGGAGCAGGAAGATAATTTACAGCGTTTGGAAATTGATCGAGTGAGAGATACAGATCTGTTGATTTCTTTTGCGCAAAAGCTATGGATGCTGATAGCAGAAACAAAATCAACAAACTGCCAAATTTATTATTCATAGTTTATATTTTTAATAGTTCTTTATTCTGTTTGTCTGAAATATCAGAGGTATCAGTTCCAACCACTCACTTCACCGGAGAATTGCATATTTTCCAGGTTTAGTATAACGTTTATCTCATAATTGTTTCCGGCAATGAAATTGCGAGACTTAAAAGTTTTGGTGACTGTACTTTTGATTTCGCTATATCCTTTTTGTAGATGACGGTCAATAGTACGTATCTGATAAGTGGTTTCTATTTTGACAGTAGCATCACCAGATAAGATAAATACAGCGATTTTATTGCTGTCGGCAGAGAGACTTTCCTCATGATGTAGTATCTGATCGTCTTTTATTGCTGTGACTTTAATATTTGATACCGATACCATTGTGTTATGGTTACTTTGTTCGATGATATTACCCATATGATCTTCAGCTCTGAAGTTTACTCGCAGTTTGGCATAATAAGATCTCTCACTATTACAGTTACTATTATTCTCTGTAATAGTGAGGATTGGCAAATTATTCTTAATATTGTACTCACTAACATTTATTCCGTTCTCAAGATCGGAATCCTTATTGCATCCTATTAGCATTGTTGCCATGATGCATAAGGTTAACAAAGTTAAATTTAATCGCATGTTTTATTCTTTTTATAGGTTTATTTTTTCAGTTTAAGCGGAAAATGTTATAGGCCGATATCAATGTTTCCTCCTTCTTCCCATTTGTCTACATCGGCATCGAATCCACTACCGCTTCCATCATCATCGTCATCGACAGGAATTACATCCGGGAGTTTTGGTATTATAAAGCGAGGCCGAGGCTTTTCTTCACCGCTTGGATCGTTTTCGTCAATATCTGTATTGATAATCAATTCGAGGTTGTGTAATGTTGGTATTGTTATTGCGCGGGTATCTTCTTCATATGAGAACATGTCACCTACACAGAAAGAAAGAGTGAGGGTGGATCTGTCACGCAAAGTATAGTTGAGGGTGAGTCGATTGAGAGAACTGTCTCGTTCTGTGACATCTTCTGTGCCATGAGGAAGGCCGAAAGTAGTAACGACAGTAGAAACCCATCCGTTAGTAGCTCCCACGGAATCTAATGTTATTTTCCAGTCATCTAATAGGTGTATACCACTTTCTGTCGTATTGTGTTGTACTCCAGGCATATATCCGTCTGCTAGTCCTGAAAGACTGCCGGCAAGTTTCTTTAGGTTGGTGATACCATTGGTACGAATACGGATTTCCAGTTTAATAGCCATGGGTTGAGGTTTTTCCTTGTAAACATATACAATGGAATCAGAGCATTCGTCACAATCTTCCGTCTGAAAAGCCTTACAATAAGAGGATTCTACCATATCTTTGGTTATGGCTATTGTATCGTAGGCAAAAGCGAAAGGTTCAGGGGCACACATATATTCAACTCCTTGATCCCACTTTCCATTCATATATTGAGTGAGTGGTTTTAGTTTGACATAAAAGGAGTCTATATTTTGGGTGTTGTGGAAAGTGAGCGTACTAAACTCATCAGGTGTGAGGTTGAAAATTAATAGGCGATAATTATCAACAGGACGTTTAAGGTCTATTGTATTGACGCTATTGGTAATCTCACTTTTTACACCTGTATTTTCTCCATATGTAAATACGGACATACCAGTAGGGAGAGAACCAAAGTCGGTCATCCAGTCAACATCCACACTGAAATTTGCATTGATTTCACTAAATTTATATACGCCGCGCCGGTTGACGAAACCTTCTTCATCGCATGAAGTTAGTGTCGTGATGCAAAAAAATATGGTAAAAACCAAAGAGATGGAGAAAAAAAGCTTTCTCATGGTTTACCTCCTTTCTTTTTTATGAGTTCCAAGAATCCATACTAAACTGACTTTTGCTTTTGTCGGACCAAAATAATAGAAATTGGAATTCTTACGCCATACGAGCAATTCATTGTTACAATGAGCTTCGTAACTACGATATGGACCACCGACATAACCTGCGGAAATAGAAAATTCGAGATTGAAATTTCGTGTGAGATGGCAGGCATATCCATAAGTAAGTCCTGTCGTGAAATATTCTCCTTGATGGCCATTGGTATTCCATTCTAAATCGTATAGACCACCACCTGCATAGGCACCGAGAAAATGACCGGTAAGAGGTCGAGAGGATATGTTATTCTGCTTACGTTTGAACCACCAGCGTAACTCACCTCCGGCATAGAATATCTCATATGATCTCTCGTTATTATGCCATCTGTACCATGGGAACCATGTTTCTGCCATGATAGAGAACTGTTGCTTGCGACCTATCCATCTTTCCAATTCTATGTTTGGAGCTAAAACAGCGTCGAATAGCAAATTGGTTTTTAAAGCAAATAGGGGCTTGTATGTCGAGTTGATACTATCTACAGGATTTGAATTTTCTGGCATTTTGACGATGTGTGGAGTAAGTTGTATCGGTCGTGATGCCTTCGGAATACTCCGGATGGTGTCGTACTCTGAATGTGCAATAGTATCGGCAGAATTCTTGAATAAAGTAGGTTGATATATGGAAAGTTGAACATCATGCCCTTCATATTCAGAATCATCGCGATAAGGAATCTTGATGTCAGCATGATTAACGACACGACAGAAATCGACGAGAACAATGTTGTTCACGCCATGATAAGTTTCTGTAAGATTATAGGTTTTGAAATGACGCTCTTTGATACCCTTGCGAGTAATAAGTGCAGTCTTTACACGGTTACATCTACGCATATTTTCATGGATATCTCCATCACTATAGCCAACGACCTTGATAGAGCCATCTTTGAGTTTATGCTTATCAATACAGGAAAGAATCTTTTTAAGTCCGCTCTTATTAGAACCGTACATCTCCCAAAACATATCCTGTCTCGGACGAAAACGGAAAGCAACACGACAAGAGTCGGCAATTTGTGCCTGTGTGACTAGAGTAGTTGTATAAATGAAAACCAATATGAAGATTCTCTTGATGCTCATGATAGTTACGCACTATTGTCCAAATGCAAATTTAAGAAATAAAATAATAATCTGCAATGATTTTTTTAAAAATATTTTAATTATTTGTAGAAATGGCTGATTTTGAGTAACTTTGCATACTTGATACGTGGCAAAAAATAGTAAGAGATGGCTAAAGATAAGAGTGGGTTAACCCCAATGATGAAACAATTCTTCAGTATGAAGGCAGAGCATCCTGATGCTCTGATGCTTTTTCGTTGTGGAGATTTTTATGAAACATATTGTGAGGATGCCATAGAAGCTAGTAGAATTCTTGGTATTACCTTGACAAGGCGTAATAACGGAGGTAGTTCTGGTAGTGCTGAGATGGCTGGATTCCCACATCACGCACTTGATACCTATCTGCCGAAACTGATACGTGCAGGTAAACGTGTTGCCATCTGTGACCAATTGGAAGACCCGAAGAAGAAGCGTGAGATGATAAAAGGAAAAAAGGGTCTGAGCGAGATGGATAAGATGGTGAAGCGTGGTATCACAGAACTTGTGACACCAGGTGTGGCCATGGGGGACAATGTGCTCAATTATAAAGAAAACAATTTCCTTGCTGCTATTCATTTTGGTAAAAGTGCATGTGGTGTAAGTTTCTTGGATATTTCTACGGGAGAGTTTCTTACGGGTGAAGGTACTTATGATTATGTGGAAAAACTTCTTGGTAACTTCATGCCGAAGGAGGTTCTTTATGATCGTGCAAAGAAAGAAAGTTTTGAAAGATACTTTGGTAATAAGCTCTGTACTTTTGAATTGGATGACTGGGTATTTACAGAACAAACAGCAAGACAGAAGTTGCTGAAACATTTCCAGACAAAAAGTTTAAAGGGCTTTGGTGTGGAGCATCTCAAGAATGGTATCATTGCGAGTGGTGCTATCATGCAGTATCTAGAACTCACGCAACATACTCATATCAATCATATCACATCGCTTGCTCGTATTGAGGAAGAAAAATATGTAAGACTGGATAAGTTTACCGTTCGCAGTTTGGAGTTGATTGCTCCTATGCAGGAAGATGGAAGAAGTCTGTTGGATGTAATAGACAGAACGGTAACCCCAATGGGTGGTCGTATGCTCAGAAGATGGATGATCTTTCCGTTGAAAGATGTAAATTCTATCCAGAATAGACTTGAGATAGTAGAGTATTTCTTTAGAGAACCAGAGTTCAGACAGGTTATAGACGATGAATTCCACCGTATGGGCGATTTGGAGCGTATTATCTCAAAGGTAGCTGTGGGTAGAGTTTCGCCTCGTGAGGTTGTACAGTTAAAAAATGCGTTGTTGGCTATCCAACCTGTAAAGTCGGCATGTTTATATGCAAAGAACGATGCCTTGAAACGATTGGGAGAGCGTTTGAATCTGTGTGAGAGTATTCGTGATAGGATAAATAAGGAAATTCAACCAGACCCACCTCAGCTTGTCAATAAGGGTGATGTGATAGCTCCTGGATATAGTAAAGAACTTGATGAGTTGAGATCTATCCGTGATCATGGAAAGCAGTATCTTATGGAAATCCAGAATCGTGAGATAGAGCAGACCGGAATCTCAAGTTTGAAGATAGGATTCAACAATGTTTTTGGCTATTACCTTGAGGTGAGAAATACATATAAGGATAAGGTTCCTGAAGGATGGATTCGTAAGCAAACCTTAGCGAATGCAGAGCGCTATATCACACAAGAGCTGAAAGAATATGAAGAGAAAATTTTAGGAGCAGATGATAAGATTCTTTCCATGGAGGCACAACTTTTTAATGAATTGGTAGCTGATATGCAGGAGTTTATTCCACAAATTCAGATTAATGCCAATTTAGTGGCTCATCTTGATTGCCTGTTGAGTTTTGCCAAGATATCGCAAGAAAACCAATATGTACGTCCAATCGTTGATAATAGTGATGTGATAGATATCAAGAAGGGAAGACATGCTGTGATAGAAACACAGTTGCCAATAGGAGAAAAATATGTTGCCAATGATGTGTATTTGGATACGGAGAAACAGCAGATCATGATGATTACCGGTCCTAACATGGCTGGTAAATCAGCTCTTTTGCGTCAGACAGCATTGATTGTGTTATTGGCACAGATAGGTTGTTTCGTTCCTGCTGAAAGTGCAAGGATTGGGTTGGTAGATAAAATATTTACGCGTGTAGGAGCTTCTGATAATATTGCTTTAGGTGAATCTACCTTTATGGTGGAGATGACGGAAGCAGCTAATATTCTAAATAATGTTACGCCGAAGAGTTTAGTATTATTTGATGAATTAGGTCGCGGAACTTCTACCTATGATGGTATTTCAATAGCTTGGGCTATTGTGGAATATCTACATGAACATGAGAAATCAAGGGCTCGCACGCTCTTTGCCACCCATTATCATGAATTAAATGAAATGGAAAAGCTCTTTGCCCGCATCAAGAATTATAATGTGAGTGTCAAGGAGATAGATGGTAAGGTGATATTTCTTCGTAAACTAGAAAAAGGTGGTAGTGAGCATAGCTTTGGTATTCATGTGGCAGAGATCGCCGGTATGCCTAGGAGTATTGTGAAACGTGCTAATGTAATTTTGAAGCAATTGGAAGCCGAAAACGAGGGTGTTGGTTCGGTCGGCAAACCATCGACGAAGGAGAAACTTCAGAAGGTAGACAATGGTGTACAGTTGAGTTTCTTCCAGTTGGATGATCCTGTTCTGGAACAGATCAGGGATGAGATCCTTGGCTTGGATATAAATAATCTGACTCCTGTAGAGGCTTTGAATAAATTGAATGAAATCAAGAAAATAGTAACAGGAAAATAACCCAATAGGGGTAGTGACAGTCATCATAGAAAAAGCGAACTTCTCTTCGAGGAGTTCGCTTTTGTAATATATAAATAGAAAGTTATTTTATTTTTTGAAATTCATTGTTGTCACGCGATGGCGTGATGAAACTATCGCCCAGATACCAATTGCGATGAGAGGGATACTTAGAATCTGCCCCATATCGATAGGAAGTCCAGCCTCGAAAGCTTCTTGTATTTCTTTGGTGTATTCTATAAAGAATCGCGCAACGAAAATAAGGGTTAGGCAGATACCGAAGTAGAGTCCTGACCCCACACTCTTCGGACCTTTATGACGATAGATAAGCAGAATGGTGGTAAATATCAAAATGTAGGTGATAGCCTCATAAAGTTGTCCTGGATGTCGTGGCTCGTGGGCTATTGAAGGGTCTCCGTTTCGGAAAATGAATGCCCATGGGACATCGGTAACTTTACCGACGATTTCAGAATTCATCAGGTTACCAAGTCGGATAAAGGTAGCGGCAATACCGGAACAGATGCCCATGTTGTCGAGAACTACCCAGCCTGGGACTTTTGTTTTACAGCAATAGAGCCAAATAGCTATAAGTAGTCCAATGACACCACCATGTGAAGCTAAACCAGCGTAACCAGTAACCTTGATGCCGCCTTCTGGTAAGAAATGAATAGGTACAAACATCTCTATAAGGTGTTTGCCACTTGACAGGAAATAGTCTGGTTCGTAAAATAGACAATGTCCTAATCGACTGCCGATAAGAGCACCAAAGAAGATGTAGAACATCAATGGATCAAACTTTTCGTCTGGAATTTGCTGTTGCTTGTAGAGTTTCATCATGAGGAAGTAACCCAAGGTGAGGCCAATAGCCCAACAGACAGCATAATAACGTACTGAATATGACCCAATATGGAAAAATACTGGGTCAGGTTGCCATACGATGTAATTCTGTAAGTCTAACATATTCTATTTATGTTTATCTCTCGTCAAGAAGTTTTTATACATTGAAGCGGAAGTGCATGATATCGCCATCCTGAACAACATATTCCTTGCCTTCGATGCCTAATTTTCCGGCTTCGCGGACTGCAGCTTCACTTCCGTATTTGATATAGTCTTCGTATTTGATAACTTCTGCACGGATGAATCCTTTCTCGAAATCGGTGTGGATGACACCTGCACATTGAGGAGCTTTCCATCCCTTGTGGTAGGTCCATGCCTTTACTTCCATTTCACCAGCAGTAATGAAGGTTTCGAGGTTCAGAAGAGCATACGCTTTCTTGATAAGGCGGTTGACACCACTTTCCTCAAGTCCAAGTTCGTCGAGGAACATCTTCTTGTCCTCGTATGTTTCAAGAGAAGCTATATCTTCCTCGGTCTTTGCTGCGATAATCATAGCTTCTGCGCTTTCCTTTTCTGCAACCTCCTCGATTTTTTTAGAGTATTCATTTCC